>CAJADF010000001.1 GCA_903938485.1 uncultured Methylococcaceae bacterium
ATGGATGTTTTAGTAGAAGTACATGACGCAGAAGAGTTACAAAGAGCGTTGACCTTAGAGACTAAACTAATCGGTATTAATAACCGTAATTTAAGAACGTTTGCGACAGATTTACAAACCACTTTAACGCTAAAAGAGCACATTCCCGCGGATAGATTGATCGTGACAGAAAGCGGTATTCATACCCAAGAAGATGTGCAATTAATGTTGGATCATGATATCTATACGTTCTTAGTAGGCGAGGCGTTTATGCGAGCAGAAAGTCCCGGCCGTAAAATGCGTGAGTTGTTTGCTTTATAAGCTTTGTTATTTAACAATATCAGATAAGGTTAATAAAGACATTCAATCTTAAGTGACTGAAAAAATGTCTTTATTAACGGCTTTAGCTGAGGCTTCTTCTCTAGTAATCAAACCTTTATCGACTAATTCTTTTAAGCTTTGATCTAAGGTTTGCATACCGTCTTTTCGGCCTGTTTGAATCGCAGAATACATTTGAGCGACTTTCGCTTCTCTAATTAAGTTTCTGATGGCGGCAGTGCCCACCATAATTTCATAAGCCGCTACCCGACCACCCTCAATCTTTTTAAGGAGTGTTTGTGAGATAACGGCCTGTAATGATTCTGACAGCATACCCCGAATCATGTCTTTTTCTCCGGCCGGAAATACATCAATAATTCTATCGATTGCTTTAGCAGCTGAATTAGTGTGTAACGTGGCAAACACTAAATGCCCGGTTTCTGCAGCAGTTAAAGCCAACCTAATCGTTTCTAAGTCACGCATTTCACCAATCATAATCACATTAGGGTCTTCTCGTAAGGCCGAGCGTAAAGCCTCATTAAATCCTAACGTATCTCGATGTACTTCTCTTTGATTAATTAAGCATTTTTGGCTGCTATGCACAAATTCAATAGGGTCTTCAATGGTAATAATGTGTGCGTGATCCCGGTTATTAATATGATTAATTAAGGCCGCTAAGGTAGTGGACTTGCCAGAACCTGTGGGGCCAGTGACTAAAACAAGTCCACGCGGTTTTATAGTCAGTGTTTGGAAAAAATCGGGTGAATTTAATTGGCTTAATGTGGGGATAGACTCAGGAATCATTCTAAAAGTAGCCGCGGCCCCTCTGAGTTGATTAAAAACATTAACCCGAAACCGACCGATGTTCGGTAAGCTAAATGAAAAGTCAGTTTCTAAAAGTGTTTGATAGTCCTTAAGCTGATTATTATTCATCACGCTATCAATTAGCGTTTTTACCATGGCATCATTTAAGACTCTTTCATTAATAGGTTTAATATCCCCATCAATGCGTATCATAGCGGGTAGTCCGGCTGATAAATGTAAATCAGAAGCGCCGTTGTTAATGGCTAATGCTAATAGTCCTTTAATATCCATAGCGTGTTGAGGATGTGGTCTTACGAGTTATTATCACTTCTTCATCACGTTCGACGACATCAAAAAGAGTGTACAAACAGTTTTTGGCTTCGAGCATGTTAACTTGCATAGTAGATATACTTTAATTAACTCAGGTTAGCCAACTATAGAATAGTTATTTTTAATGTCAATCTTAAAGATGGGTAGTAGTCATCGAATTGTGTTTTAGATTAAAAATATTGGCCGGTGCTTAGACTAACCATTAAAACTAACGTGGTTTATCTTTTTGAATCAGCCATAAAATAAAACGTTTTTAGTTCTATGAGACTGACTTCTGAATAAATTATAATCATTAAGGATACCTACCGTTTTAGGTGAGGGCTCACGGGTTATGTTGTTGGGTTCTCAAGTTGATGATGCAAAAAAAGGCGGTGATATTGATATGTTATTTGAAACTGATCATTCTTGATAATTGAGTTAACGCAATAGGTGCTCTACATGCGGCGTTAATTCGTATTTTTTAGTGTGATAGATAAAACAGAATGAGAGCGGGTTTAGTGAGGTATCCAGACGTAAAACGTTATGCCATTTAATTTGAAGAAAACCCTCTTTACTGATGCGATACTTGTCCTGTATTGCCGCGAATCTTGCCCCTTAGTCCGACGATACTTGCCCTGTATTATCGCGATCTTTGCTCCTTAGTCCGACGATACTTGCCCTGTATTATCGCGATCTTTGCTCCTTAGTCCGACGATACTTGCCCTGTATTATCGCGATCTTTGCTCCTTAGTCCGACGA
>CAJADF010000002.1 GCA_903938485.1 uncultured Methylococcaceae bacterium
ATCCAGCTACTTTCCAGTTATACGGGAACATTTTAGATCCACGGTTTGCTTCTTTAACTGCCAATGGTTCTTTCCAAATCACTAAATTTGTACCTTATACTTCTGGATTAGGTGATCCTGCGCATCGTTTCTTCCAAATGTGGCAACAAACAGGTGGTAATAACTCAAAATTAGATTTATTCACTTGGGTGACTGCCCAAACAGGTACTGGCGGAGCAACTGATGGCGTTACACAAGATGCTCCCGGTCAAGGCGGCGAATTAATGGGCTTTTTTAATATGAGCACTGGCGACGCACCTTTCTTTAAGCAATTAGCTCAAAACTACGCAATTAGCGATAACTATCACCAATTTGTATTAGGGGGTACAGGCGCGAACTTTTTTGCTTTAGCAACGGGCGACGTAGCGATTTATAACGAAGCGGGTAAACTTGCAACGCCCCCATTAAATCAAATTGAAAACCCAGATCCAACCCCAGGCAGCAACAACTTCTATACTAACGACGGTTATTCTGGCGGTTCTTATGTTAACTGTTCGGATGCTGCACAACCGGGTGTATTACCGATCTTAAACTTCTTAAACGCTAACCACCGCAGAAGTAATTGTGAAAACGGCGCGTATTATTTAGTGAATAACTACAACCCACCTTATGCCGTTGATGGTACTGCAAATGCTTTAGGTGCTGATAAATTCACCTACCCACCCCAAACTGTCCCTACCATTGGTGAATTATTATCAGCTAATAATGTCACTTGGAGCTGGTATACCGGTGGTCGTGAAGATGCTGATGTAACGAGTGATTCGATCTATACGAATGTGGTTTATCCACAAGTTTTTGCTGCTGTAAAAAACCAATTACCTGTGGGCACGCCTGATGTGGTTATTGATTATTATGCAAAACCGTTAGCTATAACAAATACGCGTCCAGTCTTATACAACGCAATCGGCGACCCACATAACGCTTCAGCTAATGTAGTTACTAATCCTAGCCTAAAAGCTAACTTAAAAGGTTTAACCTCTTTCTATAACGATGTTAACAACAGCGCATTGCCATCTGTCTCATTTGTGGTGCCTAAAAACTTAAGCAGTGGTCACCCTGGTTATTCAGCACCTTATGCTTATGAAGCCTTCTTAGCTGATTTAGTAGCTAAAGTTCAGGCTTCTGGGCAATGGGCTGATACTGCGATTATCATCACAACTGATGAGGGTGGCGGATATTTTGATACCGGTTATATCCAAAACTTAGATTTCTTTGGCGATGGCCCAAGAATTCCAATGATCGTGGTTTCACCTTACGCTAAAAAGAATTATATCGATCATACTTACCATGACCATGCATCTATCTTAAAGTTTATCGAGCGTAACTGGCGTTTACCGACTTTAAGTGCACGTAGTCGTGATAACTTACCTAATCCAAAAAGAAGTGAGCAAAGCCCTTATGTACCGGCTAATCAACCGGCTATTGGGGATTTAACTTCATTATTTAACTTCTAAGACTAACACTTAGTCTTTAATCTATAAGCACCAGAAGCAAACACTTCTGGTGCTTATATCTTTTACAAAAATTAAAAACCTATTCGGGTAATACTTTAACCCGCATCGACAAATCAACGGCTTTAACATGCTTAGTTAACGCGCCAATAGAAATATAATCCACTCCAGTTTCTGCTACAGCTTTTATAGTTTCTATACTAATATTGCCAGAGGCTTCTAACTCGACCTTACCACCGGTTAAAGCGACTGCTGTGCGTAAATCTTCTAAACTAAAGTTATCCAGCATAATACGATCCGGCTTAGCCGCTAACGCTTCTGTTAACTCTGCCATCGTTTCTACTTCTACTTCAACAGGCACGGAAGTTAATTGTCGAGCGACTTGAATGGCTTTAGTAATTGAACCCGCCGCCATAATATGATTTTCTTTAATTAATACACCATCATATAAACCAATACGGTGGTTATAAGCGCCCCCGCAAGCCACGGCATACTTTTGTGCATCACGTAATCCAGGAATGGTTTTACGCGTATCCAAAACTTTACATCCGGTGCCAGCTACCGCATCTGCATAGTGTTGAGCTACCGTTGCTGTCGCAGATAAGAGTTGCACCCAATTAAGTGCCGTACGCTCTCCGGTTAATAACGCCCTCGCTTGGCCTTGCACAGTACATAACACGTTATTTTCTGTTACAAAATCACCGTCTGCTACCAACCAATTAATGACCACATTTGAATTTAATTGCGCAAATACGGCATTAAACCAAGCCTGACCACACATCACCATACTTTCACGGGTAATGACTTCTGCATAAGCCTGAGCGGTTTCGGGGATAATGGCGGCGGTAATGTCTCCTGAACCGATATCTTCTTCAAGAAAAACATTTATATTTAGAGGTTTTAAAGCTTCAATCATCTTCTCAATAATTCAAGTAGTTACAGTGTGATAAGGCTCAGCACCTAATAAAAATAGATACAATAACGTAAAATAGCCTAGCAATCGACAAAGTTTAGCGTTTTTTGTGATAAATTTGGATGAACGCGCTTAATATAACAAGTATACTGAGACCTTGTTTACAACCAATACAGCTAGATACAAAATAAAGTCACCAGGCAGTATTTTAAAAGAAGGGTAAATCTGATCTTGAATCCAATCATCAATGATTTAAAAGTTAAGTGATGGAGTCTTCATTCTCTATAAATCAATCTAGCAAGCAACTCTCTCCCGAAGAATTGTTAGCGATTAGCCTAGAAATCAATCAAGATTTTGCCCCCGTACTGCGCCCAGAAACAACGCCTAAAATAACTGAAGAAACTTTAACGACTCAAGAATTATTGGGTATTAGCCAAATAATCAGTTCTGGATTTGCTCCCAGCATTAAGAACACCAAGCCCGAAGTCGTTCTAATGCCTATTGATCCTGAGCATGTTCATGCCTATTGGCATTTGCCTGAATCAGAACCCCAACAAAAAGCTGAAACGCTCACTGAGCATAACTATACAACAAGCCCAGAGCTCACTTTAAGCCTGCATCCCTTAGAAGATACTCACCCAGATGACCCTAAGTACGCTTGGTTAGATTTTTTTATTAATAACCGCCAAGGCCAACAGACGCTAACCTTACCCAATCATTCAAATAGTCAGCATTACTATGCGAGTCTCAATCAAACAAATTCTGAATTACAACAGCAAGCGCCGGTGACTTCAAATATTACCCAAGTCCCGCAGCAACATAGCCAGAACAACCTAGCTGATTGCTTTAATAACAGCGTGCAGATATTTCAACCTATTGCTAAACGCTGCCCAGTACATAGGCCAAGTTCACCCATTACGCAGGCTTCTGGCCAAAACTTTACGCATTAAATAGTACCCATGAAGACAGGATTTTTAAGTTTAATACTCCATGCCCACCTCCCCTATGTGAGGCACCCAGAGCATGAAAGCTTTTTTGAAGAAAACTGGTTATTTGAGGCTATAACCGAATGTTATATCCCATTAATTGGGGTACTTGATCGTTTACAACAAGACCAGATACAGTATCGTTTGACACTCTCGCTGTCGCCACCCTTACTCTGCATGTTGCGTGATGAGTTATTGCAACAACGCTATCACAAGTATTTAAAATCACGCATAGATCTGTCTAAAAAAGAAGTTATTCGCACCCAAAATCTAGCTGAATTTAAGCCACTTGCCGAATATTACTTAAAGTTTTATCAAAATACCCTCGCTGTTTACCAAGATCAGTATCAAGGTGACATTATCAGTGCCTTTAAAAAACACCATAGCACTGGCCAATTAGAACTCATTACCTGTGCCGCTACCCATGGTTTTTTACCCTTACTTAATATCAGTGAAACCGCAGTCCGTAATCAAATTAACATTGGCGTTAATACGTTTAAATCTCACTTAGGCTTTGCACCTACGGGTATTTGGTTACCTGAATGTGCTTATTATCCTGGCATAGAAAATCTTCTTGCCGAAGCCGGATTAAATTATTTCTTTGTAGACAGTCATGGAATTTTAGACGCAGCACCGGCACCTAAAAACGGTGTTTATGCGCCCATCAATTGTGGCAATGGCGTGCATGCCTTTGGTCGCGATCCAGATTCTTCTAAACAAGTCTGGAGTTCTCACGAAGGCTATCCCGGAGATTTTGATTACCGTGAATATTATAAAGATATCGGTTTTGATCTAGCTCTTGATGAAATCGGGCCGTATATTTTAGATGGCAATACGCGTTGCAATACTGGCATTAAATACTATCGTGTAACCGGTAAAGACACCGAAAAACAATTGTATGCCCCAATTATAGCCACCGCAAAAGCTAAACAGCATGCGGCAGATTTTATTAATAAACGCCAACAGCAAATTGCGGCACTGAATCATAAAATGGATAGAGCACCCATGATTGTAGCCCCCTATGATGCCGAACTCTTTGGGCATTGGTGGTTTGAGGGCCCACAATGGTTAGAAGAAGTATTAAGACTAGCGAGTAATGCTAATGTGACTATAGCAAGTAGCACCTGCAGTGATTATTTAAATCAAACTAGTCCAGCTCAAATTGCAATCCCTGCCGCCTCTACATGGGGTGACCAAGGTTATTACAGTTATTGGCTAAATGATACAAACAGTTGGGTTTATCCCTATTTGCATCAAGCCGAAGCAGAAATGGAACAACTGGCATTAGATTTAGGTGATTTAAGTGTTACACCACTACAAGAACGCGCAGCCAATCAAGCCGCTAGATCTTTATTATTAGCGCAAGCATCAGACTGGCCGTTTATTATGAAAGCCGGCACTACAACCGAATACGCCAACAAACGCATTACCGATCATCTTTCTCGCTTTAACTATCTGCATGATTGCATCCGCAAAAACCGTATTAATGAGCGTTACTTAATAGCATTAGAAACAATGGATAATATCTTTCCAGATATTGATTTTAGAGATTATGGCCCGACGTAAGCCCATTTATAAATTCAAATATAGCGTTAAACATTGACACCGACTAGCTAATAGGAACTCTGTAATCACCCACAAACAATCTAACGAGCCAATCACCGATGTCCACTATTACTTTTGATACGCTCGAACGAGTAGACAGACTTAAAACTGCCGAAACTTCCTAAGCACAAGCCGAAGCTAACTTTAATAAAGGGATGATGGGATTTTTACTCGCAGGCGTAATATCCATCATCCTTAAATCATATTTTCCCTAGATACGTCCTTTAACTACTTACCGCTATGATGCTTTACCTGTTGCGGCGTCAGTTTCCAAATATCTTGATTGTATTCATTAATAGTGCGATCGGTAGAAAACTTACCACTATTCGCACAATTAATAATACTCATCCTTGTCCAATGCTCTTGATCACGATAAGCATCTTCTACCCGCTCTTGGGCATCCACATAACTTCTAAAATCGGCGATTGTCATCCAAGGATCATGCGGACTTTTAATACTAGCAATCACATCGTCAAACAAGCCAGGTTCGCATTGATTAAAGTGCCCAGACTCTAACAGATGTAATACTTCTTTTAAATCTTGATCTTGGTCGATAATACTCAAAGGATCATAATGCCCGCGACGCTCTTCAATTTCTTGCTCGGTTAAGCCAAACAAAAAGAAATTATCATCGCCGACTTCTTCTCTAATCTCAATATTAGCGCCATCCAACGTCCCAATAGTGATAGCACCATTCATCATCAACTTCATATTACCGGTACCAGAAGCCTCTTTACCCGCCGTAGAGATTTGCTCCGATAAATCGGCACCCGGACAGATTTTTTCCATCGCAGACACTCTATAGTCTGGTAAAAATAACAACGTTAGTTTATGAGAAGTATCAGGATCTGCATTAATCACATGCGAGACGTTATTAATTAATTTTATAATCTTTTTCGCCATCTTATAACCCGGTGCCGCTTTACCACCGATTAACACACAGCGCGCCACATGATGCTCTGCACCTCGTTTTTTAATGTCGTTATATAAATGAATGACATGCAAAACATTTAACACTTGACGCTTATACTCATGAATACGCTTCACTTGCACATCAAAAATCGCATTCACATCAAAGTGCAATTCAGAAGGATGTTTACGCTTTTTATAATCAATCAAACGTTGCTTAGCTGCTTGTTTAATTGCTCGCCATCTATGTCGAAATTTAGCATTTTCTGCATAAGGCTCTAACTTTTTCAACTGAGATAAATCAGTGATCCACCCATCACCAATCGTTTCAGTAATTAACGCTGCCAACTCAGGATTACAAGATGCTAACCAACGTCTAGGCGTTACCCCATTGGTTTTATTATTAAACTTACGCGGCCAAAGTTCATAAAAATCTTTAAATAACCCTTGTTGCAATAACTGAGAATGTAATTGTGCGACACCGTTAACGGAGAAACTACCCACTATAGCCAAATAGGCCATGCGGACACGCTGTTCGCCACCTTCTTCAATAATAGACATTCTGCGCATACGATCCGTATCACCGGGCCAACGCAAAGACACTTCTTCCATAAAATGCGCATTAATTTCAAAGATAATTTCCATTAAACGCGGTACTAATCTGCGCATTAAATTGACAGACCATTTTTCTAAAGCTTCTGGCAATAATGTATGATTCGTATAAGCCATCGTTTTTTTAGTCATTGTCCAGGCATCATGCCAAGACAAATGATAGATATCCACTAATAAACGCATTAATTCAGGAATCGCGATGCTCGGATGCGTATCATTTAACTGAAAACAATTCTTCTCTGCAAAGTGTTCAAAATCCTTACCATGCGTTTCAACCCAATGTGCCAATACATCTTGCAAACTAGCGGAAGCTAAGAAATATTGCTGTTTTAAACGTAACTCTTTACCGTTTTCATTAGCGTCGTTGGGGTACAACACCATGGTAATATTTTCTGCGGTAATTTTAGAAGCCACCGCTTCGGCATAATCACCGGCATTAAACTCGTCTAAATTAAACTCTTCTGTGGCCACCGCTTTCCATAAACGTAAAGAATTAACCGTACCATTTTTGTAACCCGGGATAGGTGTATCAAAAGGGATCGCTAATACATTAGACGTTGAAATCCAATGATAACGTTGCACACCGTCTTCCCCAGTATGCACCTCAGTATGACCACCAAACTTAATACAATGCGAATACTCTAAACGCTCAATTTCCCAGACATTACCGTGCCGTAACCAATGATCAGGTTTTTCGACTTGCTCACCATTAACGATAGTTTGAGTAAACATACCGTATTCATAACGCAAACCATAACCCACTACGGGTAATTGCAAAGTTGCACAACTGTCAATAAAACACGCCGCTAAACGACCTAAGCCCCCATTTCCTAAACCCGCATCATGTTCACTAGCAATCAATTCTTCAATTTCAATGCCTAAATCATACATAGCCTCTGTTACAGTATCACTAACGCCCAAGTTGAGCATGGCATTGCTTAAGGTACGTCCCATTAAAAACTCCATCGAAAGATAATAGAGTTTACGAGCGTCATTATCTCTATAAGTATGATGAGTATCTTTCCAACGCTCCATTAATCGATCACGAATGGCTTGCGACAACGCTTCATTAGCATAATAAGGCGAACGGCAATGCTCATCTCGGCCTAACAAATGCACATAATATTGTTTAAAATCTTCAACAAAGTCATGTTTTTTCATGCCTTGTTCAGGGAGCTTAATAATTGATAGCTTGGGCTTGCTAAACACAAATTTGTTAGTAGGCATTTTGACTCCGACGAGTTTATTGGACAGTTTAAAGATACACAGCTATAAAAACCACAGTGTGTTTAGGGTACGACATAAACATGACAAAATGAAGTAGAAAATAAAACCTTCGTACTTATTACTTAAGTCTATTTACTAATTATAGGTATTTAGGGCGTTGCTGATAAATCTCCCACAGGAGCAGCAAAGGCATCAGACACCAAATCTTTAACATTATTGCCTGTTAAGGCCTTTAAAAAAGCGACTAAATCAGCTTGTTCAGCATCTGTTAATTTCAAGGGTCTGATTAAAGGTGATAAGTTCTCGTTAGCAATACCGCCTTGATTATAAAAACTTACCACATCGGCTAAAGTCGCTAAAGAACCGTTATGCATATAAGGTGCGGTCAGCGCTATATTGCGAAGCGTAGGGGTTTTGTATGACCATCGATCTTTGGCGTTTTGACTAATTTCGTAATAGCCTAAGTCATTAGGCTTTTCGTTATTTAGACCTGTTAAACTTTGTTTAGACACATCCACAAAAACACCGGGGGCTACTTGCACCTTTTGTTGTTCAGGATCTTTCTGCATAGAAACTGCATAACCAATGCCTGTGTTATGACGTTTTTGATCGGTAAATAACGTTGATGTCTTGTCAAGTGTATGACACCCACTACAAGCCGCTTTACCCGTAAATAAAGCAAACCCGCGTTTAACTTGTTCTGTTACTGCTTGAGATCCCTTAGCGTAAAACCATCTATCAAATGCAGAGTCAGCTGAATTAAGGCTACGCTCATAACTGGCTATCGCTTGACCTATAGTTTCCATGGTGGGTCCTTTATTATTAAATGCCTGCTCAAATAAGCCTTTATAATCGCCACTCTGTTTAATTTTATCCACCACATACCCGATAGATGGATTGGCCATTTCATTATGTGCTAATAGTGGCCCCCAGACTTGTTGTTCTAAGCTGCTTTCTCGTCCATCATGAAATAAAAGTTGAGCATAACCAACATTATAAAGTGTCGGACTATTACGGCGCACACTGCGACCTTCTATGCCTACTGCAGTGGCCATTTCATTATTGCTAAAACCCTGTTCTGGCACATGACACATAGCACATGAGAAGGTATTGTTTAAGGACAAGCGGCGGTCATAAAATAATTTACGTCCCAAAGCAATTTTGGCAGATGTTATGGGATTGTCTTTTGGTTGAGGCAATAGAGGCAAACCCAATGGCGATTTATGGGCTAATTTAATCAGATCAATGGCCTTGCCTTGGCGTTGAGTTAATGCAATAGAATGGGTTTGATAATCAGTGAACTGATAATTTTGTTTATTATCGCCGGCCTCATATAAGTCATCAGCGCTAGCTTGCTTAGGCTCGACAGGTTTTTGATCCCCCATTAATAACGTTTTAATGTCATAAATAACCGTATCCGCATGTAAAAAATCGGCACTGTAGATATTGCGTATATTTTTATCGGTATCAATTAGATATACTCGCAACAAATGTGCATAAGCGCCGGTAAATTGACCTTTATCATCCATGATTTTCTGAACATTTTGCTGATAGCTATTCAGTATTGGTTGCAAACTATCTTCATCTCGCGTAGTCAGAAACTGCCAATCTAGAAGACCCGTTTTAAAGCCCTCACTGTATTTCAGCATCTTATCGGGCGTATCATGGGTAGGATTAAAACTTAAGGTTAACAAACGTAATTTGTCTACCAACTCAGGTTGGTTTTGCAATTGCTGGTTCATTTTATGAAGCACTTGAGTGGCTAATGGACAGCCATTAACATCACTACACGTCGCATATATAAAACTTAATATAACAATCTTATCCCCCATCAACTGGTGCAAGTGCTTAGCTTGATTTTCAGTCGTTAATACCTCACCATCCGCGGCAATACTAATGACCGGTAAGCGGTAACTGCCCGGAGCAGGTAACACAAAAGGCAGTTTTGAATAACCAACAGCTAATGATTTGGGTTCTTGAGCTTGAACTAGTGTGGTTATCAGAATTAAGAAAAAGCTAAATAAATAAGACAATTTCATGCTTGCTGATTACCTTGTCAATTAGAGGTAACTCTTATAGAGTGATTTATAAAGGTGTCCTATACCAACGCTCTCTATCAAAATTAAAGCTTTATAGAGAGCGTTTTTAAGATAATAAAACTTTACTGCTTAACTTTTTTTGCCGTATAAAGAATAGGCACCAAAACGCATTTGATGAGCTCTACCTAACTTCTCTTTTATAAAATCAATTGAGAATTGCTCGGTCAATTTTGTACCATCCCAGCTATAAGATTTAAAGTACTGTTCATTATCAGCACCTTTTTTATCCCAATTAGCCAATAATGACGAGGTGTAATACAGTCTTTTTCCGTCCCAACTAGACGAAACCATATTCACTTGCGCGCCGATTTTTTGTTCAAACACCTGTTTTGGATGGAATGGATCGCTGATATCAAAACGACGTGTTTTGCCATCCATAAATGTGTTTACCCATAAACTTTTATCATCACTCGAGATAGAAATATCCACGGGTAATGGGATTTTGGCTGGTTCACCAATATCGGCTACATCCTTCGCTTGCCATTCGTTCTTATCATCCTGATAAATCAACCAGATTTTTGAAGTAAGCGCAGAACTGGTAAAACAATAGTTATGTTGCTCATCCCATGCACAACGAATTTCTAATGGCGCTCCGGGTACGTCAAATACTTTTTTAGGTTGTCGTGTATTTAAGTCCCATTGCACTACAGTGTTACCAAAACGCTTCATGGCTTCGGGATCAGCCAACATCTTACCGAAATCCATCATGTAATTTGACCAACCGGTAAATGAAGATGTCAGCATCAAGTTTTTACGTGGTAATACTCTGACATCATAATTATAACCGTCAGCATACTTTCCTGACTTAATAGCGCCTTCAAGATTACTGTCAGTCGGTAGCCAATAAGTGGCTATATAATCACCTGCGTTGCTATATTCAACCAATGCCGTGCGACCACCATGATCTTTATTATTAGATAAAGCGGTAATAATCATACGTCCAGGTAATGCATATAAACTATGCGGCCCCACTACACCGCCACTTTTAGCAACAAAATCTGTAATAGTCTTAAATAAAGTTGGCTTTGCTGGATCTGTTGAAACATCAAAGATAAATATCTGACTGGTATCTAAACCACCTGCCCATAAGAACTTACGATCATCGGTAAAGTCTGAATGGTGCGCCTCATTACGACCGCCGACTGATAAACTACCAATCACCTTGCCATATTTAGCAGACTTAGGGTTAACATCAACCGTTACAAGTTTA
>CAJADF010000003.1 GCA_903938485.1 uncultured Methylococcaceae bacterium
CATGGCAATTACAAGCATTAACGCATAGTTGCCGTGAAGCAAAAGAAAAGTTGTTCACTCATACTGAGCTTGAATCTGTGCCTTTGGTAATTGCTAGTCGGGGTTCGTCTTTAATGGCTGGAAATATTCGCACTGAATTAACCCGTACTGAATTAAATAATGTTTTAGTTGAAGGATTTTTCCCTTGGGTGGTCAGTTCTGATCGTCCAATCAGTCGTCCAAGAACAGGATTAAGAACTGCCGGTTTACCCTATGCACAAGATGCGGCTATTACGCGACACTTAGCCGCATTTTTATCAAAGCAAGCGCTAGCTGCCCAAGAAATTAACGGTATCAATTTACCTCAAAATGCTAGCTTTATTCACCCAACTGCTGTGTTGTTTAATGGCGGGGTTTTAAAAGCTGATCCCTTAGCTGAGCGTTTAATGGCCGTATTAAATTCTTGGTTAAGTGCCGAACAAGCACCAGCAGCTCGGTTATTATCTGGTGCTGATCTTGATTTGGCGGTAGCACGTGGCGCAGCTTATTACGGTTATGTAAGACAGGGTAAAGGTGTGCGTATTAAAGGCGGTACTGCAGCCGCTTATTATGTGGGTATTGAAAGTGCCATGCCTGCTGTACCAGGTTTTGCGCCAGAAGTTGTGGCTTTATGTGTCGCTCCTTTTGGTATGGAAGAAGGTACGCGTGAAGAATTACCTAATGATGAGTTTGGTTTGGTTGTAGGAGAGCCAGTAAGGTTCAGATTCTTTGCGTCTACTACACGTCGAGATGATAAGGTCGGTACGCGCTTGGATTACTGGTCAAATGATGAGTTAAATGAACTTACGGAACTTGATGTAACCTTACCAGAAGAAGGTCGTAGTTCGGGTATGGTTGTTCCTGTACATTTATGTGCGGCTATTACAGAAGTTGGTACTTTAGAATTACAAGCCATTTCTAAGCAAGATCATAGTCAATGGAAAATTGAGTTTGATGTAAGAGCAGGCGAATAAAGTCAGTTTTCTATATAGGGTATAATATTTTATTTTTATACCCTGTATTTAATGTCTTCTTTAGAACTTGTTAAGCAACTCACCCAACAAATTCCTTTCTGCCTTAATCAAGATAGACATAGTCTTAAAAGGCAACTTGATCGTTTAAGAAACGAACTTAAAAAAAATAAAGATTGTACACACGCTATGAGTGCCTTAGCTGGACGGATTGACCGTTCGGTTGCTAATAGAAATAAACGCCTCGCAAGTATTCCCGCCATTAATTTTCCTGATTTACCGGTTACCGGTAAAAAGAATGAGATAGCCAAGCTCATTAAAGACCATCAAGTCGTTATTGTTTGTGGTGAAACGGGTTCTGGTAAAACGACACAATTACCTAAGATTTGTTTATCCTTAGGTTTGGGTGCGGGTGGGTTTATTGGTCATACTCAACCTAGAAGAATCGCAGCTAGAACCGTTGCTGATCGTATCGCCGAGGAACTAGGAGAAAGCATCGGTAAGTCTGTCGGTTATAAAATCCGTTTCAACGATAAAACCCATGTCAATTCCTTAGTTAAGTTAATGACTGACGGTATATTGCTGGCTGAATCTCAAAATGATCCTTATTTGAGCCAGTATGAAGTCATCATTATTGATGAAGCCCATGAGCGTAGTTTAAATATCGATTTTTTATTGGGCTATTTAAAATGGTTATTGCCTAAGCGTCCTGATTTAAAAGTGGTTGTTACTTCTGCAACCATTGATACCCAGCGTTTTTCAACGCACTTTAACAACGCGCCTATTATTGAGGTCTCTGGTCGGACTTATCCGGTAGACATGCGTTACCGCCCTCTTATCACAAAAGAACCGTTGGAAGGCGAAGAGGTCGATGAAACAATCGATGAATTACAACAGGCAATTTTAGATGCGGTGGATGAACTGTATCGAGATATGCGGGGTGATATTCTTATTTTTTTAAGCGGTGAGCGGGAAATTAGAGAAACCACCGAGTCTTTAAAGAAACATCACCCGACGCAATACGAGATTTTACCGCTGTATTCTAAGCTAAGTGTCAGTGAGCAAGAGCGCGTCTTTAATCCTAAGGGTGGTAAAGTTCGTATAGTCTTAGCGACTAACGTAGCTGAAACTTCGTTAACAGTGCCAGGTATTCGTTGTGTGATTGATACCGGTCATGCGCGTATTAGTCGGTATAGTCATAAGAGTAAAATTCAACGTTTACCGATTGAACGGATATCACAATCAAGTGCTAACCAAAGGGCAGGGCGCTGTGGTCGTGTCGCAGAAGGTATTTGTATTCGCTTATATTCACATGATGATTATTTAGCACGGCCGGAGTTTACCGAGCCTGAAATCATGCGGACCAATTTATCCGCGGTTATTTTACAAATGATTGCCTTAAACTTGGGTGATATTGAAGCGTTTCCTTTTATTGAACCACCCGATGATAAGATGATTCGGGATGGTAAAAATGTCCTGCATGAGGTTAATGCTTTAGATAAGTCGGGACAATTAACGGAAGTCGGTAAACAACTCGCTAAATTACCCACGGATCCTAAGTTAGCGCGCATGTTATTAGCTGCGGGTGAAGAACATTGTTTAATGGAAGTCGCTATTATCGTTTCGGTACTGAGCGTGCAAGATCCGCGTGAAAAGCCCGCGGATAAAATGGCGCAAGCGGATGCTAAACATGCGGCGTTTAGACATCCAGAGTCTGATTTTTTAACGATGCTCAATATATGGAATACTTTTGAGCAGCAAAAGAAGCATTTATCCAATAATAAACTCCGCAAATACTGTACTGATAACTTTTTATCGTATATTCGGATGCGGGAATGGTTTGATATTCATGCCCAAATTATGCAGGTGATTAAAAGTGATTTAAAACTGCATCCTAATACTGAAGATGCCGGTTATGAAAAGATTCATCGAGCATTATTAACAGGATTGCTATCAAATATTGGTTTTAGACATGAGCAGTATGAGTATTTAGGTGCGCGTGGTCTTAAATTCTTTATCTTCCCTGGTTCTGGCTTACACAAGCTAAAGCCTAAATGGATTATGGCGGCAGAGCAAGTTGAAACCAGTAAAGTTTATGCGCGTAATGTGGCGCGTATTGAACCTGAATGGATAGAACATTGTGCAGGTCATTTGGTTAAGCATAATTATTATGATCCACATTGGGAAAAGAAATCAGCGCGTTGCATGGTGTCAGCAAGAACGTTGTTATATGGATTAACTCTTCAAGCAGGTCGCAAGATCCCTTATGATCATGTAGACCCTAAATCAGCACGAGAGATATTTATCAGATCGGCCTTAGTGGATCATGAATATCATAGCAATGCACCTTTTTATAGAGAGAATCAAAAGCTCTTAGAGGAGGTGGGCATGATTCAGCATAAAGGTCGGCGTGTTGATTTGGTTGAGGATGAGCAATGGTTATATCAATTTTATGATCAGAAATTACCCGCTGAAATTATCAGTGGTGTCACTTTAGATACGTGGCGAAAAACGGTTGAGCGCACGAATTCTAAATTTTTATTTTTAACGAAAGAGGATTTAACCCGTGAAAAAGAAGCGGGTTATGTCAACGAATGGGATTTTCCTGATAGCAAAAAAATTGGCAACCTGACGATTGCTCTGCAATATCGGTTTGAGCCAGGCCATGATGAAGATGGAGTGACTGCTATTATTCCTGTGCATCAATTAAATCAATTAACGCCCATGCCATTTGATTGGTTAGTGCCAGGGTTATTAGAAGAAAAATGTATAGCCTTGGTTAAGGCGCTGCCAAAAAATATCCGCAAGTATTTTGTACCTGTGCCACAAATGGTTAAACAATGTTTAGATATTGAGCCAGATTTTAAGGGCTTGTTACAAGAATGGCTAGGGAATCGTTTAAGAAAGCTTACCGGTGAAGCGATTCCTTTAAATCAGTGGAATTTTGAAACCTTGACTGACCATCTAAAAATGAACTTTAGAGTGGTTGATGATCAAGGTCAATTACTGGATTACGGCAGAGATTTAAAAAAATTACAAACCAAACATACCGTTAAAGCAGAACATAGTTTTGATCAGATTGCGACTGATGAGTTGAATTATACGGGTTATATCCAATGGGGCTTTGATGATCTGCCAGAAACCTATCAGTTTATGCAAAAGGGTCAAAGCTTTATTGGCTATCCTGCCATTATCGATGAGGGGGATGCAGTTGGTGTACGTATTTTTGACACCCAAAAAAAAGCAGATTTACAGCATCAGTTGGGGTTGATGCGCTTATTACAATTACAACTGAGAAAAGATTGTACTTATATTCTAAAAAATATGCCGCAATCAGCTGTCGCAGAGTTAACTTACAATCGCTTGCCTAAACATCCTTTAATACCCAGCTTGTCACAAGGCCAATTGACAGCGTTAGCATCATATAAAGAGGATATGTTGTTCTTAATTTTTTATGGCGTTTTTATAGAAGGTAAAACGCTACGTACACAACAGGCTTTTGAAGAGACTATTAAAGAAAATAAACCCAAATTATTGTCGATTGTTAATGAAGTGGGCCAATTGGCTTTAGATATTATGAAAGAGTACGGTGCTATTAAAAAAGTTTTAGAGAAGAACTTTAAGTCGAATGATACTTTAGTTATTGATATTAATCAGCAACTGGATTTTCTTATTTATGTGGGTTTTATTCGGCATACACCCTATCAATTTTTAAAAGCGATCCCTCGTTATTTAAAGGCCATTCAGTATCGAATTGACAAATATGACAATAATTCACAAAAGTGTCAGGACATCAATCGGTATTCTGTATGGTTTTGGACTGAAATTGAAAGCAGATCTAAAAAGGAATTAACAATTCCTGAAAAGAATTTTTACCGTTGGGCCTTGGAGGAATTTAGGGTGTCTTTATTCGCACAGCAACTTAAAACGGCTTATCCTATATCAACAATTCGAATGATGAAATTGTGGGATGAGCATAGATTATTATTGTAAGTTATTGTAAATTGTATTAATAATTTTATTTTTGTAAATTAATTTTTTTAAAAAAACATGTGATTTTGAGTAAAAAATAATTTTTCTAATCATTATTTTAAATTATATTTGTATTCTGAGAGTTTTATTCGTTATTTAAAGTTAAAATATTTTTTATTTATTGTTAATAAACTTATTGCAATTGTAGAGTTTATTGTTTATTATCTGATCGTACTTAAGTTATTTGAGTGAATTACATTTCACACAAATGTAAGATTACCGTAATTTAACTACAATATTTTTATGTAACAATAACCCGAGTTTAGTGAGTTGATCTATTTAGGCGGGGTGTTTGTTTAATTGGCTTGGTTCATTAGGGTTTTTAGGTAATTGGATGGATGATTTTTAAAACTGGTAATCCCGCTTAAAGGGCTTATTTACAATTAATATTGAAAAGGAAATGAAAATGAAAAAAAATATTTTAGCAGTAGCAGTTTTATCTGCAATCTGTGGTTTTGCACAAGCTGATGATGTATCAAACACAACTGCTGCTGGTTCAGTAGACATATTTCAAATTGGTACAACTGCTGAAGACAATAGTGCAGCAGGCGCTGGAACTTTAACAATTACTTCTCCAGCAACAAATGAAGTGAATTTAGTTCAAGGTAATGTTGCTGATAATTTAATTACTATTGATCAAAGTGCTGCAACAACTTCAAAAGCAAATTTATTTATTAATGCTAATAATGTTAACGATGCAAACTTTGCTAATAGCTATGGTGTTGGTGATCGTGTTGCTGGGCATATTACAGATGTTACATTGTCAGAAGCTGGTTCTGTAGGTGCTAGTTATGACGGTACTAAAGAATTGTCAGGATCTCTTAATACTATTAGCTTGACTCAAGCTGCTGACGCTGAAGTGGCAAACATTTCAGTTGAAGGTAGTGGTAATAGCTTAACTTTTAGCCAAACTGGTGTTGGTGTTATTTTAAATGCATCTATTCATGCAACAAATGCTACTTACGTAGTAACGCAGTAAGTTAAAAACTAGTTTTAGTTTTATAATTAACCACAGC
>CAJADF010000004.1 GCA_903938485.1 uncultured Methylococcaceae bacterium
CCATCCCGAACTCGGAAGTGAAACCGTTTAGCGCCGATGATAGTGTGGCAGTTTGCCATGCGAAAGTAGGGAATTGCCAAGCTCTTAATTTAAAACCCAAGCTTATCGCTTGGGTTTTTTTTTGTCTCTGACTTCAATGTTTTGCTTGAGGGAGGCACTATCAAATTGATAGTTTATATTTTCTGTAGCAATGAGTAGTGTTTATATCGTTTTAATGGTATGTAGTGGTCTAATAAAAACGGACACTCCTATAGGTTGATATAATTAATCAATCGAACATGGGTAACTACAAATGACAAAACCAAAGCGAGTATTTGATGCCGCATTTAAATTAGAAGTCGTAAAGCTAATTCAAGAGCAAGGATTTAGTGTCAGTCAAGTCTGTAAAGATATGGGAGTTGGCGAAAGTGCAGTCAGACGCTGGGTAAGGCAAGTTGAAGCCGAACAACTCGGTCAATGTGGTATAGGTAAGCCTATCACGCCGGAACAGCAACGCATTAGGCAACTAGAAGCTGAAGTTAGAAAACTTAAATCAGATAATGAACTATTAAAAAAAGTGTCCGCCTTCTTTGCCCGAGAACTTCAGTAAAACAAGTTCTGGTTGAAAAATTACATGCAGAGAAGGCTATTACTATTCAGCAAGGCTGTGAGGTTTTAGATATGAGTCGTGCTGGCTACTATGCAGCACAACGCAGGCTCAGGCAACCCAAAAAACCCTGTGTTGTTAGAGCGTTATTAAAAAGTGAGTTTGAATCATCAGGTCGGACCTATGGTAGTCGCCGCTTAAAAAAACAACTTGATGTTAAAGGTCTTCATGTGGGGCTACATCGTGTACGCCGTTTAATGAAGGAAATGCAGATCAAAGCGATATGGAAACGCAAGTTTATTAGTACAACAGATAGTCGTCATAATCTGCCTGTTTTTGAAAATATATTAAATAGACAGTTTAATCCCTCCGCGCCTAATCAAGCTTGGGCATCGGATATTACTTATATTCGAGTACGAAACAACTGGCTGTATTTAGCGGTCGTACTTGATTTATATTCTCGTAAAGTGATTGGCTGGGCTATGTCACCTACGATGCCGGCGGAACTGGTTTGTAATGCGTTAAAGTTGGCTATTCATCAGCGTCAACCTCAGTCTAGATTAGTCGTGCATTCTGACCGCGGAAGTCAATATGCCAGTAAAGATTATCAAGACTTATTAAGTCAATATGGCTTGATTGGTAGCATGAGTAGAAAAGGTAATTGTTGGGATAATAGCGTTATGGAACGCTTCTTTCTTAACTTGAAAATGGAGCGTGTTTGGCGACAGAATTACGCAAATAATGAAGAAGCTAAAATGAACATCACTGACTATATTATTAATTTCTACAATAGTCGGCGTTTACATTCTACATTAGGCTATGTATCTCCAAATATGTATGAAATGCAAAACACAGTAAAAAAACCTATTGCAGTGTCTTAAAAAACTTGACCACTACACTGTCACGATGCCTATCGTGACAGTCTTTAGTTTTACATCCAATCCTACTATTGTAAAGGCGCTAATGCGGGAGCATTTTTAGCCGACCTCACCAAATTTACAAACTCAGTCCGATAACCAAACTTATCTTCGCCTTTAGACTTTTCCGCCAAATCAATTACTTTATCGTAATTAAAGTCTTTCAAATAACTATCGCCTCGTAACAATTGCCCAAACGCAGCGACTGAACTAACAAAAACAGAGTCTACTGGCGTTTCACTCAAACTTTTATATTCATTTTCAGGAGTCACTTGCGTCGTCATTAATCGACTGTTATCCTCAGTAGGTAATTTATAACGCACTTTAACATAACCATATTCATTACTGGTTTTATCAAGTGCTTTAGGCGCTTTTTCTTTGTAACGCAATTCATCAACCAATTTAGCAACGCTATTGGCAGGGGTTATTTCATAGACCGCAGTTACACTATGTCCTGCGCCAATATCACCCGCATCGACTTTATCATTTTTAAAATCTTCGGTATTTAATAACCTAGATTCATAACCCACCAAGCGATACTCTGCTACTTGAGCTGGATTAAACTCCACCTGAATTTTTACGTCTTTAGCAATAGTAAACAAAGTTCCATTAACTTCTTCTACCAATACTTTACGTGCCTCATTTATATTATCGATATAAGCCGCATTACCATTGCCATGCTGGGCTAAAGTTTGCATCAATTCATCATTGTAATTACCCTGCCCAAAGCCTAAGACCGATAACGTAACGCCACTGGCACGTTTGCGCTCTACAAAAGTCTTTAACTCACTGGTATCGGTAATGCCAACATTAAAATCGCCATCGGTGGCTAAAATAACCCGATTAATACCGTTTGGATTATAACTTTGTTCAGCCAATTGATAAGCTTGTCTTATGCCCTCCGCACCTGCAGTAGAACCCTCCGCACCTAACTCATCAATCAGGTGCAGTATTTTAACTTTATCTTTTACCTTTGTGGGTGCTAAAGCCACACCGGCACTTCCCGCATACGTCACAATGGCCACCGTATCTTCAGCAGATAAAGTATCAAGCAACATTTTTAAGGCATTTTTAAGTAAGGGTAATTTATTGGCTTGATTCATAGACCCCGAAGTATCTACTAAAAAAACTAAATTAGCAGTAGGTTTATGCGTCGAATCTAATTGATAGCCCTTAATACCTATATGCAATAACTTTGTATCTTTATTCCAAGGCGTTGAAAAAACCGCAACCGACGTTTTAAAAGGCTCAGATTTATCAGTAGGGGCAGGATA
>CAJADF010000005.1 GCA_903938485.1 uncultured Methylococcaceae bacterium
AATAGTTATGATACTGTGCCAAACAGCGGCACTTACACACTGACAACAGCAGACTTTAATACCGCTAACGGCGCAATGACGTGGTGGGGCGCTCAAGCGTGGGCCAACAACTTAAGTTTAGGGGGCTATACGGATTGGGCTTTACCAACTACCGTTCCTGCTTTGAGTGGATACAATCAAACTGGTAGCCAAATGGGCGATTTATTTTATAACCAACTCGGGGGTGTTCAAAACACTTCAATTTCCACAACGCATAATGCCAATTACAATTTATTTTCTAACGTGCAGAGCTATGTGTACTGGTCGAGTAGTGAGTACGCGCCCGATCCAAACTACGCGTGGGACTTCGGTACCGGCGGTGGCTACCAGGACTTCAGCGGTAAGTATAACCAGTTCTACGCATGGGCTGTTCGCCCGGGCGATGTTGCCGCCGTTCCGGTACCCGGTGCGTTTTGGCTTTTCGGTAGCGTTATGGTCGGGTTAATGGGCTTAAAGCGGCGCGGGAGCATCGGGTAATTTGGTAATTTGGGTTATTGGGTGCTTTTGAGGGGGTGCAGGGGGTGATAACCCCCTGCGATTTTAAAAAACGCACCTAATTTTGGGTAAAGTGGATAGGTATTTTCATCACTGTGGTCAGAATTTTTATTCTTTAAAATGGCGCGTTACGAACATTTACCTATTTACCGTGATGCGTTGAATCTGGCGGTGCATTTTGAAAAAATAGTCGCTGGGTTTTCCCGCTATCACAAATACACCTTGGGTACAGAAATGCGCAACGCCAGTCGGCAGGCTGTCAAACTGGTGATTCATGCCAATAACCAAACCGATAAGCTATTGGCTTTACAAGAATTACGCGAGCATCTTGAAGAATTGCTATTACTGATTCGCTTAGGAAAAGAAGTTCAAGCATTTAAAAGTTTTAACGCCTACAGCCAAGTGGTTGAGCTGACGGCTAAAGTTTGCAGACAGAATGAAGGTTGGCTGAAAAGCCTGCGTGCATCCCAGCAGGATACTAAAAACAAGTGAGCCAGAATGGCACGGACGTTAAATCGCCGTGACAGCGTGCCGAGTTGTATCATTGTGCGCCCGTTTCACCCAAGTGGTTTTGGGTATGAGATAACAGTGCGGAATACCGGTTATTCGGATTTCCAAACAGTGGGTTACTGCATTCAAAGCAGTAATCGTTAAGTAAACGGGCTATGCGATAGTCTATGTGTACTGGTCGAGTAGTGAGTACGCGCCCAATCCAAACAACGCGTGGAACTTCAATACCAACAATGGCAACCAGAACAACAACAATAAGAATAACCAGTTCTACGCATGGGCTGTTCGCCCGGGAGAATGATTGTGCTTGTTGATTCCGGTAGTGTGTTTAGTTTTGCCAATCTGCACCGGCATTATTTAGGCTGCAGAAAAGGCAAACGCAACACCTACAATGCTTTGCGTTTTGAAGCAAGGCAGGAGCTAAACTTACTGGAGTTAGCGGAGGCGCTGCAAAATCGCAGCTATCGCCCATCGTCGTCTGTCTGTTTTGTTACGCAACGCCCCAAAATGCGCGAGATTTTTGCGGCAGATTTTAAAGATCGTATTGTCCATCATGTCTTAGTCGATGAGTTGGAGCGGTATTGGGAACCGGTATTTATCCATGATTCTTATGCCTGTCGTCGGGGTAAAGGCATTCATCAGGCCGTAGCGCGATTAAGACAATTTATCCGTCAAGGTTCGGGTAATGGTCAACAGCGGTTATGGTATTTGCAACTGGATATTAAAAATTACTTTATGAGCATCGATAAAACGGTGCTTTTTTCTTTGCTTAAGCCGCATATTAATAGCCTTGATATTATGTGGTTAACTAAGTTATTGGTGTTCCACGATTGTACGCAGGATTATTTTTATAAAGGCCGGCCCGGTTTATTACAACAACTCCCCGCTCATAAAAGTCTGCTACAAGCAGGCTCTGCAAAAGGCTTACCCATTGGCAATCTGAATAGCCAGTTTTTTGCCAATGTGTATCTCAATGCCTTGGATCAGTTTGTTAAACACACGCTTAAATGTCGGTATTATTTACGCTATTGCGATGATTTTGTGTTGTTATCAGAAGATCCGCAGCAACTAAAGTTATGGCGTGCGCAAATTATGCAGTTTTTAGCCGAACGACTCTTGCTGTCACTGAATGATAAACGCCAAAAATTAAGACCCGTTAGTGATGGCATTGATTTTTTAGGCTATATCGTGCGTCGTGATTACACACTGGTGCGCAAACGAGTGGTTAATAATTTACGCGCTAAGTTACAAGGTTTTGAGGCTCAATTGCTTAGACAAAGACGGTATTATCGGGTTTATCTTTATGACTCTGAGGTTGTCGATGCGCTTGTCGCTTGTTTGGCTTCTTATTTGGGGCATTTAAGTCACGCAGACAGTTTTAATTTACGCCAGCGGATTTGGCAAGAATTTAGCTTTCTGGAACAGTATTTCCAAGTGGATGAAGCGGTTAATACCCTATGCCGTCGGCGTTTTGACGCGGCAGGGTTGCGCACGGTTTTGGGTCAGTATCGGTATTTTAGACGTTGTTTCGAAAATGAGGTTTTATTTTTTAAAGTTGGTCGGTTTATTGAGTTTTATCATGCCGCTGATCAGTCTATTGCGCATTACTTAGGCTTGCAACAATTAAAGCCTAATCGACGAGGTGCCTTATGGGGCTTTCCGGTGAGTATGGCTCGGCATTATTTAAGAATGTTAGTTAACGCGGGTTGGTCTGTAGTCTGCATTATTGAAACGGGTCAGTATTTAAGTAAGATTCAAGAGCGGCGGGTGTTTTGTCTTGTTGAGTCATTTTAAACTGTTAAGCAGGGTTACTTAAAATAATTCTTAAAGCGTCTCAATCTGTCGTAATGTTTGTGTAAACTCTGCACATTATATTATTTTTCGTTTGAGGCGACCTTCTATGACCACTGCGCAGCCCTCTTCATCACTCCATAAAGGTATTGCTGTTATCCATGCGAATAAGCTGGAATCTTTATTAGACGTGGTGACTTATTGGTTACAAGAACATCCCTTAGCGCCTTTAGAGCAAGAGGTGTTTTTAGTTAACAACAGTGGTATGGCGCAGTGGCTTAAACAGAATTTAGCGCAAAACAGTGCCTTAGGCATTGCCGCATCCTTAGAGGTTAAATTACCCGCTAGCTTTATTTGGCAAGTGTATCGCGCGGTATTAGCAGATAAAATTTCTACCGAGCAATTACTGGCTAGATCTACTTTAGTCTGGCGTTTGTATCGCTTGCTACCCACGGTTACTGATAGTGCGGGTTTTGAGGTTTTACAGCAGTTTTTACATAACGATACCCAAGCGCGTAAGCGTTATCAATTAGCGGAACAGTTAGCTGATTTATACGATCAGTATCAGGTATATCGGTCTGATTGGTTATCAGACTGGGCGGCTGGGCAGGATGTGTTAAGGGATGCACAAGGTCAGCCGCAAAAACTCCCTGATGCCCAGCGCTGGCAAGCTTTGTTATGGCGACACATATTAAAAGATGTAGGTGTTGATAATCAATTTATCAACAGTCGGGCAGCGGTTCATGCCGAGTTTATGGCACAGATTGATAACAGCCAGCCACAATTACCCAAACGCGTTATTGTGTTTGGTTTGTCTTCTTTACCCCAGCAAGCCCTTGAGGTATTGGCAAAAATTTCTCAGTTTTGTCAGGTAGTGCTATTTGTGCATAATCCGTGTCAGCATTATTGGGCAGATATTATTGAAGATAAAGAACTCTTAAAAGCCGAGAGGAAGCGTCAAACTTATAAACCCGGGATGCGTGCTGATTTAAGTCTTGCAGACTTACATCAACACGCTAATCCCTTGTTAGCCGCTTGGGGTAAACAAGGTCGAGATTATTTGCGTTTACTCGATGTGTTTGACGAAAAAAGTGCTTATGAGTCTTGGGGTTGGCCGGATCACAAAATTGATTTATTTGAGGACTATGGCGCTAACGCAACGCAACGTAGTTTATTGCAACAGGTACAGCAAGCCATTCTAGATTTAGATCCCGTGCCTGAAACGCCGAACCCTATCAATAAAATCGATGAATCCTTAGTGTTTCATATCGCCCATAGCCCTCAGCGCGAAGTTGAAATTTTACAGGATCAATTGTTAGCGCGATTTAATGCTGATCCTAGTTTACATCCGCGCGATATCATTATTATGGTGCCGGATATTAATACCTATACCCCGCATATTAGGGCCGTGTTTGGTCAAATTGATAAAACAGATAAACGCTATATTCCGTTTAGTTTGGCTGATCAACAACAGCGTGGTCAAAACCCCTTATTAAATGCCGTTGAAGTGTTATTAAATTTACCGGAATCACGCTTTGAGGTGAGTGAGTTTTTGGGTTTACTAGAAGTGCCTGCCTTAAGAAAGCAGTTTGGCATTGAAGAATCGGCTATTCCTAAATTGCACCAATGGTTAAAAGAGTCCGGTATTCGTTGGGGTTTGGATAGTCAGCAAAGAAAGTCGGCGGTAGCGATGCCAGATGAGTTAACGGCCAACACCTGGCAGTTTGGTTTACAGCGCTTGTTATTAGGTTATGCAGTGGGCGCAGGACAGAGTTTTAACGACATTGAACCTTATGCCAATATCGGTGGTTTAGAGGCGCAATATTTAGGTGGCTTGGCTAATTTGCAAGAGTTGTTAGCCGCTTATGTCGATAAGTTAAGACAAACCCATAGCGTTTTAGATTGGGTGCAGTTATTAACGGATTTACTCGATGATTTTTTTGTTTCAACCCAAGAACGCGAGCAAAAAACGCTGGCCACTTTAAGGCAGGCTTTGACACAGTGGCAAATAAACTGCTCGCAAGCTAAGTTGGCTGATGACGATTTAATCCCGATTAATATTGTTAAAGAAACCTGGTTAACGGCAGTTGATGAGCCCAATTTACAGCAACGCTTTTTAAGTGGTCGGGTTAATTTTTGTACTTTAATGCCAATGCGCGCCATTCCTTTTAAAGTGGTATGTCTGTTGGGTATTAATGATGGTGAGTTTCCGCGTAGTCAACAAATTAAGAGCTTCGATTTAATGGGGCAGCGTGGGCATTACCGTCCGGGTGATCGTTCGCGTCGTCAAGATGATCATTATTTATTCTTAGAAGCCTTAATGTCAGCTAGAGAACAACTTTACATGAGTTGGGTAGGGCGTAGCATTCGAGATAACACCGAGATCCCACCTTCGGTTTTTGTCAGTCAATTACGCGATTTTATTGCTCAAAGTTATAGCATAGATTTGCACGCCATTACCTTAGAGCATCCGTTACAGCCTTTTAGTATTAATTATCTTAAAGCCACCATAGATCCGCGTTTATTTACCTACTCTAAAGAATGGCATGAAACGGATACTGATAAACGCGGTGTAAACGCTATTAAATCGGCGACATTTGAAGCGCCTAAAGTATTAAGTATTGAGGCTTTAGCACGGTTTTTAAAAGCGCCGGTAAAGACATATTGTCAGCAAACCTTAAAGTTTAGTTTTGATGACGATAATGCTACCAGTGAAGATAATGAGCCTTTTGGTTTTAATCATTTAGAAACTTATAAGCACACCGATGCTTTGTTGGCAGAGCTTAAAGCGCAGCCAACTCTCACATTAGAGACGGTGTTTGGCCAGCGCTATAAAACTTTATGTGCCACGGGGTGTTTGCCTTTAGCCGGATTTTCTAAATTAACCTTTGATGACTTAACAAGTGCTGTAACAGGTGCTTGGACTCAGTATCAGGGACTATTAGCCCTGGGCTTTTCAGAAATTGCGCCACAATCCATCAGTATCGATTTGTCTTTAGACACGCATGAGGTCTTGCAATTAACCGGCAATTTAACCAGCTTGCATCAGAATCAAGCCGGTGATTTAGCGTTAATCATGCTTTCTGCTCAGCCTTTTTGTAAAAAGAATACTAAGCAACTAAAGCATCACAAAGTCATTAATACTTGGTTAATGCATGTCGTGGGCTGTGCTTCTGGATTAAATATGCGTACTTACGGTGTGGGTGCTGATGCCATGATTCAGTTGGATGCTATTGATAAACTAGCCGCATTACAACTGTTAGAAAAACTGGCAGGCGCTTGGTTACAGGGTTTGCAAAGCCCGTTACCCATTGCTATTAAATCGGCTTTTGCGTGGTTGGCTAAGGATTATCCAAATAAACAAAACAGTGCAGAGGCTAAAGAGGCCGCAAGAAAAGAATACGATGGGGATGGCTGGAATTCGGGTGAGGTCGATTACGATTTGTATTTACGCCGTTTTTATCCGGAGTTTGAAGTGCTAGAGGATGGTTTTGCAGAGTGGGCAGAGCGCTTATATGCACCCGCTTTTACCCAGATTAAGTTAGTAAAGGAAGGTAAATAATGAGCACTATTAACAAATTATCCGCTATTGATTTTCCTTTACATGACACGCGTTTAATAGAAGCCAGTGCAGGTACGGGTAAGACATTTACCATTGCGGCTTTGTATGTGCGGTTAATTCTGGGGCACAAACTCGGGGAGGCGTTTAAGGATAGACCGCTGTTACCGCCTGATATTTTGGTGGTGACTTTTACTGAGGCGGCCACTAAAGAATTACGCGATAGAATCCGGGCGCGTTTAAGTTCGGCGGCGCGATTTTTTCGGGGTTTAGAAACGGAAGCCGATCCTTTTTTAGTAGCGTTGCGTGCTGATTTTAAGAAATCTGATTATTTAAGTTGTGCACAAAAGTTAGAGTTGGCGGCTAATTGGATGGATGAAGCGGCGGTGTATACGATTCATGGATGGTGTAATCGTATGTTAAAACAACATGCTTTTGATAGCGGTAGCTTGTTTAAATTAGAACTTAAACCCGATGAAACTGAATTATTAAATCAGGTGGTGCGAGATTATTGGCGTACCTATTATTATGCACTGGACGCGGATAATGTCTTTTTGCCTGAGATCTTCAATGCGTTTAATACACCAGAAGCTTTACAAAAAGTATTAAAAGATTTCTTAATTAAAGAAGATCCTATTGATAGTGATGTGACTCACTATCAAGATATTAACGCCTTATGTGTTGCGTTTTATAAAGATTACTTTGCACAGTTGTCAGCTTTAAAAGCGCCCTGGAAAGAATGGTCTGGACAGATGCGGGACTTAATTGAAAAGGCGGTTGCGGATAAGGTTTTACCTGCTACTAAATACAATTCAACGAATCGTGTGGAGTGGCCTAAAAAAATTAAAGACTGGGCGGATGATCCCAATCAAGTTGACCTTAAGTTAACTGACACGGCTATTTTTAATTTATCAACCGCGGGACTAGAAGCAAATACAAAGTCTGGAATCCCCCCTAAACACCCAGCTTTTGATGCGATAGCCGATTTGCCCGCTCAAATTGCGGCGTTACCACAATTTAAAACCGCTTTAATTGCCCATGCGGTGCATTGGATGCGGCAGAGAGCGGTATCAGAAAAACATCGCTTAGCTCAAATGTCTTATAACGATATGTTAACCGGATTGGATTTTGC
>CAJADF010000006.1 GCA_903938485.1 uncultured Methylococcaceae bacterium
GAGATAGGGGGAAATCCCCCTTATTTATGGGGATAAATTAGCTTATTTTGTCTGTTTTTCGTCAAAATAAGTTAAAAAATCAGTTTTAGGCCATTGTATTACAGAGATCACCTAATCAAGCAAAGGTCTCATTTAAAATATAATACCCATTAAATTTCATCGTACATCATGAACTAAAGTATGAGATAATTTTTAAAAGCTACTCTTATTGAAATTTGTCAATCCCCCTTTTTGCCAATACGTTTCTAGGACGACCACTTCTGGGCTTATCGTATAGCGCATTAACCCCATGCTCTTCCCAACCACGCAACCATCGAGTAGTCGTTTGCCTACAAACGCTAAATACTGTTGATAACTCTTGCACACCCAACCCCTCATAGCTTAATAAAATAGCATGAGCTCTTACTCTAGACTGATAATTTGGATGACTTCTTTTCATTTTCTCAAGAATTAATTTATCTTCTGCTGAAATAGTTTTTATTTGTCTCATAATTAATATTCTTCCCCAAATAGAACTTGAGCTCTCCCTAAACTCAATAAATTTAACTGAACTTAAAAGCCCAGGACCATAGTTTTAATCTCACCACATTAACAATTAATACACGGTTGATAGTCAATATGACTTCTCGCCACCAAACACCTTACCCTTAACACCAATACTCTCTTAAATATAAAAAAGTATATTAACTTTTTAATATGGTGACTAGGATACAATATTTAAAAAAAATGTCTACCAATTTATTGAATAATTTTACATTTTGCTCGCAGCAAGAAACCTAAAATGTAATACAAATGACATACCCTATTGAAAAATAGTCATTAGTAACGAGAGAGCGATTTTATAACCACAAATATTTTTTTCAAATAAGCACCACCCTCATCAATGGCAAAATATATTTTGTTAAAAAAATATCAAATCAATACAAATAAAAAATGTAAATATATTAAATATAAGATCAGAAAAAACCAAAAGACAAGAAGGAAGTGAACATTGATGTAGCAGAAATCCGCATCAATAGGAAGTGCAGAAATGACAAAGCCTAACACGTTAAAAACGCCTTAGGCTTATAAGAAGAGATATTACTAACAAAAGCGGTGTAACTTAATAAACGTCCCTGACGTACCGTTTATCTTTCTTCAGTTGATTTACATAGTCAATCGCCTGTTGATCGGATAAATCACCATGCGTTGCAATAACAGCATGCAATGCCTGGTCTACATCTTTAGCCATACGATAGGCATCACCACACACAAAGAAGTAACCACCTTGATCTAACCATCTAAACAACTCAGCTCCTTGCTCAATCATGCGGTCTTGAACATAAATTTTAGCTTCTTGATCTCGAGAGAAAGCCAAGTCTAATCGGGTTAACAAACCAGAGGTCTGATAAGCTTCTAATTCATCACGATAGATATAATCGGTTTCTGCGTTTCTATCTCCAAAAAATAGCCAATTCTTGCCACTGGCTTTACGGAAATCTCTTTCCTGTAAAAAGGCTCTAAAGGGCGCAATACCAGTACCAGGACCTACCATAATCATAGGCAGTGAATTATCATCAGGCACTCTAAATACTTTATTAGGAGTAAAGAAAGTTCTAACGGGCGTTTCTGCATCTACTAAATCCGCTAAGAATGTAGAACACACACCTTTATGATTACGATCAAAACTATCATATCTAACACTTGCCACGGTTAAATGCACAGTTTCTGGGTATTGTTTACCACTTGATGATATAGAGTAAGCTCTATGCTGCAAAGGCTTTAATAAATTTACAAACTCAGCGGAAGTAAATTCAGCCGTTGGATTCTGCAATAATAAATCTAATGTATCGCGACCCCATAAATAGTCAGATAATTTATCTTTATCACCAAGAATGCCGTTTAATTCTTGATTACCTGAGCGCGCAGCCAGTTCTTGTATAAACTCTTTGCTCGGAGTTTTTATCTCAAATTGATTTTGTAAAGCCTCAGCAAGTACTACTAATTCACTATTAACCGTGACCTCTTGATCAGCCGTACAATTTAATGCATTAATGATATCCGCTACTAAATCAGGGCAATTAGTTGGAACTACGCATAAAGCATCCCCTGCTTCATAACTTAAACCTGATCCTGCGATAGAAATCTCATAATGACGGGTTTCTTTTGAAGAAGAAGCATCAGTTAACAAACGATTAACCAATAATTTGGCGGGGAATGGATTTTTACGATTAAATTCAGGCTTATTAGTTGCTCCTGCATCAGCGTCCACATTAGACACACCTGATCCACCGGCTATTAATGGAATAACAGAACTCATCCAAGCTTGCGCAGGCTCTTCATAATCCACGTCACAATTAACGCGCTCATAAACACGATTAGCTCCTAACTCTGCTAATCTATTATCCCAATCAATACCCGCCTGGCAGAATAAATCATAACTGGTGTCACCCAAAGCTAACACCGAATAATTAACAGAAGCCAAACTTGACATACCCTCTGCACTGACACCATCCCATAAGAGTTGGGCATTGTCTGGCATTTCACCTTCACCATAGGTACTGGTAATAATGAGTAGATATTCAAAGCTCGCTAAAGCATTAGCTTCAACTTCATCCATACTTTTTACAAAGGGTGTTAAGCCATAAGACTTTGCAATAGCCCCAGCATCAATAGCGACAGACTCTGCACTACCCGTCTGACTTCCGAAAAGAATAGTAATTACTCGACTATCTGTTGATAAAGTTGCACCCGCACTTTGACTCATATGAGCCTGCATACCAGAGAAAAAACCATTTAGCCAAGCACGTTGACCTTCATTGTAAGGAGCATCAATAGGGAGATTAGATATTTTCATTCAAAATTCTATCAATTAAATATTATTTAGGGTCTTAGCAAGATGATAGCAAAACTGCAAACATCTAAAGCTACATTAATCTTTTAGTTATAACCCAGGACCAGGCCTTCTGTACATGCCTGATACTGGTTACTTTTTCATAAAAATCAGATTTTAAGCGATTTCTTCGTTAGAAAAACTCTGAACTATCGCTAAACCTAATAAGCCAGCCAAATACTCTTGCACACAAGGAATATCAACCAAAGCATTTTTATTAATTTGGCTCTGCTCAATAATCCAAGCCGTTGAACCAATAGAATTAATGCTTTGCACTGATCGATTAATTAACGTAGTTTTGTAATCATTAAGACGCTTATTAGCCAATAAAGCAGCCAATTGCTCGTCACTATAATTGCTGTAAGCTTCACGAGTACTCTTAACAAGTGCATCTTGTAACTTACGAGGTCTTTCTAAAATAAGCTTACGCGCAGCCCTCTCAATATCCACTTCCGTTCTTTGCACTTCAGGCAAATTCTTTAATAAATCTTTAGCCGTTTGCTGTGCCTTATCAAATACAGCAAAACTATTAATCAATTTAAACATCAGTGATTTATCCGCTACGCCATAACTAGGCACAGCACCACCAAATAAAGCTTGCCCAGACTGATATGCTTTTTTAACTTGGTCAATTTGTTGTTGAGCTAAAGCAACAGACAATTCTTCAATCATTTCTTTTCGATCTAATGATTGTTGTAAGAACTGTAACGTTTGAGTTTTATATAGCCACAAAGGCAAGGCAAATTTAAAATATTGTCTAGCATTTTGCCAATCATCTAATAGCGCTCTCGCTTTACTAGAATTAGCATAATCAGCGTGCTGCTCAAGCATGGCAATAATAAATTGCTCGTGAGCTTTAGCCGTTTCAGAGTCTTCAGTTAAGCTATGCAATTCAACCGATGTTTTATCGTAAAGCTTTTCCAATAAATTTTCAGGGTCATATTGGTAAGCATTACCGCCTGACATACCGTTGCAGAAACCTTTACCAAAGCCACCAATATTTAATACCGCGCCATTAGTCATATATTCGCAAGCAAAATCACCTACGCCTTCAACTACCGCCATAGCACCCGAGTTTCTTACCGCAAAACGATCTCCAGCCTCGCCATTGATAAAAAACTTTCCACCGGTTGCACCAAATAAAGCAAAGTTTCCAATTAATACGTTATTACCAGGCGTTTTAATACCACCGCCAGGAGATTCAACCACTAAAGTACCACCACAGGCTGATTTACCAACCCCATCATTACACGTACCTAAATGTTCTAAACGCATACCGTCATTTAAGAACGCCGCATAACTTTGACCCGCAGAACCGTGTGTTCGAATAACGATACTATCCGGTGCTAAATAACGACGACCTTGTGAATGGGTGTAGATAATTTTTGAATTAGCAACTTGCTCTGCGGTTAATTCGTAAGCCAACAAGCGTTCAATATCAATAGCTAATTGACCACCGACAGTTTTATTACAGTTATTAAGTTTATAAGCATCGCCCTCTATAACTAACTGAGTTGCATCGCCTTTTTTAATAAAGGTTTTTACCGTACTAAGAACTTTATCATCAACATTAAAGCTAGCTTCTAGATAAACTGGTTTTGGAACGACAACAACGTCAACATTAGCTAACATTTTTGTTAAATCAATCTGACCTATCATAGAAGGGTGATTAATTAAATGTAGCAAGTCGGTTTTACCACGAATTTCTTGTAAACTTTGATACCCTAGAACAGAAAGTATCTCTCTTACTTCATGCGCTAAGTTCATAAAATACTGCGCTAATACGCGTGAATCACCTTTAAACTCTTCATGTTCTGTGGTTAAACCAGCAGGACATTTGATGTTACAGTTCTTAGCCATAACGCAACGCAACATCATAAGTACTGAGGTACCAAATTCAAAAGAATCTGCACCCAAAATAGCCGACTTAACAACGTCTATGCCACTTTGATGTGCGCCACTCACTCGCAATATCACTTTATCGCGCAAACCATTTAGCGCTAAAGCCTGATGGACTTCAGCAATACCAATTTCTGGTGAACGACCACTATTCTTTAAGCTTGTTACCGCAGCAGCACCTGTACCACCTGTGTTACCCGCCACGTTAATAACATCAGCACCGGCTTTAGCTACACCCACTGCAATAGTGCCAATACCTTCTGAAGATACTAATTTAACACCCACTTTAACTCGAGCCGCTTTAGCGTCGTGAATTAACTGACCTAAATCTTCAATCGAATAAGTATCGTGATGAGGAGGTGGACTTACTAACTCAACGCGAGGTGTTCCTCCGCGTAATGATGCAATTTCTACAGAAACCTTCGCCGCAGGTAACTGACCACCTTCACCGGGCTTTGCACCTTGAGCAATTTTAATTTCAATTTCTTTAATATTTGGATCAGCCAAATAACCCGCCCAAACACCGAAACGCCCCGAAGCGAATTGTTTAATATTACAAGAACGTAAAGTATTAAAACGACTAGATTGCTCACCACCCTCACCCGAGTTACTTAAAGCCCCTACAATATTAATACCTTCAGCCACAGCTTCATGCGCCTCAGCTAATAATGCGCCATGACTCATGGCACCCGAAGCTAAAGTTGCTGTAATTTGATGCGCAGGCTGTACATCTTTTAAAGAGATTGCTTTACGAGCAGTTTTTAAACTACTTAAATAATTAGCCAACAAACTCTCAGTATCAGCTACTTTCACATTAAGTGCGGCGCCCAAAACTGTCACGGTAAAATCAGTATCCGCAAAACGAGCTTTAAAGTGCGCAGCTAATTGCTCTAAGCGTTTTGCAGATGAATTAGATGTAAATGCAATCGTATAAGCACCTTTAGTTACCTGAGTAACGCTGATACCTCTTACTAAATAATTAATATTACCTTGTAAGTTTTGCTTACCTAAAATTTTATCAAACTCTGCTGTGGTATTAGCGTTACTAATATCAGCAGGGAAATCCATGATATCTCTTAAAGTAGCCGGTCTTGAATCTCTTTCTGTATATAGATTCTTAGCAAAACTACGATAAGCAGGTGTGATACCAAAATTATCAATTTGAGCAGGCGTGCGTTTTTCGTAACCCGTATCTAAATAAGCCGTATCACTCGCTACTGGAGATTTATCATGCGGAATATACATGATGGCCTCATCGGTCATACTGATATATTCTCTTACTGCAGTATTTCCGTATGAATGCCCCGCTCCATCTTGACGTTCTTTAAACAAACCTAAGAATGGAATATCTTTTTCTTCGCGAATACTTAAAGCTTTATGATGCCATTCAACAACGCTAGCAGCAATATCCGCGTAACGAACACCACCTACAGAAGCATTGATATTAGGGAAATATTTATTTAAGCGTGGCTCATCAGTATCTAAATAATTCGATTCAAAAAACTCACCACCGATGTAACTTTCTACCGTACAAAGACCAAATTTACCCATGGTCTTCATCAGTGATTTTTCAGTGCCTTTTTGGAATTTGTATAAAACTTTTTGATGTTCAGCAACTGGATATTGACTCACAACCCGATTATGCACGCTTAACGCACAAACAGCTGAAGCACCAAAACCTAATAAAGTAGCGATATCATGCGGACTAGCTATTTGCCCTGTTTCAGCTATAAGAGAAGAATTGAATCTTAAGCCTTGTTTAACCAAATGCTGATTAGCCGCCGCAACCATTAGTAAAGCTGGAATAGGTGCTTTATCAGCACTAATCTTAATATCACTTAAAATAACGATACCCACATTATTTCTGGCTGCTTGTTCAACTTCAGTACAAACTCTTACTAATGCATCTTCCAATGCATCCTCATTCGCTTTAACATCCGTTAAATTTGGCTCATAAACCATATCTAAAGTGATCGTACTCACACTTGATTGTTTACGAATTTGTGCCAAATGCGCTCTATTTAAAATAGGTGTTTCAATAACCAACTGTTTGCTAAGATCATCTGAAAAGTTGGGTTTAGCACCTAACGCAACACGCAGGGTCATGCCGTCACTTTCTCTTATTGAGTCTAACGGTGGATTAGTTACTTGCGCAAAGCGTTGACTAAAGTAACGCGACATACCACCTTCAGCACTGGATAATGCATTAGGTGCCAAGCCATAACCCATAGCAGAAACCTTTTCCATTCCAGTTTGCAATATAGGGTCTAACAAAAACTTAAAGCTTTCTTGATTAAGCGAATAAGCCGTATGTTGCTGATCCACGCTTAGAACATGATCATTACTAATGTCTGTTATATCAACTGAGTCCAAATCTGACAAATTGATACGGCGCTTAACTAATAATGCTTGATAATCTTGTTCGGCAGCTAAACGATCTAAAACTTGCTCACTGTTATATATCTCACCGTTGCTATGATCAAAATAGACCATACCACCCGCTTCGATACGACCACGCTTAATAACATCTTTAGGCGGAAAATCAATTTGACCCGCTTCAGACATAACCGCTAAATACTCATGCGTTTCAACTGAACGCAATGGACGCAAACCTAAACGATCTAAACGCGCACCAACCCGAATACCGTCACTAAATATAAGAGCCGCTGGACCATCATTCTTTTCTTCATAAAGACTGAAATACTCCAACATCGCTCGCACTTCAGGGGATAAAGTTGTATCGTTTTCCCAAGCGGGTGGCATCATTGCCAACACAGCTGTAACGATATCCATATCGTCTTCATTAATGCGACGCGTTAATGTTTGATCTAAACGACCTGAATCTGATTGACCTTTAGGAAAGATGACATGCTTATTGTGTTGTCTAGCAATAGCACTTTCACTTAATCGATTTTTCTTATCTGTATTTAACTCACCGTTATGAGCCATATAACGGAATGGCTGAGCCATCATAGTGGCAGGTGCTGTATTAGTAGAGAATCGAGTATGGAAGAATAAAGTACTGATCTCATGATCAGTATCATACAAATCTTTAAAATAAGGAATAACTTCAAATGAGTTTAAGCGACCTTTGTACACCTGGGTGCGTGAACTCATGGATAATGGATAAAACCCGCCTAACTCTTCACGAGTAAAACCTTCAACCTCTATATTAAGCAATGCCGCTTGAATGTGTTTTTCAAATTCTTTATGCGTCGCATTTTTTAAGCTTTCTGGTCTACCAAATACGCACTGTTTAATAGGTAACTGTGCTTTTATTGAAGCTTCATTAATAACAGTGACATCAACAGGAATAGTACGCCATAAAATGATAGGTAAATTAAACTCTTTAAAGTGACGCTCAATTAATTCATTCGCAGCCGAATCATAATGGTCATGATCTTCCGGAAAAAAGAAGTTAGCTACACCAAACTGGCCTAATTCCAGCGAATCATTCCCTGTAATTTTGCGAAAGAAATTAAGCGATAAATCGATATTAACACCAGCGCCATCGCCTATACCTTCTGCGCTCATCCCGCCGCGATGGGGAATAGTGCATAAAGCTTCATGAGATTTTACAAGTAGATCGTGAGTTTGTTTACTTTGTTTGTGGGTTATAAAGCCAACTCCGCAGCTGTCCTGCGATAAATCAGCGTTGTAAAGCATAGCGTTGTTATTACCTGATCGGGAATCTTTAGTCATTATCCAGCCCGTACTCTCTTTTTTCGTGTTGTGTGCAGAGTTAAATATTACATATATCAAAGTTCACCAGAAGGATATTAACCCAACAAAGGCAATCAAAATGCCTCTAAAATTCCTTTAATACGCTTTAATATTAGCACGACCAAGGGCATTTGTCATATCAGGGCTCGCAAAATATTGTATTAATTCTAGAACTAATTGGTGTTATTTTTCTTTATCCTCCAATAATTATGGTATCTTTTTAAGATGAAGTTTTAAATTTACGGTTGATTAATGATAAAAGAAAAATTTGATGTAGTGATCATTGGTGGTGGCATGGTAGGCGCTGCAGTGGCTTGTAGTCTTGGTGATAGCTCACTATCGGTAGCCATTATAGAAAGCGCATTACCTGAAGCTTTCGAACCAACACAAGCTCATGACTTAAGAGTTTCTGCATTAAGCATTGCTTCAAAAAACATTCTTGAAACCATAGGCGCATGGTCAGGCATTGAAAGCAAAAGAGTCTGTCCATTTCGCAGGATGAGGGTTTGGGAAACCGCCGGCGATACTGAATTTAATAGCGACGCGATTGATTATCCAGCACTGGGTTACATTGTTGAAAATCGGATTACCCAACTTGCTTTGATAGAGCGATTAACCGAATTTAAAAATATTCAACTTATTACCCCTGCAACTATTAAAAAGATAAATTATACGGTGGGCCAAGACAGTGAAATTGAACTAGAAGACCAGCGCATTTTAACTGCAAAAGTTTTAGTCGCGGCAGACGGTGGACAATCCAAAGTCAGACAATCAGTTGGGATCGGTGTGACTAGTTGGGACTATAAACAACACGCATTGGTTATATACATCTCAACAGAATATGAACAACAAGATATAACATGGCAACGCTTTGTACCCAGTGGCCCACAAGCATTTTTACCCTTAACTGGAAAATTCGGCTCCATTGTTTGGTACAACACACCTGATGAAGTTAAACGTTTAAAAAACCTACCTTATGAAGATCTAAAAGCTGAACTAATTACTATGTTCCCTGACTGCCTTGGCGAAGTCAACCAAGTATTAGGTGTTGCTAGTTTCCCTTTAAAAAGACAACACGCCCAAAGCTACGTTAAACCAGGTGTTGTTTTAGCAGGAGATGCCGCCCATATGATCAACCCTCTGGCAGGGCAAGGCGTCAACATTGGCTTACTGGATGCAGCAGCGTTAGGGGAAATATTGATAGAGGCCAGTAAAAAAGGTGAAGACATTAGTGATATTTCAGTTTTAAAACGCTACGAAAAATTAAGACGCAACGAAAACTTAAAAATGATGACCGTCATGGATGTGTTTTATCAGGTATTTAGTAATGATGTTTTACCTTTAAAATTTATCCGTAACGTGGGATTAGGACTCGCTGAACGTATCTTACCCGCAAAAAACAAAGTCATGCGGGCGGCAATGGGCTTAGAAGGTAACTTACCAAAACTAGCCCGAGGTGAAAAAATCATCTAAGGTCAGTTTGAGATTTAATCAAAGTCTATTAAGTTTTTAACTTCAATCTTACTTTATTTGCAGAATCCTCACAAGCAACCGCTGACGATTGTACTCGCTTACGTAAAAAGAAACTGATACTATCACCATCGGTTTCTTTAGCAACATATTCATTTAGAGCAGCGCACGCCTCTCGCATAGACTGCTCAGCCTTTAATAAACCTGTATCATCATTAAAGTCACCCTCCTCTTGTAGCGCCATGATCTCACTCGTCACACTATTTTGCAATCGAAATACCTCTTCAACATAAAGCGCAAAATCTTTTTCAGATTGATTCTTACCCGCATAATTAGCCACTAAAGGCATAGAGCACCCTAGCAATAGAGTTATTAACAATACTAAAATACAATTTAAACAATTATAGGGGCGGCAGAACATTTCCTATTCCAATTAGTAGCTTTAGTTACATATAATTCTAAGATTTTACTATTAAAGTGACTCGCCGAATACCCAAGTATTTTCGTCTAGTTTTTTCTATTATCAAAACACGCTTAGGTGTATACTCAAACGCATTTTTACAACCTGAAACTTAGTAAAGAAGAGGTCACTGTTATGACTGAAAAGACAGCAAGCAAATACCTAGAAAATCTCGAGAAAAACTTTTCTCATGACAATCCGGTATTACTTAGATCCATTAAAATCTTTCATGATCTTGATCAAATTGAGTATGATCTTGGCCTTATCGAAGAAGATGAAACAACCGCCAGCAAAAACTCTTGGTCACCAATTGTTAGCTTTATCGGTGGCAATTCAACAGCTAAAGCAAGATTCATTAATGCCTATTTAGGTGATCAGCAAACAACTTCCGGCATTCAAGCATCTACTCATAAATTCACCGTTTTACTCCAAAATAGCCAAACTAATCTGGCCACATTGCCAGGCACAGCACTTGATGTTGACCCGCGCTACCCGTTTTACCAAATCAGTAAAAAAATGGAACAACTCCAAAAAGGAGAGGGAGACAAAGTTAATTCTCACCTTGAGCTTAAAGCAATTAATAGCGAGCGAATTAAAGGCAAATTATTTATCGACTCACCTAACTTAGGCGCCATTCCAGAAAGTCCAGTCAATTCCATGTTAATCAAACATATGATTGAAAGCTCGGACTTAGTGATAGTTTTTACTGATATTTTCGGCTCCTCAATACCCTTATTAGATGACGTCATTAAACACATACAACAAGATCAAGACTCAAATAAATTTGTATTTTTAGTCGATGAACCTATCGCCACCATTAATCCTTCAAAAGCTAATGAAATTATTTTAACTTGGCAAAGAAAGCTAGCCGAACTAAATATTACGACCGGACAATTTATTATTGCTCCCAGTCAACAAACTAATCTTAATCCACATAGCAAAATTGATTTCTCAGAAATTGACCAACGCTTGACCAATGTTTCACTAGACCGAACTTATCGAGTACTTAATACCCTAGAAAAAAACATTCGAGATATCGAAGAAGTCGTATTCCCAGAAGTAAGAAAAGGCATTAGTCTTTGGAAAGAACGTAGCAACCTATCTTCACTAGTCGTACTCAGTTTCATTGCTATACTAGCAATATTCGCTGAAATTGAAATGGGTATTTTAGAGTTATTAATCGATCCAATTATTGGTCCTATAGGATTAGTTATTCTAACGGCCATACTAATTCCAACGCACATACTTATTAGTAAATTTCACGCAAAGTTTATTATTAAAAAGCTAAATGAACGTCAAAAAGAATTACATTTAATGGAAAATTTAGCAGGATTGTTCGAAAAAAACTTAAGCTTTACTCGAATAGTACTCCCTATATCAGAATCAGTAGCGTGGAACAAAAAAATGAAAGCTAGTCTATCGGGTCTAACTGAAAAGACTAAAGATCTCGTGCAATCACTAAATGATATTTTTGGTAACTATAGTGAACCAGTAACAACCCAACCTCAGACGTTAGCTAATCAAACTAACTATCTTGATTTATCAAAATTTAAATAGAAAACTATTATTAAACACAACAAAGTTTTGTGAATTACAATGTTAATAACTGAACTTATAAAACAATACTTACCTTTGTGCTGGTACGAACATCAGCCATTACAACTTACTAGATCAGTCGGTTTTTTTAAACAAAACTTACTGTTCTATTTTGTAATAGAGTATTTTATGCAAGCTAACATGACAGACGACCCATTTGAGTCTTTCACTGAAGTGTTCGTGCAAATTTTTCTTGCGCTAGTGTTTATTGCTCTATTATTAAAACTAAACAAGACATTGTTCGCCTTCGTGCAGGTAACAACCGCTATTTTAGTAAGCTCAAATGCAATCGCAGTATTTGTAGTCCCTGTGTTGATTTGGTTAACGGTAGATGAAGATATCCTAAGTTATTACAGTTTAGGCATACTGTTTATTTGGGAACTGACAGTTATCGGCTATATATTTAAAAAAGCGCTCAGTATCAACTCAGCTGCTAGCCTAGTAATATCCTTCTTATATTTTATAATTACCTATCTTGGTGCATTTGCCTTAGGTCAACTTTAAACATTAAGATATTTTTCTATAATACCTTGTAATTGATCTCTATTTAATTGTTGATTATCAACTTTAAGGTACGCCACACCTTCTTCAAATCTTAAAGTAACTTCTTCTACACCGTTAATTTTTAGAGTTTCTGATACAAAATTATCAGCAACTTCTTGAGTGGTTTTATCCAGCGAGATTAACAAATTAGCCCAATAGCGGGGTGGCTTCATCGTCAAAGACAAGAGCAACCAACTTAATCCAGCTAACGCACAAAACATAAACACCCCCTGTGCGCCAAACTGACCATAACACCACCCCCCTATTCCACCACCTAAACCAGCACCCAAAAATTGACTAGTTGAATAAACACCCATTGCTGTACCTCTTAAATCACCAGGCGCAGTCTTTGAAATTAACGAAGGTAAAGTGGCTTCTAACAAATTAAATCCCGTAAAGAACAACCACAAAAAGCCAATAATACCTATTAAATTATGATTAAATTGCATTAAACCAATATCTGACAACACCAACACGGCTATGGCTCCTATAAACACCACTTTCATCTTACGTTTCTTTTCAGCCAAAATAACAAAAGGAATAATTGCCGCCATCGATACAACAAAAACAGGTAAATAGACCTTCCAATGTTCTGCAGGTAAAAGACCCGCATCTCGCATTAACAAAGGCAAAACAACGAAGCTCGCTGTCAAAGTAGCATGTAAAATAAAAATACCGTAATTAAGGCGCAGTAAATCAACATTCTTAAGAATATTTAAAAACTGACTGGGAACCACTTCAGCGTCACGATGTACTTTAGATGTTTCGGGGGTAGGCACTAAATATCGCACCACAAAAATAGCCAGTATTGATAAAACAGCTATCAACCAAAAAATACCGTGTACGCCAATAAACCCTGCAATCACGGGGCCAGCAGTAATAGCGATACCAAAAGACACACCAATACTTAAGCCTATCAACGCCATCGCTTTAGTTCGGTGGACTTCTTGAGTTAAATCGGCTACTAAAGCCATAATCGGAGCAGCAATCGCACCTGAACCTTGAATCGCTCGACCTATTAGTACACCATAAATATTAGTCGATAAAGCCGCTACTAAACTGCCTATCATAAATATTAATAGACCGATAATAATGATTTTTTTGCGCCCTAAACGATCAGATAAAATACCAAATGGAATTTGTAACAAAGCCTGACTAATACCATAAACACCTATTGCCATACCTATTAAGGAAGGAGTTGATCCTTCAAGTTGCTCAGCAAACAGCGACAACACTGGCATAATTAAAAACAATCCAAGCATTCGCAAAGCATAAATACTTGCTAAAGACCATGTGGCACGTTTTTCCGATACTGTCATCGGACTGGTAATATCCTGCATTTTTGTCAAAACGGGTTGCTCCTTCGCAACTAAACTTTAAATTTAATAACAGCCAACTAATTATAAAATTAGCACTTTAAATCTGTCACTTGACCTGTTTCACGATATCGTCTGTAATCAGTAAGTACCTGCGCATGATCAAAAGCTAATGTTTCTGGTAATGCCTCTAAACTAAATATTTGATAATTCTTTGCATCATCAGCCGCAACTGGGGTCCCGGACGCTTCTGCAACATAAACTGCTGTTACTGTATGACCACGAGTATCACGAGCGGGATCAGAATAAAGACCTAGTAGACCCAACAATTTAACATGCAAACTCACTTCTTCAAGTGCTTCACGAACAGCGGCTAGCTCAACAATCTCACCCACATCTACAAAACCACCAGGAATTGCCCATCCATAAGGCGGATTAGCGCGTTCAATTAAAACGATAGGTCGTCCAGGGAAATCAACTAATTCAATAATGGTGTCTGCAGCAAGTAATGGGGTTACAGGTTTATACATAATTTAATTCCGATCCTGATCGTGTCCATGTTTCTTAGCCAACCAACCCATCGTTAAGGAAATAAATAGGCCAAAAATAATTACAATATGATTAACTGAAAAACCCGCCTTAATCATTAAAGCATAAGCACCTAGCATGAGTAAAATACTCAAATTTTCATTAAAATTTTGTACCGCGATAGAATGACCAGAACCCATCAATTGATGTCCTCGATATTGTAATAACGCATTCATCGGTATCAAAAAACTCCCTGCCAACATACCCACAACTAACAAAAACAATACGGAAATTCGCCAATCCCTTACAAATATCATACCTAAAACCACGATACCCATAGCGATACCCAAAGGCAATACTTTGACAGCATGATCTAAAGGCACTGCCTTTGCTGCAATTGCAGCACCAATAGCTAAGCCTACCGCCACCACTGCAGTTAGTTGCGTGGCTTGCTCTAAATCAAAATTTAACACCACAGCAGCCCAAGTTAAAACGATAAATCGCAAACTAGTCCCTGCGCCCCAAAATAATGATGTCACCGCTAAAGAGACTTGTCCTAATGGATCTTTCCATAAAGCTAAAAAACTTGCCCAAAAATCCAAAACTAAAACCTTAGGTGTTGGTCTTGAAAGACTATGTTCAATTGGCAATTTAGGGATATAGCAATTTAAAACTGCCGCGATTAAATACAATCCTAAAATAACCACTATAGCAAACTCAGCAGCCGTATCAATACCCAAATTAAAGGGTAAAGAAGTTAATTGCTGCACAATCTGAGTCTCAACTCTATGACCAATTAACAAACCACCAAACACAGCCCCCAAAATAATAGACGCAACTGTCAAACCTTCCATCCAACCATTTGCCCATACCAAACGGTCAACAGGCAAACATTCAGTTAAAATTCCATACTTTGCTGGCGAATATAAAGCGGCACCGACACCGACAATGCCATACGAAAGTAAAGGATGTAAACCAAACAACATAGCTAAACAACCCATAATTTTAATACTGTTACTGATAAACATCACTTTACCTTTTGGCAAAGCATCAGAAAAAGCGCCTACAAACGGTGCCAGCACAATAAAGGCAAAAACAAAAAACTCTTGTAAAACAGGCGTTTCCCAATCAGGAGCATTAATATCTTTCAACAAGGCAATTGCTGCAAAAAGCAATGCATTATCACTTAATGAAGAAAAAAATTGCGCAGCAAGAACAGTATAAAAACTGCGATTCATAAGAAGATTTACCTAGGAAATTAATATTTAATTGATCGAATTATAGACTATAAACAGTTTAAATCTTGAATAAGATTTTGCCACCTCATTAATCATAAAAGTGGCATTTCTATAAATCAATGAGCGCTTACGGCTTTGGGGGCTTTTACTTCTTCTGTCGATTCTATTTTAGTCCATCTGATTAACTCAAGAGATCCATCGAAATGTTCGGCAATCGCTGTGCAACTTTCCACGAAGTCGCCGGTATTAACATACAAAAAACCATTGATTTCTTTTATTTCAGCATGATGGATGTGACCACAAATAACCCCATCCAAATCACGGTCCGTTAACGTACTCACAATACTTTCTTCGTAATCAGAAATAAACTGTACGGCATTTTTAACTTTAAACTTTACATACGCGGCTAAGGAGAAATTTGATCGGAGACCTAACCAGCGACGGACAACTCGCAAACCCCGATTTAATGAAATCAATAAGTCATACCCTTCGCTACCAATTTTAGCCAACCACTTATGACATTGCGCAATCGTGTCATATTCATCGCCATGCACAATTAAAAACTTCTTACCATCAACAGTCTCATGCACATCAGAGTTCTTTACGACAATGTCACCAAAGACATACTGATCATATTCCCGCACATTTTCATCATGATTACCAGGCACATAAATAACCTGAGTACCGTGCCGCGCTTTACGCAATATTTTTTGAATGACCGTATTATGGTCTCTAGGCCAATACATCTTTTTTGATAACGACCAAAAATCAATAATATCACCCACCAAATAAAGCTTCTCACTGTCGTTGTACTTTAAGAAATCGAGTAACATTTCTCCATGACACTGAGTTGAGCCTAAATGCAAATCTGAAATCCAGATAGTTCGATAGGTTTTATTCATAACCAACCTTTAATCAAAATTAATAAAATGAGCTAAACACGTTTGATTCTAACAGGCCAAAATTAAGGTAATGTTACAACTGGATTTAACGTTTAATCCCTTAACTCGTCTTTGCTAGATAAATTATCGGATTAAATATGATGGCCGTTCAAAATAAGCATGCTTGGACGCAATGTCTTTCTTAAAGGATTTCGATACAGGCATGATCGCTAATCAAAAGCGCATACTCTATCTCAACTGTATGATCACGAAGGGTTTTAATAGTGGCTGCTTTACTTTGGTTGCCCGTTTTTATCCAAATGATTTTAGGTGGCTGACCATAAAGCAAGTCCATCTCATAAAAATCTGCATCTTTTGTGACAATGATAAAACCGTTTTCAATAGCATACTGACGAATGGCCATATCATCCAATTGCTCCATACCCATTAAAGCAGCCTGCGTTGAGTCTGGGTATAGGTCTTGAATAAACGGCACGATACGCCGCGATAAGTTTTCATCTAGCAATAACTTCATGAGGTTTTAAGACTTACCAACCCATGTTCACGATCAGCAGCAAAACTTAAACAGGCACTAATATCTTCTACTTTTAGTTCTGGAAAGTCTTCAATAATTTCAGAGCTGGTCATGCCATCAGCCAACCATGACAAGACATCATAAACAGTAATGCGTAAACCTCTTATACAGGGTTTACCTCCTCTTTTTCCAGCTTCTAAGGTGATGATGTTTTGGTAACTTTTTGCCATCTCTAACACTCCAGTGTGTAATTTTTAAGGCGTATCGATTTATACCTTCTCATATTACTAAAATATGTAGACCTTTTTGGGTCAGTACATCTCATATCTTTTACATACTATATCTATACGTGTAGTAGTGCTTTCTAGAGTGTTCGGACTGGCTTACCAGAAAAAAGTCTTGAGTAAGATGTTCCAAAGGAATAGTATTATGAACTTCAATGTAGTCGTAAAGTCAACTTATTGTCAATACAAATATAGAAATGAATGGCCGAAGCGTTCTTACCCTTGCAAATGATCTGATACTGATTTCAAAGACAGCCTTACTCGAACAAAGCAGCGTTATAAGCTTACTTTATATACCACTCAACCCTCTAAAATAGGCGGTGTCACTAACACTTCTGCTTTAACCTCAACCGTTTGCGGATCAATGTGTGTGATCTGTTGCTCTTTAGCCAAGGGAGTTTGAATTAAATGTTGAGCCAAAAATTAGTATGCCTTTTTGGATCAGTATATCCCATATCTTTTACATACTACGTAACCATACAAAATACTAAAGATCGTCCAGATTTATCTATCAAATTTCAAACGCTCACATACCAAGAAATTTCTTCCACTAATTATTCTTGATGATAACAATATCGCATAGTAAGATGGAGATACTCAGGGTAATTAATACCTAATATATCTGTATATTATTGATCAAGGAAATATATGTCAAAAGAACTTGTTTTTAAATTAGTTGTATCTGATTCTGGTAAAGAAAAATTTTCTGCTAATCTTTCTTTTGAAATGTTATCAAATATTGTTTCCAATTTTCCTGACGACAAAAGCAGTAACGATTTCTTGTTACTTGCCGCACAACACCCTGCCACAGTGGTACGAGAAAATGTTGCTTATAAAGACAATCTATCATCAGAGGTTTTAGAGCTACTCTCTAAGGACTCCTCAATAACTGTATTACGCAATTTGGTTAGCTCTGGTGCATTTAAAGAGAACGTAACACAAGAAAAATTAATAGACCTTATAAAACTTGATACTGAAATAGCTCTTAGAATAGCAAATAATATTGACTCTTATGAGCAAGCTGATTTGAGTGAACTAGCCACTCTGATATCAAAACACGAGGATCCATCGGTAGTCGCAAACTTAGCTCAAAGCTACGGCACACCGAAAAAAATCTTAAAAACGCTTCTTAAACACCCAGACCCCTATGTTTCTAGAGAAGCCAGATTACGATTAGAAAATTAACGCTGTAATCATTATCATGATCTAACAATGCCACAAAATCGAATTTTAGTTTTAATAAAGCCGGGTTCCAACGGCAATAGGGATATAGAAATTCAGACGGTGAAAAATTTATTGTTTAGGAACATATCCTCATATTATGGAGTGGTGCGCCAAGACGTTTAAAAAATTCTGATATGCTCATATTATTTTCACCCTATAAATCATTGTTTTTTTGTTCTAGCTTTTTTAATAAGGCATTTGCGGAATTATCAGCATTGTCTAAATTAAAGGGGAAAACCTCTAGATTCAGATCATCATCTAGGACAAAACATTCTTCTTTTACAAAGTTAATCCACTTGGGATAAATCAAAACAAGTTTGCCCTTACCCTCTTTTAGATATTTGTGCCCATAAGCAAACATTTGATACATGTCACCTTGGCTTATACCTGCTTTGTTGTCTACATTACCGTTATCATATTTCGCATTCTGATCAATCAATTTCCATTTTGTATCAAGTATACAAATAGTTGTTTCTATGGATGAATTACCTTCAAAAATGGCCAAATCAGGTTTTAATTGAAAGACTCCTCTATCAACCTCATCTTCATGTTTTTTTGCTAGATACTTGGTGTTAACCTGCTTTTTAACCTTATAGCGGCTATAGTTTTTTTGAGCTTGCTTTTCTAAAATAGAAGCCACATATTTTTCAAACAAGGTTTCCATAGGAAAAAGAAAAGAAATACCCTTACTATCGCCTTTAATACTAAAGGGGCTTTGTTGATTTAAAATCAGTTTCACCCAATACAATAAATGTTTGTAACTGATCATATCTCGACTGTTACGCCACAGACTAAAATCGGTTTTGTAGTCGGTAGATGTAGGAATCTCATTAAAAGCAAAGCGAAGTTCTCTGGCTTTTTTTTGATTAGCCTCAGATTTACTCCATTTGGCCACTTGAATTAACGCAGAATGAATTA
>CAJADF010000007.1 GCA_903938485.1 uncultured Methylococcaceae bacterium
AAACAGGTTTTTGAAAGCTAAACCTTAAAAAGCTCGTACCGGGCGAACTGACATACCTGAACTTTTTGCAGAGTTGCCCTGGTACCCAGGACCAAAAAGTAGGTACCAAGAACTTGTTCCACTGTTTTCCGAAGAGCTCCAGTTGGTGCAGCTTCTAAATAATCAAAACCTGAAAATTGATCATTATAATCAACAAAAAATATCCAGCCACCACCGGGTCCCTTAGTACCAATCTTACAAGCAGAAGTACCATTTGCACCACATGTCATTGAATAAGAGAAAGAACCACCTGAACCAGCTGGACCCGCTGGTCCTACTGCGCCCGTATCACCTTTTGCGCCTGTATCACCTTTTGCGCCAGCAGGACCTGTTTAACCCGCTGGGCCGGCAGGGCCAGTAGCGCCATCAACACCATTTGTTCCATTAGTACCAGCTGGTCCAGTTGCGCCCGTTGCACCTGTAAATCCTTGAGGCCCCATAGGTCCTATAGATCCTGTTGCACCAGTTAAACCCGTTGGGCCTGCAGGTCCTGTCGCACCAATCGGTCCAACCGGGCCGGCAGGTCCTTGTGGGCCAGTTAAGCCTATTCCAGAGTCACCTTTATCACCTTTAAATCCAGAGTCACCTTTATCGCCTTTAAATCCAGAGTCACCTTTTAAACCTGAATCTCCCTTTGTTCCAGAATCTCCTTTATCACCCTTAATAATAATTGGATCCACTGCAACAACAGCATAAGCAGACGAAATTGTAAGCGGGGTAACGCCCAAGAGCATGGCAACAGCCAATGGTTTTATAGATGCTTTATTCATATTTATTTTCCTAAAATCAATCAATGTAAGACGCACGATGTTTAAATTTATTGCAAAAAGCCCCATTAATATAAGAACTTATAGGACTTTTAAACTGCAGATCTACAATAGCAGTTGACAGGATTTATACCAGTTTGGAATTGTCACAAAATGTCAAAAAAACTTTTTAAATTTACCACTCATGGGTACACAACTAATTCAGATTCTAAGACTATTTTGAGGGGTGGATTATAAATACAATTTATAATAAATTGATTAACTTTTTAAATTCAAATATCCATTAAATACCCATATATAATGGGATCTACATTAAAAAAGTTAAGCATTAATATTGCGCTAAATTGAAATTTTAAAAACCATTTTGATCGCTAAAAATAACATAAACAGCCTAAAAAAATATAAAACAAAAAATTTATTAAATTAACATTTAAAACTAATGCGTGCATACCAGTTTAAATCTTAAATTATTTTGGATATGGGGATGCTACAAGAATATTTTATATCCTTTAATGTAAAAGACCTTAGGAATAAAACCCAGTCAATCCCAAGCTAAAATTCAACTACATGCTTATCTTCACAGACTAAATATTAATAGTTACTCTTTCATATTATCCTTGTCTTGTGACAATCTGTGACAATTCACCCATAGAACAAACCTAATAGAGGTGATATTTTGGAAATATCTTAATTCCCCTAGTATGCATCTAGGTTTTTAAGCTTTATTCGTTATTGTAACAATAGCAAATAATTGAAATCTTCCCTCATTAACTTAGGCGACTTATATTTATGCAAAAATTATGTCATAGCATTATCGTACTACTGGCCACATCCAATATAGCCACGGCCACCGAGCAAACCACCTCTTATAATTGGACAGGTGCTTATGCTGGGGTCAACTTAGGTAGCATTTGGACAGAAGCAAACCTGACCGCTAATCAAGACAACTTTGTTTCAGAAAGTGGAACATATAACCAAAAACTAAATTCAACCGACGTTAACCCCGGTTTTCAATTTGGTTACTTACAACAATTAGAGCATCAAATTGTTGTAGGTGCTGAAGCTGATTTTAGCTACCCAGACACCAACAGTCACTTTACTTCTGCCTATCCTGCCATTAATGCCTACGATCACTTTAACGTACGCAATAACTTGCAAGGCTCTATGAAGCTGCGTATGGGCTACGCTATCGAGCGCTTTTTACCCTTTATAAGCGCCGGTGTTAGTTTTGCCAGCATGGGTCTGCATTATGAAAATGAAGAACTTAACAGCGAAAACACTTATTCCACCTCAAGCACTCAAACGGCTTGGGTATTGGGCGGCGGACTTGAATACGGCGTATTTGATAACCTCTCGGTACGTACCGAATATATCTACAGTGATTACGGCAATGCCCTAAACATGACCATACCCGACCTCACGGGTGTTAATGACCCTGCAGGCGCAGCAGATGCCAATATATCAACCAACGTTCTTAGAGCTGCAGTTAATTATCGCTTCTAAACTCAATTACCCATCCATTTAGGAATTAAACACCATGCGTAAACTGTTACTTTTTGCTTTAAGTTTATCATTGACCACCCCTATTATTAGTGAGGCGGCATCTACAACTTCATCTGATCATAGAGGTCTAGGAGCCGTTACCACCATCAAAAAAGTAAAATACAGGCGCAAATCATTCGCTAAAGCCAGTATGCCCGGATTTAAAGGGCCGCAAATTCTTAAAAAGCCAGTTAAGCTAAGCATTGAAGAGGCACGTGAATCGTTACACCATGAAGTACACATGGCAAACGGTAAAATATTGAAACATAAATTGATTGAAACAAAGACTAACAAAGTACTTTTTTTAGGATTCCCGTACGGTCAAGATGATTATATAGCCGCTGCTGATACCGCTGTAAAAACTCAATACACAGTTGCTCAGTATGAACAGTTTATTGCAAATCACCTACAAAATCTAAATACAACCCATCCAGTTAGCCCCCAGAAACAAACCAGCCCACTGAAAGCCGCTGTGGCCAGCAGTTTAGCGACTACCAACACCGCAGCAGCCACACCCTTATCGCCTTACGCCAATTATTTAAGTGCGGCTGCTAATTCGTCAACGGGGTTCTTAAGTGGAGAATTATGTTACAACTATACTTCACAAACAGCGAGCACCATTATTGCAGGTAGCGCTTTGTCTTCACAAGGGACAGCATCAAGCATGGCGGGGCAATTTAATGCATCCGCTTCAATTCAAGGTAGTTATGGTCTTTTCTCCGCTAATGAGAATTTTAGTTATTCTAATAATTATCAAAACTCGTCTGCATCTGGCAATCAGTCTTTTAATTCTTTAAGTGTTTTTCAAATATCTAACACACTTGACCCCAATTACCCTTTAACTCAATATGGTTTGAATCAGCAAACTACTGGCAGTTTCGCAGCGCTATGTGGTGATAGGTTTGTGGACACACTTTATGTTGGCATGTTAATTACCGGAGATCTTAACTGGTCATCCGCTACTTCATCTCTTTCAACGACTATTACAAATGACTTAAGTGGCAGTTACGGACTAGATAGTATTAGCACAGCAGTTTCTAATTCTAATGCACAAAGTACGAGTAGTACTCAAATGAATTTTACAATAACTCAGTTGGGGGGTGGACAACAGGCAGAGGCTGACATTACAACCGCAATAGCAACAAATACAAACACATTAAATGCTTGTTTAGCAGGTAGTACAGCTGATTGCACTACTTATGTAAGCAATATTAACGCAGCTGTTGCTTTAGCAAACAATGACTTTATCACCGATTTAAATGCAAGCAAAACCATGGTTAATGGCGTCTCCTATTTTACAGACTTGTCTATGGTTGAACCGTTCCCCAATGGAGTACAAGGCCCCAATGCACTTTATTTATCTACGGGCAATCTAGGCGATATGAATGTTAGCTCTCCTGCAGCCATTATAAATGCGGCTTATCCCTCGTATTTAAACGCGTTTACCACCAACAGTGCTTTGACTAATTATACCGATCAGATTACCAATTATCTTAATCTTATTAATCAGAATACTACCTTAGGAAATCGAGCAAACACCTTAGCTAACAATATTAGTCAATATACGTTTAACCCTAACCAAGAGATGAATAATATTAAAACCACCTTGCAAAAATTGGGGCAAGTTTACAATAATGATGCAACAGCCATGCTTGCCAATGTAAAAACATGTTTATTGACTAAAACGCCAACTACAGCTCTAACAGACTGCGCTCCTGTTCTTAATCTTTACACAACCTATAATTCCTCGTTAAGCGCAAATATGGTCAATGCTTGGGATTGGTACAATAACTCTGTTACAGCCTTAGAAAATCCTACTTCAGCTCTTGCCACTAGCCAAACTTTTTCAACTTCAACCAGTTTAAGTGATTTAAACTCTGCTTTACAAAACACCATTGCTTTACAATACACTTCTTATTATACTGCCATCAATCCACAGGGTGTCAGTTGGGCTACTCAACAATATGGCTACCCCAATGATGTGGTTTGGCTCAATAATCTTACTTCACCTTGGGGTTGTACTTCCCCCTTATCTGGAGGCATTTGTTCACCATTTACTTGGGGCGCGACTGTGACTGATCCACAAGGTCTTCCTGCTCTAGTGACTTTTCTCGATCAGTACTGGACGGGCGGTGTTACTGACGCTTGGGTGAATTTGTTACCCATTGCTGCCAGCTATTCGGCAAACGCCAGTATGTTCTCACCAGTAACAGACTATTTACCCTATAGTTACTCCGTTTACAATTTTGGTTTTTATAATGACACGTCATTTCCACCAACACCGGCAATCTTAAAGCTTATGGACCTGAGTTGTGTGCAGAACTTCGACTCACCTTGTGAATACTTTCAGCAATCTAACGTAAGTACCACATACAGAATCACTAACGACATCGTACCTATAGCTAATTTCTTTAAATAATAATTGTTAACAAACAGGCTAGGTTGCCTTCTGGCAGCCTAGCGCTCTTACACTGGGCCAAAATGACAACCCTTGCTAAAATTTTAATTGTTGATGATGACCCTCGCTTACGCGGTCTTTTAAAATACTTTTTAACAGACAAAGGCTTTGAGGTTAATTGCGTCGCAAATGCAGAACAAATGAACGATAAATTAATTCGCTCGTTTTATGATTTGATTATTTTAGATTGGATAATGCCAGGAGAAGATGGTTTATCCGTGTGTCGTCGCTTACATACAGAGGAAAATAGCCCACTTATTATTATGTTAACAGCCAATGGTAGCGAAAATGACTCTATTGCTGGTTTACAATGTGGCGCTGATGATTTTCTGGCCAAACCTTTTAATGTCGATGTGTTATTAGCGCATATACAGGCAATGTTACGACGTCATCCACGCATACCAGACAGACTGGTTGATACTCATGGCATATTAATAGAGTTTGGAGACTATACATTAGATTTAACACAACGTTGTTTATTGTTTAAGCACAAAAAAATAAATTTATCATCTGGGGAGTTTTCTTTGCTAAAAGTATTAAGTCAACAGATGGGCAAACCGATATCAAGAGAACAATTAAGTTACCTCATTAAAGGTCAAGATAGTCAAGTTGATTGCCGATTTATTGATACACAAGTGTATCGCTTACGTAAACTAATAGAAACTGACCCTTCAAATCCAATATACATTCAAACAGTTAGAGGACTTGGCTATGTTATGATTCAGCATAGCACTACACATTAAAACTTTTAACTGATAATCATGAAGTTTCTACCTAAAACCTTATTTGGAAGATTATTCCTGTTAATCTTTAGTTTTATGATCGCTATGATTGTGCTGATGCGAATACTCTTTGCATTATTTATAAGCAATCAAGTAGGACAACAATTTAGTAACTTAACCCAATCGCTATCTTATTTCGCTCAAGAACTTAATGCCATGGGCTTTAAAGATGCCAATAACCAGTTTGCAGAAAACTTAAAACAAAGCACAGGTATGACTCTGCTATGGAACACCACGCAACCGCACGATGCATTACCGAACATTACGGTTTATAACACATGGAGTACAACATTAGCACAACAGTCAAACTATAGCATTACGATGAGTTATCAAGCCTTACCTCAAAAGACTATCTGGTTACATCACCATAGAGCACCACAGTTTTCATTAGGAATCCCCGAAGTTTATAGAGCGGCCATTAATAATATGTTAGGTGTTTATGTGCTGATAGCCCTTTGCTTTTCATTATTTTCTGCGTATATCGCCGCTCTGTTTTTAAATCGGTCTTTAAAAAATCTGGCTACAAAAGCCAGACTCATTGGCCAAGATATCAATAACACAACGATTGAACCTAGTGGCCCAAAAGAAATCCGTGAAGTAGGCTTAGCTATGAATACAATGCAAACCGATATAGACCTTATGATTAACAAACAGAAATTTTTATTAGCTAATATTTCTCATGACTTAAGAACACCATTAACTCGTCTACATGTTGCCACAAAAATTTTAGCGCCTAAAGAAAACGAATTAACAAGGGGT
>CAJADF010000008.1 GCA_903938485.1 uncultured Methylococcaceae bacterium
TACATTCTACATTAGGCTATGTATCTCCAAATATGTATGAAATGCAAAACACAGTAAAAAAACCTATTGCAGTGTCTTAAAAAACTTGACCACTACAGTTACTAATATTACCGAAGTTAACAATCTATACTTCACTTCTATCCCCTCAACTCCAATCGTTTAAAAAACAACTATCACTTTTGATAGTCACTCAAGACCCCTTGCTCCATTCTATAAACTTTATCAACTAAGCTTAAACCCGCTTTTCGGTGGGTCACCATAATAATAGTTTTATGGATTGCGAACACACTGAGCGCTTTAAAAACATCACGCTCCGTTTCTGAATCTAAACCCTCTGTAGGCTCATCCAAAATTAATATTGGTGCATCTTTAAGATAAAGCCGAGCCAAAGCAATTCGACGCGCCTCACCTCCCGAAACCTTAACACCGCTTTCACCTACCCAAGTATTTAAACCCTCAGGTAAATTACTAATGTATTTTTCTAATCCCGCTGCTTTAATAGCAGCCTCTAACTCTGTGGCAGTCGCATCAGGTTTAGCCATTAATAAGTTCTCTTTAATGGTAGTCGCAAAAAGTTGACTGCGTTGTGAAAGCACACCAAAACAGGTCATCAACGGTTCAGATCCATATTGACTTAAAGAATAACCTGCTAACGCTACCTGCCCTATTTCTGGATCAAAATAATGCATGATTAAATGCAGTAACGTCGTTTTACCTGAACCACTTGCACCCACAATCGCTAACTTAGTACCTAGAGGTATCTGTAAATTAATATTTTTTAACACCCAATCCTGTTGATCTGAATATCGAAAACACACGTCCCTGAGTTGGATATCATATGGCTGAGATAATAATACTTTTTGCTGAGGCTCTATTATTGTTGGCTTCAATTCAGCGACTTGCCTAATACGCAGAGCTGATTTTTGCGTCTTTGCCAACATTTGCAATGCTTGAGGCAAAGGCGTGACTAGCTCAAATGAGGCTAATACACAAAAAACAAGCAATGCGACTTCGGACCCCATCAGTTGATTTTCTGTATATAACAAGCCTGCTAAGACTAACGCCACTGTAAAACTGATTTGAGATAATAAGAAAGTTAGAGCAGAAGAAATGCCCATTAAACGGTTATTTTGACGTTGCGTATGAATCATACGATCAGAAAACTGCTGCAGAAACGCACTAAAGCGCCCATAAGCCTGATTAGCTACTAAATCAGCGAAACCTTGTAAAGTATCCACTTGCCGAATCTTATAGTTTGCCATTAACACGGTAATACGCTCTGCGCCTTCATTACCCAGTCGATTAAACAACCAAGGCACACAGACTGCCGCAACTAATAAAATTAAGCCATTCGTAATACTAATAATAGGAGCATAAGTTGCCAATACGATCGTCACTGCAGTGACACCTAAAATAGCAACAAAAATAGGCGCTACTAAGCGCAAATACAAAGCATCTAATGCATCAATATCTGCTGTCATGCGTGATAATAAATCACCACTTCGCATTAGCGCTAGTCGACCCGGCACTAATGGAATCAACTGCTTAAAAAACCAGCCCCTGATCTCTGCCAAAACCCGAAATGTTGCTTCGTGCGTGACGAGACGTTCACTATAACGACCTAACGTACGTGTTATCGCCAACGCCCTAATTTGAGCGGCAGGCAACATAAAATTAAACGCCAAGGCATTGCCATCAATCGACAATAACCCCGCCATTGCTGATGCAGTGATGAACCAACCCGACAAACTTAATAAAGTGATAGACGCCAAACTCGTTATGAGCGACAAAATAATGCCCGTCACTAACCACATGGAATACGGTTTAAACAGCTTCAAAAAAAACCAGCAATCCCTCATCATGATATAGAGCCCTGTGAGACAACGATATGCCTAGACATGGTGTTGATTACGAGAGGATCATGCGTTGCAATAATTAAGGTTTGGTGTTTAAACAATTTATCAATGACGTCTAACAATAGGGCTTTATTAGTATCATCCAAATTGGCAGTAGGTTCATCCAAGACAATTATTTCAGCCTTTTTCAAAAAGGCCCTCGCTAAAGCAATTCTCTGTACCTGCCCACCCGATAAGCCATAACCTCGTTCGCCAACCTGTGTTTCTAAACCCTCAGATAAATGTTCACTAAACTCCGTTACACCGGCAGCTACTGCTGCCGCATAAATTCTTTCTGCACTAGCATCAGGTTCAGCTAAGGCGATGTTGTCTTTTATACTACCATGAAAAATATAAGCACCTTGGCCAACCCAAGCCATCTGTTGCGCAGACTTTGTTTGAGTCAGCAACTCACCGTTTAGTAAAACGCAGCCCGTTGTTGGCTGTTCAAAGCCTAATAATAAATTGATCAATGTGGTTTTACCGGCCCCTGACTCTCCGACCAAAGCCACTTTTTCACCCTGCTCTATTGATAAATCAATATCCGTTAAAACAGTTCGCTGATCATATTTTTTACTGACATGAATAAACTCTATCAAATGATGAACATTAGACTTTAGATTGTCGATGGAGGTGAGTTGTCCAGCAGGCTCTTTCTCTAATATTACCAATATAGCATCGCTCGCACCCAAAGCTGCCGCACGATCGTGATAATTGATAGCCAATTGCCTTAACGGCATAAAAAACTCTGGCGCCATTAACAATACAAATAACGCTTCATGCAAGCTAATATGTTCAGCAGGGCCAAAATGAATCTGACCTAATAACCCTAAACCGACATAAACCGCAACTAAGGCAACGGCAATCGCACTAAAGAACTCTAAAATGGCGGAAGATAAAAAAGCAATTCTTAATACCGCCATGGTTTTTTCTCTAAACCCATTGGCCATAGTATTAATATTGGATAGTTCTGTTTCAGCTAATCCAAACAACTTTAAGGTGCTGAGGCCTTGTAAACGATCAAGAAAATATCCACTCATTCTGGACATGGCTAAAAACTGGTTACGACTTGCTGAAGCCGCCCCCATTCCCACCAAAGCCATAAATAAAACCACTAATGGCCCAGTGATTAAAAAGATCACTCCGACAACCCAATTAACGGGCATTACCACTAATATTATGCTGATTGGCAGAATAGCTACAAGCATTTGTTGTGGTAAATACCGCGAGAAATAATGCTCTAAGGCATCGACTTGTTCAAGCGTTACCGTAGCCAAGCTCCCACTTTGATGATTTTTTATTTCAGACGGGCCTTGTTTTAAAAATTGTGCAAACAACTGTTGCCTAACAGATGACCTTACCTGTGCTCCAACCTCAAAACCCCACACTGGATAAGCATAAACACAAAGACTGCGCACAACAAAAATGACAGCTAATCCCCATAAATAGGGCATTATTACTGTAATTGATAGTTTTTCGATAATAATTGCTTGCAAAAGATAAGCAAGTATCGCAGATTGAATAATAACCATCAAACCATTTATAACGCCTGCACTCACAGCTAAATAAAGCCACTTTTTAGCTGTTTTTGCTTGAGCTTTTAACCAAACAGCGCAAATTTTTTCTCTTGCTTTGTTTTTATCAAAATAGGTTTGGTTATCGGATTCTGTTAAGTGCACTTGCTTTCCAACTGCTTAATAAAATTAGAAGCATAACCCAACTTTTAATATTATTTCTTTTAAATAGTGTTTAAACAGAATGTACCAATTTTAAACCTGGAGGTAAGGCCTCTCCAAACATTTGTTTTTCGGCTTTTTCATCGAGCTCTTGATATTGCTCTACCATCTCTATCCAAGAAGCCGGCGCTTTGTTTTGTTTGAGTTTTGCAATGATTTGCGCACGCATTTCCTCATCGATATCTTGATCACGATCACCACTCTTCCGAGCTATCAAGGTAGCCGCGAATGCCGCCTGCTGATTCTTTTTCCAATCTTCTGTTAGTATCTGCGTTAACCAGCGCTGAGCAACTGTGACCGAAATGACATTATGTTGACTGCCATAAAAAGGCACGCGTGCACCGATTCTACCGACGGCCCACCAAGTTTGTTTAGACTCTGATGACTTTTGTAAACGAGTTAAGAGCCAATCACCCAGCTGGGTCTTTTTATCAATCGGCAATTTTTCTAACACGGCGGCTAATCGCACAATATCATCATAGCTACGAGTTTTGATTTGTTTAGCGACATTTACTTGTCTTGCAGCAGCGGGATTGATGTATTTAGTAATATCCGCAAATATTTGCTCTTGAGCGGCTAATGATAAGCCGCCGGCGATGCGTCGCCATAAGGTCCACCATTCTGTCCAATTCTGTGTTTCATTGACATACTGTATGCCCTGCGCATAATGCTTCCATAATTGCTCTACCCGCCAATCGTCCAGTACATCACCTAACCCCGGACGCAGACAAAAACCCACCAAACTTAACCAGACGCGCTCATGATTATCGGTACGACGATGCGATTTTGAATTATCAATTAAGACAGTAAACAAAGCACGCAAGAGCGGTAACTCCCATTCTGATCGATCTGTGCCTATTTGTTTTTCTAATTCTGCCCGAAGATTTTTAACCGCATTAGCTTCTATATGCTTAGATTTAGAACCAAAAATAGTTTCTACTTTTTCAACGGCCCCGACAAATTGTGGTGGTAATCGATAGTCTTCTGTTTGTTGGGCTGCGGCTGATTTTTTACGTAACTGAAACTCTACATTCCAGCGTTGTGCGGCATTATCAACGCAAACACATTCAATTTTTAACACACCCATTTCTGTTTGTGTGACCGCAAGTTTTACGATCACTTCATTCGTCGCTTGTTCGGTATTTTTATCAAAGGCGGCAATTAATGGCGGTAAGAAATTAAACTCATCAGTTAAATTAATAATTTCACCTGCTTTGAATTCAATATCACCCGTGGTAGACGCCAAATGAAATCTAACGGGGGAGCCTAATCGTAAGGCAAAGTGTTTATCTTTTAAAATAACTTCATCACCTTCTTCACTGCCCTTAGGCAAGACGCAAACACCTTGTTGCGCATCCGTATTATCAGTATCCAAAACCAAAAAATAACTACGGGCAGCACCGCCACCAATTTTAAGCTTATTATTACGTTTAGCTAGCGCATAACTCACCGCACCATAAGCAACGGATAAATCAGGATGCTGATTTTCTAATAAGGTGACTGGTTTATTGCCCCAAGAATTAAGTAACGTTTGTACGCGTTGGCTAATTAATGTACTACGAAATACGCCACCATTCAGTAACAATGCATCAGGTACGGTACCTTCACCTTGCATGGCTTCAAGTGAAGCATGGCTATGATGTTTTAAAAAGCCAGCCAGATGTTTACTGATGGCAGGATCAGATGCATACGGCAAACCAAACTCAACGACGCCACTACGTTTAACATTAGGTAACTCATCCGGTGTTGATAAGGGGAAAAAGCCATCCAATGCTAAGGCACGCACTTCATCTCGAGTAAATAGCACACTACGTGAACCACCAATCAACCTTGAGCCACCACCCAATAAGGTGACTGTCACTTGCTCGGGAGCATCGACTGCTAACAATTGTTCTTTAGCTAAACGACATTGTTCTAATAATTGAGATAAGTCCGCTTGAGATAAGCGTTTTTGACCGTCAACCAAACGACTCTCAGCTAAATGAGCCAAGGCAAGATCAATGTTATCGCCACCTAGCATTAAATGATCGCCCACACCGATACGGGTTAGCTTAGGCTCGTTTATACCCGGCTCAACTTTAATCAGGGTTAAATCAGTAGTTCCCCCCCCGACATCACAGACTAATAATAGATGCACATCACTTAAGGCAACCTGCAAATTAGCTGCGTTAATTCTTAACCAATCATAACAAACGGCTTGAGGTTCTTCTAAAAAGCGCACCTGAGTTAAGCCTGCCATATTAGCGGCTTCTAAGGTTAAAGACCGCGCGGCTTCATCAAAAGAGGCAGGAACAGTGATAACAATATCTTGGTGTTCTAAGGGCGATTGCGGAAATTTATGTCCCCATACGGTACGAATATGCGCTAAATAACTGGCACTGGCTTCAATAGGTGAAACTTTTGCAACATCGTCATGACTACCCCATGGCAATATGTCGGCGGTATGATCTACTCCCGGATGGGATAACCAACTTTTAGCACTACCGACAAAACGACCTTTTGATTTTGCCCCTAGTAGGCGAGCGGCTTCGCCTATTACCACAGGCATTTCAGAAAAATTGGCATCTTCGTTGTAGCTCAAAAATGCAATGTCATTATTGCTAAGCTCTTCTGGCGCTGGATGATAACGTACCGACGGTAATAAAGCTCTTTCTGCGACTTGTCCGGGTGCAATAAGTTGTTCGACATTAAATAGCTGTATTTGTTGCTGATTTGTATCTGTGCTCGCGTAGGCAACGACGGTATGTGTAGTACCTAAATCTATGCCAACTATATAATGGGGTGATTGCGTTTTCACGATCTAAGGGTATATATGTTTAATTAAACCGGCTAAGTTAACGACATCTGATTATCAATGCAACAATAATCTGAATGTATTTTTTATAACTTAATCAGTTTTTATTGCCACTTAAATTAAAAATATTCTTATCAGAAGTGCGGCAATTAAGACTTAAAACAAATAATCAGTTAAAATGCCGGTAATAATAAAAAGCCAGTTAAATGGTTTATCGTTTTTTAATTCAGCATTTCAGGGGTCGTTGTATGCGTAAAACACTTATTACTTTTACTGGGGGCGCCGCATTAGCTCTTATGCAGACATTTTCTCATGCGGCTACTGAGCTCCCTCCTTCCGCTAAAGTTGACTTAGGTCCTGTTGAAGAAGTCTGTTCAGAATTCACTGATCCCGCATGGCGTAAAGAACAAACCATTGATGGCGTTAAAATTCAAGAATCAAAACTTTGTAATCCAGATAATCCTGCAGATATTGCTGCCTTTGTAAAAGGCACCAATGGAATTTCGATGGATACTTTAATGGCTACACAATTAGCCGCAGATGCAATTACCTTATCTGATGATACTGACGGTGACGGCGATCCTGACAAAATAGTTATAAAACTAGAGGTCGTTGAGCTTAACGGTCATTCGCCAGATATGAAAGATCAAACCACTACTTTCGATATCGCTCCGGGCATTCAACCAACTTTTTGGGTTTATGCGCCAAAAACTCGCGATATGTCTACTAAAAGCCTCTATGAATTAGAAGCTAATCCCTTATTAAGAGCACCCTCACCTGTTATTCGTGTTGAGCAAGATGACGTGGTGTGGATAGTGTTAGAAAATACCCATTATATACCGCACTCTATTCATTTACACGGTATCGATCATCCGTATATGAACCATGCGGGTAACGGCAACGATGGCGTGGGCCAAACCAGTAACATGGACACCATGCCAGGTGAAAGCAAAACTTACGTGATAAAACCGCGTCAACCGGGCACTATGTATTATCACTGCCACGTACAACCCCATACGCACATTCCTATGGGCTTACAAGGCATCTTTATCGTTGAAGAAAATCGTCCAAATAACTGGGTACAAACATTAAACGTGGGCGCAGGCCAAGTACGTCATCCTTCTGTGGCTGTATTAGAAAAATACGCCCGTGAATATGACTTACATTACCAATCTGCAGATAAAGAATTACACGAAGTGGTAGCAAGATCAGCAAATGATCCGCGTTTAATTGCTAAACACATGAACACTGAGTACGACACTACGGATGCGACTGACGATTACTTTATGCTCAATGGCCGATCATTCCCTTATACGTTAAGAGAATCATTGATCCACATGGAAGAGAATCAACAAGTTAAATTGCGCGTATTGAATGGTCATACTGAATCATTAGCGTTGCATATTCATGGTCACAAACCTACTGTCACTCACTATGATGGGGTTGATAATGGGCCAAGTTCTTACATCCAACGCGATGTTCATGGCATGGTACCCGCACAACGTATCGATTTATCTTTAAGTGGAGTCGATGATGGTTTAAATAGTTTTGGGCAAGGTATTTGGATGTTCCATGACCACGTTGAAAAATCATTTACAACCGATGGTCACGGTGAAGGCGGTGACATCAGCTTGGTGGTTTATAAAGGCTTTGTTGATGAGAAAGGTATACCCTCTGCACACGGCATGAGCCTTGCGCCGTATTTTTCTAAATCAATGTGGAAAGGTAAATATCCAATCTGGCAAGATTATGATGCCTGGGGTAGTTTAGGCTTACCAGATTTAAAAGGTGAGATAAAACCCGCCAAAGTCGCCGTTCAAACTCCGGCAGTTAAAGAATCAGAAGTCCAAGCGGCAGCCGCCATAGCCGCACAACAAGATGATTCTTCTGTGTTTGAGAAATTATTATTCGGGATTATCTTAGGCTTATTAGCATATGCTCTAGTACTTAAACGCAAAATAATAATTGACGCTTTGACTAAATTTATCACGTCTAAAGGCCCAACTATTCCGCATTAGTATTGATAATACACTGCGACAAACTCAGCGCGAACGGACTATTTATATTTATATAGTCCGTTGCCACTCATAATATGTAATACCAAACTTGGAAACAAAACAGTTCAGGGTGAGCTTGTCGATCCATATTAGTTCAAGTTAAATAAGCCTCAATTTTCTTCAAAAAATCAACTGGTTGTTGCACATGCAACCAATGGCCTGCCGCTTCAATAACAGTTAATTGTGCAGTTGGAAATAGCCCACTGATCTGATTAATGCAAACATAATTAGAATTGCCACCCGCCAAAAATAAAGCTTCACCCTGATATGGCTTCACAGTATTTACTTCTGGAAAGCCAATAATATTATCGCCATTAGCATAGAATATATCTAAATTAACGCGCCAAACATACTCACCTTCATTCAATACTAAGTTTTGTAACAAGAACTGCCGATAAGTTAACTCAGGTATATCATGTTCAAGCCATTGTTCAGCTTGTTTTCGGTTTTTTAATGCTGCTAAAGGTAAAGATTTAAGCGCCGTAATTAACTTATTGAAAGAATGCTGATATTTTACGGGGGCAATATCAGCAACTAACAATTTATTAACCCTATTTGGATAGCTTAAAGCCAACCACATGGCGACTTTTCCACCCATGCTATGCCCTAATAGATTAGCTGTATTAATATTATGAGCATCCATAAACGCCAACAAATCAGCGGCCATACTAGGATAATCCATATTCATATGATGGGGAGACACGCCATGGTTACGCATATCCAACACATAAACATGGTGATTTAAAGACAATTTATCCGCTATTTGGCGCCAATTACGAGATGAAGCAAAGAACCCATGTAAAATAATAACAGGATTAGAACTTATTTTGGCTTCCCCCAATTCATAAAAAGCTAACTCAACAGTTTGAATATCAGTAAAACTTGTACTCAGCAATTGCATATATCGAGGGGCTATTTAAGCAAATACGAACATAGCACCCATTAAAGCGCCAAAAATACCACCCCATACCACTAACCAACCTAAATGTTCTCTAATAATGGCTTGCACCATCTCTTTAACCATTTGCGGTGTTAATTCACTCAAACGTTTATCAATAACACTCTCAATTTTATCGACAATATCCACACCAATCTTATGTGCATCTAAGCCATCTTTAAGCGCCGCTTTAAATCGATCTGACTCAATCATGTCTACCAAAGTAAGACGCATTTTTGCGGTAAAAGGGTCTTTTAAAGGCACTAAAGCCTCTTGACCACCCATCATCATTAACATGCCACCAAAAGATGATTCCATAATTGCAGACACTAAACTCTCAAAAATCTTATCGTAGTCAACGGCATTCAAGAACGGTTCAAGATTGAGCATCTTACTACCTTGTTGCTCTTCTTTTTGAATGAACTGCTCGATATTCTCAGCCGTAAAAAACTGCATCATCATTAGTTGTTTGATTGATAATTTAAACTCTTCAAAACGAGCAGGAATAACACCAGAACCATATAAAAAAGGTACTTTTTCAAATAACATATAAATGGCCAACCAATTGGTAATTGCACCCGATAGCGCAAAAAAACCAATAGATTTTATTAACTCTGGTTGCACTGGACTGATATAGCCTATGCCAATAACGACTACGGAGAGTAAATTGGTAACAGAACTTTTATTAAATAGATTTTTCATTGGGTAATAATGAGTCAGTGTAAAGATAATTAAAAAAACGTCTATTATAAAACAACACCACGCACATTTATTTTAGTAAAAATTGAAATTAATATAATGTCAACAAGACATCGGTTTTTGTCAACTCGCCAATTAGCCTCATATCCTTAGAAACAACAGGTAAGCGTTCAGCTTCAGTCTGAGTAAACATCAATAGTGCATCGCTTAAAGCCGCTTCAGCCTGTATGGTAGGAATAGTGTTTTCCATAAATACCCAAGCTGCTATTATTTCTTTTAATTCTGCATCCCCTAAAAACTGCTTCATATGCTGTAATGAAATTGCACCTTGGTAAATTCCGTTATCATCAATCACCCAAATTGTTTCAATACTTGATAAGCAAAATAATTGTCCTACTTTTTCAGCGGTCACATGCATATCTACCATTGTCGATACTGCACTTTGAATATCAGAAACCTGCATTAAATAATGCAAATTCTTCTTTGTTTTATTGGATATTTGTCCATAAATAGATTTTGGCTGCATAACAACTGAAATTTGCCTTGTCAAAATAACCACTACTATCAACGGAAATAATAAATTACCATTTAATGTCATCTCAAATACCATTAATATTGCCATTAATGGTGCATGACTTGTTCCTGCTAATAAAGCCCCCATTCCTAAGACGGCATAAACTACATTTTCTGTTTGTAAACTAGGAAATAATAAATGTAAGTGATAGGAGTACAACCACCCCACTGTTGAGCCAAATACTAAAGTAGGGGTAAAAACACCCCCAACCGTACCTGATCCAACAACAATTAAAGTTGCTAATAACTTTAAAAGTAATAATTGCCAAACAAAATTTGGAGATTCACTTTGATTTAATAAATTCTCAATGACTGCATGACCATTTCCCCAAACATCCGGCATATCCAACGAAATAATTCCTACCACTAAACCACCTAAAGCCAAACTAAAAGGCAAAGGCAAATTAAGGTAGTTGAAAATTTTTTTACTAACGTTTATAAGAAACAATAGAATCGGGGATATTAAGCCACAGCATATACCTAAACCTAATACTGGTAAAAGTTCCGTGTGAATTGGGACAGTAAAAACTGGCAAGGTAAATATAGGACTTATACCAATCCAATGTCGAATAGTAATTGCCGCAAATACACCAGAGACAATAAGTGGGCCTAATACTTCTATCGATATTGACTTCATCACAATTTCGGCAATAAACACTGCGCCGGCTAAGGGTGTATTGTAAGCAGAAGCCAAACCAGCAGCACAACCACATGCCACTAACAAACGTAACTTAGGTTTGGAAAAATTAAAAAACCGCCCTGCGCTTGATGCAAATAACGCCGACATCAAAACCATCCCACCCTCTCTGCCAACTGAAGCGCCAGAACTGATAGATAACAATGATGAAAATAACTTCATCACCGTGGGCCTGATTGAAATAACCCCATCACCTAAACGAATCACTTCCAGATATTCTTGTGAACGCATTCCCTTAAAAAGTTTAGAACTTAATAGCAGCATTAAACCCGCTAATAAGCCCCCTAAGGTCGGAATCATTAGTCGCATTTCTGGAGATAAAATCTGTGCAATTGATACAATATCTATCGATTGTCCCGTTAAGATATACTTAAAGAGACTGTTTATTTCACGAAATAAAGCAGTAGACAACCCACCCAATATTCCGATGATAGCTGCCCAAACAAAAGTGTTCCTTGACACGTTAGAACCCAACACTTCTAAAAATCGGATTCTAAGAAATAATACAAACTTAACTATTAATGACAACATAGATTTATTACAATTATTTATACAGACATTATTAAACTTTGTTTGATTGTTAAGTGCAACATCAAAGCAGCTTTGCGTCTTTTATAATAAGTAATTCAAATAGTGAGGATGAGATGCTACCCAAAAACTTTACTTTTGGTATTATGCAAAAAAATGAAGCAGAAATATTAAATGAATGGGCTATAAAAGAGGGGTGGAATCCTGGCTTGTCAGATCAACAAGTCGCAAAGCACTATGATCCAGAAGCTTTTATAGCATTGCGGCATCATGATGAATTTATTGGTGGAGGATCAATTATTTCTTATGATGGCCTATATGGATTTATGGGATTATTTATCATGCGCTCTGATTATAGAGGCCAAGGCTTAGGCGCTCAATTATGGCAGTACAGACGAGATAAATTGCTGAGTCGATTGCAAGCCAACGCAGTTATAGGTATGGATGGTGTATTTAATATGGCGCCTTTTTATGCACGAGGTGGTTTTGTTTTATCACATCGAGATCTTAGATACGAAGGAATAGCTCATGGAAATAAAGCGGTTGATGTAATTCCATTAGCAAAGATAAACCAAGCTATGCTTTATGCTTATGATAATAAATATTTTCCTGTGCCACGAACCGAATTTATTAAATCTTGGATAAATCAATGTGGTGTTTTAGGCTACGCAATTATAAATAACAACGAAATGGTTGGTTACGGTGTTGCTCGACCCTGTTATCAAGGTTATAAAATTGGGCCTTTATTTGCAGATTCTGCAGAAATTGCTGATAAAATTTTATCGAGCATACTATCAGAAATCCCAAGTGAGTTAGTTCAAATCGACATTCCCGAACCTAATGTGAATGCAATTAAATTAGCACAAAAATATGGTTTAGTAGAAACTTTCGGTTGTGCGCGCATGTATTTTGGCAATAACTATTCAGAACCATTGCGAAATATTTACAGTGTTACTTCGTATGAATTTGGCTAGTTATACCTAAGGTTTCTTACCGTTTTTTTAGTTTTAATTTATTTTGGTTTCAAGCATGAAGTGCAATATTAGTAACAGTTGGTTGAAAGAATAATATGAAGTAGCATCATTGCTTTTTTGTCCGGCCAGTCGAAATTGCACAGATGAGCTACACACATATCACCCCAGCAAAATATACCAGATTAACGCATTAAAAAAAAAGGACTAATTAGTCAGTGTAAGATAGCACTGCAATTTACTCGTAATCCCTCGACTATATCAAGGGAGTTAAGAAGAAATAAAGTTTTGAAAGGATATCGTCATAAACAAGCCCAACTAAAAGCAGTCACAAGAAATGCGATTAATGCTTATAAAATTCCTGATGAAACTTGGCAACTAGTGCGATTTAAATTATACGAGGAATGGAGTCCCGAACAAATTGGCCATTGTTTTTATTAGCCACGAAGCGATTTACAATTATCCAAAAATCAGAACGTAAAACATTTAAAGAGGTAAGTCAGGTAATAATGGCATTATTAAAGCCCTTGAAAATAGAGTGCTAACCATCACATCAGATGATGGAAGAGAATTTGCAGATCATAAACAAGTGGCTAGCGCAGTTAATGGAGATTTTTATTTTGCCCATCCCTATTCATCATGGGAACGCGGCACTAATTTAAACAGGGTATTACGAGCATTGATAACCATGAAATTGAAACAGCTATGTTGAAGTTAAATCACAGGCCAAGAAAAAGACTCGGCTTTAAAACGCTTCATGAAGTGTTTTATGAAATGAAGTGCATTGCGCTGCAAATTTGAAATCAATAAATATTCCTACCTCATATCTTCAAATATTAATATGTCAGAAAAAACAAAGTTAGATTCAATTATTTCGCTACTATATGAATCTGTACTCCAGCCTGCACTGATGAAAGAAGCATTGGCAAATTCAAGTGCATATACAGGTTCTAATGATGCAATGATAATGACTTTTAATAAAGCAACTGATTTACCCATAAATGCAATATTAGCTGAAACATCTACAACTTTTGAATCTATCGATGATTATGTAAATCATTACATTACTATAGATCCCAGAACCTACATAAACAAAGCGAGACTAAAGGAATGGCGTTGCTGTCACGAAATTAATAACCAATATTTTGTCGATCATAATGAATTTTATCAAGATTATTTATCACGATATGGTGTGAGATATTTAGCAGTTACTCGTGTTTATGAAGATAATCAAGAATATACATTACATGCATTAGCAAGAAATATCGGACAAAATCATTTCGATAAATCAGCAATTTCTTCTGCAAATGATTATTTTGATCACCTACAAAGAACACTTCGCTTACATAAACAAACAGAAGCATTGCAACAAAAAATTAATTTAGGAGCGATTGCGATTGATAATTTGCCTCTATCTATGATCATAGTAAATAGTAAATCTCAGATTTTGCATTTAAATATGCAAGCTGAAATTGTACTTAATACAAAACAATCGGGCTTACATTGCGTCATGAACAATTTAGTTGCCTCGCACCCTGCCGATAGACAGACTCTATCAAATCTAATTATTAATGCAGCAATTCATAATGGCCAAGGTGGACAATTCCAACTGAATACCCAGACGGCTTCATGTGTTTTTGTAACCCCCATATCAGCAAAGTCAATGGTAGCAAATAATTGGCAAACTCCTTTAGCATTGGTTTTAATTAAAAATAATGATAACCAAATAAATCAACTAGATTTAATTAAAAAACTTTATTCATTAACACCAACAGAATTACGCTTAGTCGAAGCATTAATAAACGGTCAATCAGTCGAAAACTATAAACGAGAGATGGGGGTTACTATTAGTACGGTAAGAACCCAACTCAGTGCTATATTCAAAAAAACAAATACCTCTTGGCAAGGAGAACTTATAGCTCTTTTAAAGTCTGTACCTTCATTCTTATGAGTTTTTAATTAATGTCATCATTCAAACAGATGATGTAAAAATTTTTTAATATCTTAATATTTAATATATCTTAACTAATAAAGTTATATTAAATACAAAGATGCTAGAAAAAAAGACATCTGATAAACTAAAAATATCATTAATCGATAATAACTCAATTAGTAGAATCCGATTTCATAAGCAATTGGAACTCTGCGGGCATCAGATCATTAGCTTCGAAAGTATAGAATCACAAGAAAATGTATTTGCTACAACATATAGTGATATATATATATTTAATAATACTGAAATGACATACAAAAAAGTAATTACA
>CAJADF010000009.1 GCA_903938485.1 uncultured Methylococcaceae bacterium
GTATCCCGTGGTGTTGGAGAAGAGAGATAGATAGCCAATACCCGTGTTGTCCGTTCCCGTTGTAGTAAAGTTACCCGCTCCTTGTCCTATAAAAGTGTTGTAAAAAGTCGGGTCAAAAGTAAGATAGTTCGTTTTCAAAATTAACCCCGGTGCAGGGTAGAGTGTATCCCCGTGAACAACTCTCCATAATGACGGCACTTGCGCCATTGATAGAGAAGTTACAAATAAAAATAAAAATATTAACTTTTTCATATCGTCTCCTAATGAAAGATTTTAGTATGCATTCCCCGACCTAATTACGTGGGCTGTTGTAGTGCCGGTATTCTTAATATAAATTTTAGTTGCGACCGAAGACGCATAGTGGTCATACCCGAAGGTTGAAGAATAAGGATAGGCAACTTGTACATTATTTGTCATGGCTCTATTAAACGCTGTTTTAATATAACCATCGGGAGTGAACAATTTCCAACTGAACCACGTTGTACCCAAAATCGTAGTTGATGAATCAATAGCACCCGCCGAAATTGACAGACTATCACCAACGAATGACAGAGTTGAAGGATGCAGATAAGCAGCTAGACTATTCAGGAACGCTCTTGATAGCCTTGCCACAAGCGAGTCAATATTACCTTTGTGGTTCGTGCTGTCCTGTATCAGTATTACCCGGAGTACTTCTTTTGTCTTCTGGAACGATCTCCAAAGTACATCGTCGCCGGAGTAAGGAGTTTTAAGCGCTGTGGTTCCCTTGTCCGCATTCTGAGGATACACCTGTGTTGCGACCACAAATCCTAATAGTAAAATTAACAAAAACTTTTTCATTTCAACCTCTGATTATTTCTTTAATTGTTTAAGCTGTTTTTTCTGCTCTTCTAATTGATAAACTTCATAGCTCAACTGATTGTATTTTTCACTGTTATCGAATAAAGCCGCTTTTACTGCATTAAGTTGAGTCCTTAAAGTCTTATCGGTTTCAATGAGCTTATTGGCCTCAACCGTCCTTTTCTGTATCTCGGTATTAATGCTCGTAGTGTCATTAATGGCCTGTGCTGATATTGTAACCGTGAAGACTAAGAATGTTGTCAATGCGAAAAACTTTTTCATATCGTCTCCTAATGAAAGATTTCTATTTTCAATACGAAATTTGTCAAAATACTATCGGTGGGTACTAAATCTGCGCCGTAAGTTTGGATTAAGAGATTATTGTCAGTGTCCCACGATAATACTACATAATTTGGGGGTATATAAATTGAAGCATTGAGCGGGAAATGGACAAAAGTTTTTGAGAGATTAAACCCGCCAGTAATGCTCAATTTATACTTGCCCGCACTTACACGAGTCCACACGGGGACTATGGGAGCCCACACAGGGGATTTGGAAGTGTTGTACAGCAATATATTGCTCGTCGGCGCAACCGTAGAGGCTTGGTTTATAAGCGCAATATATGTCCAATCGTATATCGCTCCGTTTGTTGCCATTGAAAGATCCATTATTGTCCTCTGTTTAATTGTAAATTTCTATTTTCAAAGCAAAACTTTTTAGGATACTATCAGTTAATGATAAATCGGGGCCCCATGTTTGTATCAATAAATTCTTATCAGTGTCCCAAGATAGCATTATATAATTCGGGGACAGATAAAATGAAGTCCTTAAATTTGGCATTATTAATGTTTTTGTTGAGTCAAAGCCACCCGTCCGGCTTAATTTGTACTTGCCCGCACTTACA
>CAJADF010000010.1 GCA_903938485.1 uncultured Methylococcaceae bacterium
AATAAAATTTTTAATATATATAATTTTAAGTGTTTTTTAGCGCGGGTAAACCAGTGTTGTTAAATAATCACCATTTTTTATACGTATTAAATCATCCGTTGAGTGATTATAAAGATATATCCAAGCCTTAATGCTGCTCTTGTAATTTAATTTAATTAAACGTGCGCACCTTATATATTCTGTTGGACTATTATGTGCAGCAGTACATTCTTCGTATTCATCTAAAATTGTAAGCACTTTTTTTGTATCTTTTAAGAAATAAATATCACCATATACAATATCATTTAAATTATTAGATTCGATTGCACCTGGATAATTATCCACAAGGAACAAAATGCCTTGAAAGGTAGCTTCTGAGATAAAAATAGCATATTCATTAAGTGCCTTAAGAAGAGAGTGCTTGTATGCTCTTCTTAAGGTGCCGTAAACAAATAGATAATTAGCCTGCATTAATTAGGCATGAAGGGTTTCGTTGGTCTTCTTGATAATCCCATAAAGTAATGGCTAAAGTGATTAAGCTAAAAATCCAAATAAGTAATTGACCATTGGTGATGGTGTAGTAGAACCCCATAAGAATGCGTTTAGTTAAATCAGGGTAGCTATTTATAAAGTCATGTAAAACTATATAGGCAACTGATTCACCAATAATGATTTCCACCACCATAAATATCAGCAATACAGCAGTAAATCGGAGTGGGATTTTAATAACTATTGCGGCCATCAGCATCGCACAACCTAGTAGTTGATTATAATTTATAGTAACAATAAACACTTCATATAGCCTGTCCACTATATTTGGATAGGCCGCATTATAATTTCCGCTTTGTAAAACAATAATTCCCTCTAGTAGAATTAGTGTAAAACCTAATATCGTTAAAAAATGGCTTATTGTATTCATTCGTTTAGTTGAAATTACGTGGTATCCCAACAAATCATTAAATTGCAGCGCTGTTGTTCTGTTGAAGCCGTTTTTTAAAAAACGTATAAACATAAAACAAATAAATCCAACAACTGGAATGTAGGTAGAAGGGTATGGAAAGCTGAGATATCTCCCACTCATAGCTAACGATTGTGATTTATAAAGCGCTATAGCAACAAAAGCCATAAATATATACCGTATCCAAACACCAGTAATTTCTTTAAGTTTGTCGCTAAGTAAATTCAAAGTATGTTGCAGTAATAGTAGTTCTAAAATAAAGCTTAATCCACCTACAAAAACCACTTGAATTCGCTGAATTATTTCATAACTAGTATACCAACCCTGATTGAGTTGACTCACTAATAGCGCGGTAAGTATCTGTGTAAAAGCGACTATAATGAACTGATTAAGGGGGGTAAGTTTAAGAATGGATTTGAAACGAACGGCTATTATTAGAAAAGTCATTAAACTCACAAATATAAGGCAATTAGCCCAGTTTGTGTTTTCAATTACATTTCCTGTTAATGGAAAAACACGCTTTCGATCAGAAGAGTATACTCCCCAATTGGCTCCTACAACGCCTTCTAATTTACTTTTCCATGGTTGATTAAAGGCTTCGACCACGTTGTAATCAAAACCATTTTTATTTGATAATTGGACTAAAGAGCGAATGAATTTAGCTTCATTCAGTACGCTAGGTATTGCACCTCCTCTTTGTCTGCCTGCACTTGGCCACCCGGATTCACCAATTAATATAGGCTTTTCTGGGAATGCATCACGTATTTTTTTATAATTTTCCTCAACTCGAGCAACTGTTTCATCAATTTTTAAAGGCTCATCTTCCCAGTAAGGCAAGATATGCACAGTATAGTAGTCAAGTTCATTCGTTATTTGCGGGTAGCGTAAATAGAATGACCAAACGTCTGCGTAAGAAACAGGTTGTTTTATAGCTGTTTTCACTTGGCGTATATAATCAATTAATTTATCAACCTTTAATTCCCCCCTTAAAAGCACCTCGTTGCCTACTATAACTCTTGTAATTACATCAGGATATTCATTTGCTAGTTTGATTACTTGTGCAATTTCCGCCGCATTATTTTTTTCAGTACTACTAAGCCATGCACCTTGTATTATTTTCAACCCATATTTACGTGCAGTCGCGGGTACCGACTCCATACCGTCCATGCTTGAATAAGTTCTAATATAGTGTGTCTTGGTTGATAATAGATTTAGATCATCATCAATCTGTTCTTTAGTTGGATAAATTTTAGTTAATGGGCTTTGGCCTTCTCGGAAAGGGGCGTAGGAAAAACTATTAATTTTGCCATCTGGTACATCAGTTCCTGCGTATTCAGGTAAGTTACTTAAATAAAAAAATAGGCCATTAAAACTTATTACAATTAGTAAAAACAAAAAAAGTCTAGAAATTTTCATATTTTAATTGATGATTTGCGCGGTGGGTTTTTATTGAATCAATACTATATTTAAGCATAATCTGACTCTGTAGTGTTAATACGCTTATTTCCGTTATAATCAATGAAAGATAGAATCCTGTTATCTATTAGATAATAACAAAGATGTCGTTAAGTTAATTGACTGCGTATTCAATGCGGGTATTATAAAAATACTATTTTTGTTATAAGTTATACGTTTTCTATTATGCCTCTATTTATTTTCATCAATTTATTAATTTGTTTGTTTGCTCAAGAAGAAGGTGCCTTTAAAGAATACTTAGAAGCACCATTAATCATGTATATCTGTTTAGGTATTGCATTAATTAGTTTCCTGTTTAGTTTAATTAAGAAGCATCAGTCTTTTGTGGCCTATGATTTATTCTCTAGCGGTATTTTAGTGGTTTGGTTTTCTTATTGGTTAGATTATTTTAAGGACGGTACCGCAATGTTTTTTGTATATCCTGTTTATTTTGCAATGCTTACCGCAATAATCACCTTGATTTTAAGGGTTCAGCATAACCCTATAGATAAAGTTAACTACACAGTAATGAAAACACTTAGTTCAAAGGTTATCATTCAGCCATGGTGTATTATGATTTGTGTTTTTATAAGTTTAGATTTGCGTCAAAATTTTCTTTTTTTTCCGACTATGATGACATTGTTTATCATTCGTTTTGCTTTGGACAGTTTTCTTACAAGCAGTGCATTACAAAAATATAAATAAGATTTAATTGATATACGTTGATCAATATTTAGATGTTTTATGCAGTAAACGTATTCATAAATTTGTAATATATATGTTAGTATTTCTTAACTTTGTTAATAAACATTAAATATTACTAAGGCGGTATATGAGTTTACCTATTGATAGAACAGAAGATGTCATTCAGCAATTACACGAAGCAGCTTTAGAATACCACCAATTTCCTACCCCCGGAAAAATTAGCGTAGTGCCCACAAAACAACTGACTAATCAACGAGACCTTGCATTAGCTTATTCGCCTGGTGTAGCTTCTCCTTGTGAAGAAATTGTAGTGGATCCAGCAAATTCTTATAAATATACATCCAGAGGCAACTTAGTGGCCGTTATTACTAATGGTACTGCTGTTTTAGGTTTAGGTAATATTGGGCCATTAGCAGCAAAACCTGTTATGGAAGGTAAGGGCGTATTATTCAAAAAATTTGCTGGCATAGATGTATTTGATTTAGAGATTAACGAACAAGATCCTGACAAACTTTGTGACATTATCGCAGCCTTAGAACCTACTTTCGGTGGTATTAATTTAGAAGATATTAAAGCGCCTGAATGTTTTTATATTGAACAGAAACTGCGTGAACGGATGAGAATTCCTGTTTTTCATGATGATCAACACGGCACAGCAATTATTGTGGGTGCAGCCATTTTAAATGGCTTAAAAGTTGTAAAAAAGGACATTCAGCATTGTAAATTAGTCGTATCTGGAGCCGGAGCAGCGGCCTTAGCATGTTTAGATTTGTTAGTTGATTTAGGTTTTCCTCGTGAAAATATTATTGTCACTGATATTGCCGGTGTAGTTTATAAAGGACGTGTTGAGCTTAGTGATCCGCATAAAGAGTGTTTTGCTCAAGATACATCCGCGAGAACATTATTAGATGTAATTCCCGATGCGGATATCTTTTTAGGTTTATCTGCTGGTAATGTTTTGAAAGCAGATATGGTTAAGTTGATGGCACCTAATGCACTCATACTAGCATTAGCAAATCCAAATCCCGAAATATTGCCAGAAGTAGTTAAGTCAGTAAGAGACGATGTCATTATTGCCACCGGAAGATCTGACTATCCAAATCAAGTTAATAATGTCTTGTGTTTTCCATATATATTCCGTGGTGCTTTAGATTGTGGCGCAACTACAATTACGCGGGAGATGGAAATTGCTGCCGTACATGCAATTGCGGACTTAGCTAAGGCAGAGCAGTCCGATGTTGTCGCAAATGCATACGGTAATGCCAAATTATCTTTTGGTCCAGGTTATTTAATTCCCTTACCTTTTGATCCTCGGTTAATGACAAGAATTGCACCTGCAGTAGCTATAGCTGCAGCTGCTTCTGGAGTAGCAACCCGTCCAATTGCTGATATTTCTGCTTATATCGATAAATTACAGCAGTTTGTATATCATAGCGGCACCTTTATGACCCCCTTATTTCAGGCATCTAAAAAAGTGTCTCCTGAAAAGAAACGCATTGTTTTTGCAGAGGCGGAAGAAGAGCGAGTATTGCGCGCAATTCAAATCATTGTTGATGAAAAAATTGCAGTGCCAATATTAATTGGTCGGCCGTCAGTGTTATTGACCCGTATTGAGAAATTAGGCTTACGTTTAAAGTTAGATATAGATTTTACAATTGTAAATACAGAATCAGATGAGCGTTACCGTGATTATTGGCAAACTTATTTGGGTATGGCAGGACGGAAAGGCGTCACAGAGGAATATGCAAAGTTAGAAATGCGTAGGCGCTTAACTTTAATTGGTGCTATGTTGATTCATAAAGGGGTTGCCGATGGAATGATATGCGGCATTTATAGTGAATACAGTCAACATTTAACCTATATAGATCAAGTTTTAGGCCATAAGAAAGGTTCTAAAACATATGGGGCGATGAATATTTTAATGTTGCCTGAGCGGCAAATTGCTTTAATCGATACACATGTTAATGACAATCCTACTGCAGAGCAATTAGCTGAAATTACTATTGCGGCAGCTGAAAAAATGCGCAGTTTTGGTTTGCTTCCCCGTGCAGCCTTATTATCACATTCTAATTTTGGGTCTAGTAACGCTGATTCAGCTCAGAAAATGCGTGACGTATTAGCTATTGTTAAAGAACAAGCACCCGATTTAGAAATTGATGGAGAGATGAGAGGCGACGCGGCTTTAAATTATGAGTTATTGAAATCAAAGATGCCTGCAACGACGCTCACATCCAGCGCTAACTTATTAGTGATGCCTAATAAAGATTCGGCTCATATCTCATACAATTTATTAAAAACAGCCGCCGGTAATGGGATTGCAATTGGCCCAGTTTTATTGGGTTGTAATAGCCCTGTACATGTATTGACCAGTTCAGCAACGGTCCGTCGTATTATTAATATGACTGCTTTATGTGTGCTGGAAATTAAATAGTTTGAGATCAATCATCAACTTCTGGAATACTAACTTTATTTTGTTTTATCAAGTTCAGTGTTCTAGAAGGTAATTGCTCATTATTTGCACCTTCAATATAGAGGCGAGCGTCTTCGTGTACAGTTGTCATAAAGTTTATTAATTGCATCTCATGACGCATTTTGTTTTCAAAATCTTTGGCTTCCCACATTTGATTTAATAAATGTTTAGCGTGATGATGAATAGTAAATGCTACTGCTTCTGGCAGATGTGTGTAACTTAATTGAATTGATTTTTTGAGTTGTTCCAAAGAAGTTAGATATTGTTTATAGTCTTTAATATCCTGATTACATTTAGTCTTTAACATAGCAAGGTCAGCCGCGTTTTTTGTTCGAAGTAGGTTAATGTTATGTTCTAACTCAACGCTTTTCTTTTTTAAGACAGCTTCTAGGTTTTTACTGGCTACTATTTTCTCGTGTTTAAGTTGTAATTGATGCGCCTGATTTATCAACTGCCAAGATAGATTCTCATTTTTGACTGCATGAAAAACTTTTAGTAAAGAAAATGTCCAGCTTTTAATGTAATTCATTATTCTGATGCGTGTTTAGCAAGGGTCTGTTGTAATTCTAACAAGCCATTTAGATTTTGATGATTTATTAATTGTTTACGTGTTTGAACTAATTTTAAATAATCATGTTTAGATAACTGGTATTTAAGTATTACTAAATCTTTATCAATTATTTCAATTAGGGCTTTTATTTGCCGCTGGTTGTCTTGGTTGAGAAGTTTGCTTTTATGGTCTTCGTGAAAATAATTGACCTGTTGAGCCCTTAATAAGAATAGTTGTTTTAGTTCTAATTGTTTAGCCTGAATAAATAATAATCGTCTGTGGATGCGTGCGTTTGCAGAAAAGTAACTCAATAGGCTTTGGGTTATTAAGGTCAGGATAGAGAACATGCCATTTATTATTAAAATTAAAAATGCAACCAATAGCGAAATTAAACCTAATTGTGTGACTACTTCTGGTGCTTTAGGTATGCCGATTTCAATGAGAGCGTCGTCTGAAAAGAATAGAACCAAGGAAATTAATAATAAACTTAGGGCAATTTTAATTATCATTAAGTATAGTGCGTATTAGATTCAGTCAATTGTATTTAATGATACTGCAAGTGCGCATCGATGTAAGTTATAATGTGACATGTTTATAGATAATGCAATAGTTCATCATGTCTCAGTTTTTTGAAATACATCCAGAGAATCCGCAACTGAGATTAATACATCGCGCTGTAGAAATTATACGTAAAGGTGGTGTTATAGCTTATCCAACAGATTCATCTTATGCACTGGCATGTCAATTAGATGATAAGCAGGCCCTAGACAAAATTAAGCGTATTAGACAGTTGGATGATAAGCATAATTTTACCTTAGTATGCAAAGATCTTACTCAAGTATCTATGTTTACTAAAATGAATAATGATGCCCATCGATTAATTAAAGCCCTGAGTCCGGGTGCATTTACTTTTATTTTAGAAGCTACTCGAGAAGTTCCTAAAAGATTGCAACATCCCAAGAAAAAAACTATTGGTATCAGAATTCCTGATCATCAGGTGACTCAATTATTGGTTCAAGAGTTAGGTGAAGCCTTACTCACTTCTAGTTTAGTGTTGCCGGGTGAAACTGAGGCAATGACTGACCCTTATGAAATTAGATCACGTTTAGAACGTGAATTAGATTTAATTATAGATGCAGGCATTATTGAACACGAAATGACGACTATGATTGAGTTTTCGGATCGGGGTGCTGAAATTATTAGGCAGGGCAAAGGTCTTGCTCACATGTTAACTTAAGGTGCTTGGAAACAAATGGATCAATTAACGCTTGTTCAACGTATTGTAGTTTGGATTTTACCGGTGATTTTTGCCATAACCGTTCATGAAGTAGCGCATGGTTGGGTTGCCAAACAATACGGTGATAATACGGCTTCTTCCTTAGGTCGTTTAACATTAAATCCTATTAAACATATAGATTTATTGGGCACTATTATTTTGCCAGGATTATTGTTATTAACTGGTACAGGATTTATATTTGGTTGGGCAAAACCAGTCCCAGTTAATGCTAGGAATTTTAAAAAACCATTACATGATATGGCTATTGTTGCCTTAGCGGGTCCAGTTTCTAATTTATTAATGGCGTTATTATGGGCGATGATTGCCCGTATCGGTGTCATGATAGGGGGCGGGTATGAAGCAGTTGCCCATCCTTTGATTTATACCGGTGTCGCCGGCATAACCATCAATTTAGTATTGGCAATGATTAATTTATTACCCATTCCGCCTTTGGATGGTAGTCGAATATTAACGGGGATGTTGCCGCATTATTGGGCATGGCAATACAATAAACTAGAGCGTTTTGGGTTCATTATATTGATGGCGTTATTGTATTTTAAAATATTAAACATGATCTTAGCTTATCCCTTGTACGTGGCTCAAAATTTGTTTTTTTCAATTGCCGGACTTTAATTATTTATTGCTGGCATGACTGAAATTGTTGAAGAGTTAGATGCCACAGACACGGCTTTTGCCATTGTCAACGGTCAGCCTTATAGTCAATTGCCTGTGGATCTTTATATTCCACCTGATGCAATGGAAGTGTTTCTTGAGTTATTTGAAGGCCCACTCGATTTATTATTGTATTTAATTAGAAGGCAAAATCTGGATATTGTTAATATTCCCATTGCACAAATAACGCATCAATACATTTCATACATCCAAATTATGGATGTGCTTAATTTAGAATTAGCAGCAGAATACTTAGTCATGGCGGCATTATTGGCAGAAATTAAGTCTAGAATGTTGCTTCCAAGACAATGTGAGCAAGAAGAAGATGAGGATGATCCTAGGGCTACATTAATACGTCGATTACAAGAGTATGAATGCATTAAAGTCGCCGCAGAAGAGATTGATTTACTTCCCAGAGTAGAGCGTGATGTTTTCGCAATTGATGTAGATACCTCACCCTTGAGTGTTAATCAGCAACAACCAGACTTGCAGTTAAAAGAGTTGTTATTCGCATTTCAAGATGTCCTTAAACGTGTTGAGCAACTGAGTCATCACCAAATAACTAAAGAAGTTTTATCAGTCCGTGAACGAATGGCAACCATTTTGGAAAAACTTAAAGGAGAAAATAGTCTCATTTTCTTTGAATTATTTAACAGAAAAGAAGGTCGACACGGAATCGTTGTCTCGTTTCTGGCAATCCTCGAACTTGGAAAAGAAGGGCTCATCGAAATTATCCAATCAGAACCCTTTGGAGAAATTCGAGTTAGAGGTTCTGGTTTCGCCACCGATAAAACAATTATCTAATAAAACTTCGAAGACATCAGTAGCTAAGTCACTCATTGAAGTGAAAGAGACGGAAGAAAAAATATCAATTGATATCGAGTTGTTAGCCAGTCAACAAAAATCAACTCGAATAGTGAGATTAAGGCATTTTGGGAAATTTAGAAAGCAAGTAACAAAAATAGAAATACCCGTTACTGAAACATATACAGCAATTAGACAGCAAATTGATTTTAATGTGAATACACAGCGTATAGTAGAGGCAATATTATTTGTTGCTAAACAACCGATGACACCTAAACAAATATTAGATGTTTTTCCTGAATTGGAACGTCCAAATATAAAGGAAGTTGAGTTGGCCATTGAGGCGATAACGGTTGAATATTTTACTAGGCCCATAGACTTGAAGCGAGTGGCTAGTGGTTATCGGTTTCAGATTAAGCAAGATTTGTCGCATTGGGTCTCTCGATTATTCGAAGAAAAACCGCCCAGGTATTCTCGTGCATTGCTTGAAACTTTAGCGATAATTGTCTACAAACAACCGGTTACTCGTGCTGATATTGAAGATATCCGTGGTGTTAGTGTTAGCTCAAGTATTATGCAAACCTTATTAGAACGAGACTGGATTAAGGTTGTGGCTCACAAAGAAGTCCCAGGAAGGCCGGGTTTATATGGCACTACAAAAGACTTCTTAGACTATTTTAATGTTTCATCTTTAAGCGAATTACCTGCAATGGGAGGGGGACAATCTCTATCCGATTTAAAGGAAAACGCACAACAACAATTACAGGCAACGAGTGAACAGTAATAAATCAAATACTGGCAGAACTAGCGATTCTACTAAAAAAATCTCTAAATCACCCAAGCAACAACGTCGTCATCAAGAGCGTGTAAAACCTAAAGATGACTCGCATAAGCAATTGAAAAGAAATATAAAAAATTCTGATATTGAGGGATCACCAAAAAACACAACTGAAGGTAATGTTTCGGTAAGTGTTGATGGTGAGCGTATTCAAAAAGCTCTTTCACGCGGCGGGGTAGGTTCAAGAAGAGAAATTGAACGTTGGATCGCTGAAGGTAAATTTAAGTTGAATGGTAAATTAGTAGTCCTCGGAGATAGGTTAAAAGCAGGTGATTATCTACAATTGAATGATCGAGTAGTCAATTGGGAAAAGTTTGCAATACAACCTACTCGAGTTTTACTTTATCATAAACCAACAGGTGAGGTTGTTACTAGGCGTGACCCAGAAGGGCGTCCTGTCGTGTTTACTCAATTACCCAAGTTAACTACCGCGCGTTGGATATCTGTAGGGCGTTTAGATATTAATACGTCTGGTTTATTATTGATTACGAATAATGGTGAGTTGGCAAATAAATTGATGCACCCTTCTACTGAAGTAGAGCGGGAATATGCAGTGCGCATATTAGGGGATGTTTCTGAATCGACGTTAGAGGCCTTAAAAAATGGTGTTGAGTTAGAGGATGGTGTTGCTCAATTTAACGAAATTCATTTTTATGGTGGAGAAGGTGCTAATAAGTGGTATCACGTGATTGTTAGTGAAGGTCGAAATCGACTTGTTAGACGATTATGGGAGTCTCAAGAAGTGATCGTAAGTCGATTGACACGTGTTCGATACGGACCTGTTGTATTACCTGAGCGTTTAAAAACGTGTACATTTTACGAATTAACAGATAAAGAATTAGATTTATTGTTTGAGTTTGCAGGGTTAGAAAGGCGTGAGCCTGAGTTAACTCCGCTTAAAGTTGATTCACAACGTAAAAGTCAAAGAAAAATATAGCCCTTTAATTAGCATGATTTATTTAAGGGTTGCTAATCTTATGTCTCTCGGTATAATAGAAGGTTATTGAGGTTAATGTAACTTCAGGCGCGTAGCTCAGTTGGTTAGAGCACCACCTTGACATGGTGGGGGTCGTTGGTTCGAGTCCAATCGTGCCTACCAGACATTAAAGCACTGCTTAAGCGGTGCTTTTTTTATTGTGGCAATTAAAAACTATTGATAATGCTAGTAATTACTCTTCCAGATGGCTCACGCCGTGAATTTGATCACGCAGTTACAGTTCTTGATGTTGCCCAATCGATTGGCGCGGGGTTAGCAAAGGCTACTTTAGCGGGACGTGTTAATGATGTATTAGTTGATGCAAGCACATTAATTACACAAGATGCATCATTACAAATTATTACAGTAAAAGACGAAGAAGGTGTTGACGTCATTAGACATTCAACAGCACATTTACTAGCGCAAGCTGTCAAACAATTGTTTCCAGAAGCTCAAGTAACCATTGGGCCCGTTATAGAAAATGGTTTTTACTATGATTTTTCATATCATAGAGCCTTTACTCCGGATGATTTAATCGCTATTGAAGCTAAAATGCAACAATTAGCTCAAGCGGATTATATTATCAACAGATCAGTCGTAAGTAGAGACGCTGCAGTCAAGTTTTTTAAAGATCTGGGCGAAAATTACAAAGCCGAATTAATTGAATCTATTCCTTCCAATGAAGATTTGTCATTGTATGAGCAGGGCGGGTTTACTGATTTATGTCGAGGTCCGCATGTCCCTAGCACAGGAAAGCTTACCAGCTTTAAATTAATGAAGATTGCCGGTGCATATTGGCGTGGTAATTCAGATAATGAAATGCTACAGCGTATTTACGGTACAGCTTGGTCAGATAAGAAAGAGCTACAAGCTTATTTACATCGTTTAGAAGAAGCAGAAAAACGCGATCATCGTAAATTGGCAAAAACCTTCGATTTATTTCACATGCAAGAAGAAGCGCCTGGCATGATTTTTTGGCATGATAAAGGTTGGGTTATTTATCAGCAGATTGAGCAGTTCATACGTGAAAAATTAAGGGTAAATGGTTATGGAGAAGTTAAAACGCCACAATTAGTTGATCGGACATTATGGGAAAAGTCTGGGCATTGGGATAAATTCGGTGCAATGATATTTACGACTCATTCTGAAAGTCGTGATTATGCAGTTAAACCCATGAACTGCCCTTGTCATGTACAAATTTTCAATCAAGGTATTAAAAGCTATCGTGATCTACCGATTCGTATTGCTGAATTTGGTTCATGCCATAGAAACGAACCATCTGGTACCTTGCATGGTTTGATGAGAGTTAGAAATTTTGTTCAAGATGATGCACATATTTTTTGTACAGAAGAACAGATTCAAGAAGAAGTCTCTACCTTTATAGATATGTTATTTTCAATCTATAGTGATTTTGGTTTTGAAGAAGTCATTATGAAGTTATCAACTCGACCAGAAAATAGAGTTGGGGATGATGCTGTTTGGGATAAGGCAGAAAATGCTTTAGAATTAGCTTTAAACAACAAAGGTTTGAAGTGGGAATTGCAACCGGGTGAAGGTGCATTCTATGGTCCAAAAATTGAATTCTCTTTAAAAGATTGTATTGGCCGTGTTTGGCAATGCGGTACGATACAAGTTGATTTCTCAATGCCAGGGCGCTTAGGTGCTACATACATTGCTGAAGACGGCTCAAAACAAGTTCCTGTCATGTTACATCGTGCCATCTTAGGTTCCTTAGAACGCTTTATTGGGATATTAATAGAACAATATGCCGGAACGTTCCCGTTATGGTTAGCGCCAGTGCAAGTAATCGTAATGGATATTGCAGATCGACATGCTGATTATGCAACCCAAATCATGAACATCTTAGAGAATCAAGGTGTTCGGGTTAAAATAGACTTGAGAAATGAGAAGATCGGGTTTAAAATTCGCGAGCATTCTATGCAACGCATACCTTATCAAGTGATTATCGGTGATAAAGAATTAGAAGAACAAACCATCACTGTACGTACACAAAAGGGTGAAGATTTAGGCAGTTTATCAATCGATAAATTTGTAGAACAAATTAAGCAAGAAATTGCCGAAAGAAAATAATTGTATTTTGGAGGATTAGGGTATCGCTGCTAAAAAAGATGAAACGCGTCTGAATGATTCAATCACCGCTAGAAGGGTGAGGGTTACAGGAGCGGATGGAGAAGCATTAGGTATTATCTCGCTGGATGAGGCCAAACAGATTGCATATGCGGCAGATTTGGATTTAGTTGAAATATCACCCAACGCAGATCCCCCAGTTTGCAAGATAATGAACTACGGTAAATACCAGTTTGAATTAAACAAAAAACTGGCAATTGCTAAGAAAAAACAAAAACAAATTCAAGTTAAGGAAATCAAATTCAGACCGGGTACTGATGAAGGTGATTACCAAGTTAAGTTAAGAAGTTTAACTAAATTCCTTAACGAAGGTGATAAAACTAAAGTGACTGTAAGATACCGTGGCCGAGAAATGGCCCATAGAGATATCGGTATGGATCTTCTTAAACGTATTGAAAAAGATTTAGAAGAAATAGCGATAGTAGAACAGTTTCCAAAGTTGGAAGGCCGTCAAATGGTGATGGTAATGTCACCTAAAAAGAAAAAATAATTATTAAATTTAGTTATCTTTTTTATTAAATAAAAAGATATTTAAGTAGAGGCATTGTAAAGTGCTTCGCTAACAGCAAAGGATTTGCAGTTATAAACATTATTCGTAATGTTAGTTAATTCTTCAGGGCCATGCATTTTGCCTTGTTGGGTTATATCTCAGGGATTTTCTTTAATTATTGGAGCAAACAAATGCCTAAAATAAAAACTAACCGTGGTGCTGCTAAGCGTTTTAGACGCACAGGCAATGGCGGTTTTAAATGTGGTCAGTCTCATCGTCGTCATATCTTGACTAAGAAATCGACTAAAAGAAAAAGACAGCTACGTTCACCAGCTACTATTCATCCATCAGACGTACGTATGGCTATACGTATGATGCCATACAGTTAAGGGGATAAATAGATGCCTAGAGTTAAACGTGGTGTAACAGCCAGAGCAAGACACAAAAAAGTATTAAAATTAGCAAAAGGATATTATGGCGCTCGTAGCCGTGTTTATCGCGTAGCTAAACAAGCGGTTATTAAAGCAGGTCAGTATGCTTATCGCGATCGTAAACAGAAAAAACGTCAATTCCGTGCTTTATGGATTGTTCGTATCAACGCAGCTTCGCGTATGTACGGTATTTCATACAGCCGATTAATCAATGGCTTGACTAAAGCCAATGTTAAGATTGATCGTAAAGTTTTAGCTGATATAGCCGTTCGTGATATTGAAGCATTCGGTAAAATTGCCGAAATTGCTAAAGCAAATCAAAGTCCTGTATCTTAAATAAATTACAACCTACCTCATGAGAGGTGGGTTGTTTTTGTTACAATCGAACAAGATAGAATTCACCCACCCTTAATATAAAGCGAGCAGTGCAGTGTCGGCTACCCTAGAAGAGATTCTCGCGCAGGCATTACAAGAGCTTGCAACAGTTAAAGACCTTATCGAATTGGATAAGGTGCGTGTCAATTATTTAGGTAAAAAAGGCTTATTTACCTTGCAAATGAAAGCACTTGGTAACTTAGATCCAGAGCAAAGACGCTCAGTTGGGCAGGTTATTAATCAAGTCAAAGATCAATTCCAACATCAACTTGAAGCAAAAAAAGACAAATTAGCCGCTGATGAGTTAAGTGCACGCTTGGCATCTGAAAGTATCGATGTTTCTTTGCCTGGGCGTGGGCAAACAACGGGACGTTTACATCCGGTCACCACTACTTTACGTCGAATTACAAAGATATTTGCTTCAGTTGGTTTTACTGTTGTTGAAGGCCCAGAAATTGAAGATGATTATCACAATTTCGAGGCATTAAATATTCCTGCTCATCATCCCGCTCGTGCTATGCATGATACATTTTATTTTGATGCGCATACTGTATTAAGAACCCATACTTCTCCTGTACAAATTAGAACGATGGAATCAGAAAAACCACCCTTAAAGGTTATTGCACCGGGGCGTGTCTATCGTTGTGATTCTGATATTACGCATACCCCAATGTTCCATCAAGTTGAAGGATTTTTAGTAGATACTGAAGTAAGCTTTGCTGATTTAAAAGGCGTGGTTTATGAGTTTTTACGCGCGTTTTTTGAAAAAGATATTGAAGTACGTTTTAGACCCTCTTATTTTCCATTTACTGAACCTTCCGCAGAAGTTGATATAGAGTGCGTGATGTGTAATGGAGAGGGGTGTCGTGTATGTAGTCATACGGGTTGGTTAGAAGTAATGGGATGTGGGATGATACATCCAGAAGTTTTTAAAGCCGTTAAAATTGATAGCGAACAATACACTGGCTTTGCCTTTGGTATGGGGGTAGAGCGCTTGGCTATGTTACGTTATGGCATTAACGATTTACGATTGTTTTTTGAAAATGATCTTAAGTTCTTAGAGCAGTTTAACTAAACTGTTATTGCAAAGGATAAATTAAAATGCAAATTAGTGAAGCCTGGTTAAGGTCCTATGTAAATCCAGATGTCAGTACAGAAACATTAGTTGAGCAATTAACAATGGCAGGTTTAGAAGTTGATTCTGTAGCACCTGCAGCTGCTGATTTTAGTGGGGTAGTGGTAGGGCAAGTGATCTCTATGGAGCAGCATCCCGATGCGGATCGTTTACGGGTATGCCAGGTAAATGTGGGTGAAGATGCCCCTTTGCAAATAGTTTGTGGCGCTAGTAATGTACGTGTTGGATTAAAAATACCTGCAGCACTTTGTGGGGCAGTACTCCCTGGTGATTTTAAGATTAAAAAATCAAAACTTAGAGGCCAAGACTCTTTTGGCATGCTTTGTTCAGAAAAAGAATTAGGCTTAGTCGCAGAAGCACATGGTTTGATGGAGTTAGCTGACGATGCCCCGGTTGGCTTTGATATCAGAGAGTATTTATCACTTAATGATAGCATTATAGAAGTTGATTTAACGCCTAACCGTGCAGACTGTTTAAGTGTTGAAGGTTTGGCTCGAGAAGTTGCTTTATTAAATAAATTAAATTGGTCAACTTTAGAGGTTGATGCAGTTAGAATTGATCATACAGATACCTTAACTGTGGCTGTTAACGCACCTGCTGCCTGTCCTAGATATTTAGGTCGATTAATTAATAACGTTAATGCACAAGCAGCTACACCGCTCTGGATGCTGGAGCGCTTACGCAGATCTGGCATCAGAAGTTTAGGACCTTTAGTTGATGTCACTAATTATGTGCTACTAGAATTAGGACAGCCCTTACATGTATTCGACGCCACTAAATTGTCGGGTGGCATCACAGTACGTTATGCAAACACTGATGAATCCTTAACTTTATTAAACAACGAAGTTATTAAGTTAGACACTCAAGCATTAGTTATAGCTGATGACAAACAAGCATTAGCGCTAGCCGGTGTTATGGGAGGTAGTGATTCCGCAGTTTCTGATTCCACTCATTCTGTATTTTTAGAGTGTGCATTTTTCTCTCCACTGGCTATTGCTGGTAAAGCTAGAAACTATGGCTTACATACGGATTCATCTCATCGATTTGAACGGGGTGTTGATGCGCAATTACAAACACGAGCGATAGAAAGAGCTACGCAATTAATTGTTCAGATTGCTGGTGGCGTAGTGGGTGAAATTTCAGAAGTGACCTCTACAGAGCATTTACCTGTTAAAACAGCTGTTTTATTGCGTCGTCATAAAATTGAGCAGTCATTAGCGGTTAAATTAGCGGATGAACAAATAATAGATATTTTGCAACGTTTAGGGATGCAACTTTTTGATCACGCCGAAGGCTGGCACGTAATTCCGCCGAGTTTTCGTTTCGATATTAGTATTGAGGCTGATTTAATTGAAGAAATTGCTAGAGTATTTGGTTATAATAATCTACCGTCTAGTAATTTATTTATGAGATCTGAGTTAAGTCAAGTGACTGAAACTCGACTTGAAATTGATAGAGTAAAAGATTTATTAGTTGATAGAGGTTATCAAGAAGCGATTACCTATAGCTTTGTAGATACCGAAATACAAACTTTAATTGCACCCAGTGTTGAACCGATTCGTTTAAAAAATCCAATTTCTTCTGAGTTGGCTGTGATGAGGACTACACTTTGGTGTGGTTTATTAAAAGTCGCTTTATATAATACTCATCGTCAACAAACTCGTGTTAGATTGTTTGAAACGGGTTTGCGATTCATAAATGTAAACGCAGAAGTTCAGCAGCAAAAGATGCTGGCAGGTTTGTTATTAGGCGATGTATTTAACGACCAATGGGCTGAAAAATCACGTAAAATTGATTTTTATGATGTTAAAGCTGATTTAGAAGCTATCTTTGATTTAGCCGGTTGTAGCGTTATTTTTAGCAGAGCAGAACATTCAACATTACATCCTGGACAAACGGCAAAAATAATTGCTGCTGATGGTGCAGAAATGGGTTGGATAGGTATGTTGCATCCACAGATTGAAAAAGCATTGGGATTCGATAATCAAGTATTTCTGTTTGAGTTGGATCAAAATTATTTTTTGAATAAAACAGTACCAGTATTTTCCGCGTTATCTAAATATCCATCTGTAAAACGTGATTTAGCATTAATTGTGCATGAATCGGTTTCTGCTAATGACATAATTGGAGCTATTAAAAATAGTTCAGAAGCGACATTGCAAGATGTAATTATCTTTGATGTTTATCGTGGAAAGGGTATTGAAGAAGGTAATAAAAGTATTGCGTTAAGTTTGATATTACAAGATGATACACAAACATTAACAGAATCTGAAATAGATAGTATCGTAAATAAAATGTTAACGATATTAGCAACTGAATTAAATGCAAAACTGAGGGATTAATCAATGGCATTAACAAAAGCTGATTTCGCGGAAAGATTGTTTGATGAAATAGGTCTAAACAAACGTGAAGCAAAAGAAATTGTAGAAGTATTTTTTGAAGAAATTAAAACTTCATTAGAACAAGGTAAACAAGTAAAAATTTCTGGATTTGGTAAATTTGAATTACGTGATAAAACGAGTAGGCCCGGCAGAAATCCAAAAACAGGTGAAGAAATTCCAATTACAGCAAGAAGAGTAGTTACCTTTCGTTCAGGCCAAAAGCTAAAAGCGAGAGTAGAAGCGTATGCTGGAAAAGAGCAATAATAACGAAGTATGTCCAATACCTGATAAAAAATACTTTACCATTGGTGAAGTAAGTGAACTATGTGGCGTAAAGCCACATGTACTTCGGTATTGGGAGCAAGAGTTTACTGAGTTAAGCCCTGTTAAAAGAAGGGGTAATAGGCGTTATTATCAACCTCATGAGGTTTTATTAATAAGGCAAATAAAAGAGTTATTGTATGATCAAGGGTTTACCATTGGTGGTGCTAAATCATTTTTAACTAAAGATTTAATGAAAGATAATAAAGCCATCTCAAGCGAAATGATTAAAGAAATTATTAGTGAGCTTGAAGCAATTGCAAAATTGCTATAGCGTTTAGGTAAACGCATAGCATTATCTATAGTACAATTACAAACATATTAATATGTCGGAGTGTAGCGCAGCTTGGTAGCGCACTTGTCTGGGGGACAAGGGGTCGCAGGTTCAAATCCTGTCATTCCGACCAATTAAGTCAATAAGTTACATTTCTGTAACATCTTAAAAATTTCAAATTAGTCGTTCCGGGTACTATACGGGGTACTAAATCGAATTATTTTAAATTTGTAACATTCAACCATAGATTCTATGAGTTTACATATTTTTTCAACGCAGTCTTTTTGCTGAAAATTATTTTCTACCAAAGCAGAGTAAATATTGATTGTTTTGCTAATTTTGGTTTATCTTCGTTTAATTGTTTAATGACGGCTTATGCATCGAAAATCAAGCATAAAAATAGATTAAATTCCCAAAACTTGTGGAGAATTTGGGTCGCTGACAGGTGCGAACATTGTCAACGCTGATTGAAATGACGAATAAGGCATTAATTTAATCAAATTTAGTGAAATCCAAAAAATGATCCATTTATAAGTTTTGTGATAATATTCCTTAAAACCTATATTTTGCTTGAAACTTTCAATTAAACACTGTTTCTGGTAATTAACTTTAATTCAACCAAAAGGTAAACTTATGAGTGTTGCAGATACATTTTTTCCGTGGATTATCTTAGGCTTTTTCTTTGTAACTACCTATATAGGTTATTTGCTTGGTAAAAGCCAAAACAAAGATAAATATTAATTTTTTTATTATAAATAGCGGTCACAATTAAAAATTGTCCCCGCAAACTTACCCAATATAAATGCGTTTTTTTTATTTGTGACTGCGTTTATATCAATATTACATGCATTTATTTCTTGTACACTCTCACTATTCATCACGCGCTATTAATTCTAAACAATTATCTATGTGCATTTAATTTGTGTGTATGTGCATGAGTTAATTGTTCATGCATTCGCCTCTCTGAGGTGGGTTTTTTAGAGAAGTCAGGTACTATCGTAGCTGGCGTCACATCTAATATTAATTACCCTGAACCTTGGTTGGTGCAGGTGCCTACTTTAGCAGAGCTAACGGCGGCACATATAGCTTATGAGGCGGCTTATCATGCCGCTTTATCTAAAGATATTGTTTAAGTTGCATTAAGAGATAGTTATCGCTTAGCGTTAACTAAGATGCTTAAATAATTAGCCTCGTATTTTGAATTAGTCTCTGAGGGTAGTGTCATTAAGTTGGAAACTACGGGTTATGGATTACGACGTGATAACACACCTAATAGTGGTATAAATCCTTTACCGGCACCTGCTGATTTTCAGGTATCTCATGGTGTGTTAAGTGGCACATTGGATATTAAAGTCAGTCTGTTAACCGGCGCAGTGAGTTATGAAGTGCAATTGAGTCAATTAGACCTCTTAATTGAAAAAAATTGGTCGCATGCGGCGTCATCTAAAACAGCCACGCACATTCAATTAACAAATTTAATACCTGCACAAGCTTATTGGATTCGGGTAAGGGCGTTAGGCACAAATGGTAATGGTGTTTGGACAGGGCCAATACATATTATTGTTGTCTAAATCTCAAATATTTAATTCATTTTACGTTAGCCAGAGCCCTCAGGTCTCTGGTTTTTTTTTGCGTCAAAATAATGGGAGCTATAGCGGGTTACGATTTTAGTATTGCGTTAAATTTATTAATTTAAAAGTAAATATTATTTATTTTTTTTTATTTTATATCATCTAGTTAAGTTGATTTATAAAACATATAAAAAATAAGTTTTAATAATTTTTTATTTGATGTAGAATCTAAATAAAGCCTTAAGACATTTTCTTGTAAGAATCAAATTTTTTTAATTGTTTAATTATGGGATAACCTATGGTCGTAAATAAAAAAATGCTATCAAAAGGAAAGCAACGTGGCGCTACGATGATTGAGTATGCAATTATGGTTGCTTTAATTGCTGCTGTTGCAATTACTGTCGTCAAAACGCTTGGGGTTGATGTGGCTGCTAAATTCACAACGGTTGATAATGCAATAACAGGAACGCCAACGCCATAAGAAAGATCTTTAGTCTTTACAGATTATCAATTAACATTGATGTAATTTTATAAAAACTAATTATGATGTAAAATGTATTTAGTTTTATAAGAAATCACTGTAAAGATACAAATTTTTATTTAATAAGTACTTCAATGTAGAGGATTAGAAATGGCTGTAAATCAAAAAATGTTGTCAAAAAGAAAACAACGTGGAGCTACGATGATTGAGTACGCAATCATGGTTGCTTTAATCGCGGCAGTTGCTATCACAGTAGTTAAAACGCTTGGAACTGATGTTGCAGCTAAATTTACAGCTGTTGATACGGCAATAAAATAAAGTTTTTTTATTTCGTTTATAAAGCAGTCATATCTTTATATGACTGCAATACAATTACATGTTTAGGAAATTCCCCTTAACCTTAATAATTGCAATCCTTATAGCAGTGACTGCCGTTTGGATGGCGAATAATTGGTTAGAATCTAAATCACATAAAAATGATAACGTTCAGGCTAGCGCTTTAGTGCCTGTTGTTGTTGCCGCTTCCAACATTAACTTTGCCAGCAAGATTTTAGCAGAGCAAGTAAAAGTGGTTATGTGGCCTAAAGATAATATACCCAGTGATACTTTTACAACGCCAGTTGATGTGATTGGTAAAGTTGTGCAACGAGATTTTCTTGCAGGTGAAGTCATCATAAAGCCGCAAATTAAAGATAACTTGGGTGGCAGTAATTTATCGGCTTTAATAGCAAACGATATGAGAGCTGTCAGTGTGCGAGTTGATGATGTGATGGGTGTAGCAGGTTTTGTTTTACCCGGCAATAAGGTTGATATCATTGCTGTTCAAGATGATGGTAAAACAGAAACTATCCTTAAAAATATTAAAGTGTTGGCTATTGATCAAAAATCAACAGCAGATTCAGAAAAACCTTCTGTCGTTAGAGCGTTAACAGTTGAAGTGTTACCTCATCAGGCAGAGACATTGGTACAAGCCATGAAAAGATCTTCTTTGCAATTTACGCTTAGAAATCCATTAGATCAAAATATCGTTGAAGATGTTGTCCCGCCTAAAAAAGCCGAAATAATTAAGCAAACGCCACAAAATCCAGAACAACATGTTGTAAAATCTCATAAAATCACAGTGCTAAATTGGTAGTCTACGTTTTATTTAATTCATTCACATCAACAGACAGGGACTATACATGCTGAATAAGACGCCCGCTTTAATGATCAGTTTTATTTTATTAGGCATCAATTGTTTATTTAATCTAGCAAGTGCTGATATAAAAACGAGTGCGAGCTTAATTCCTGTTAATATCCAAGTGCCCATAAATAAGTCTCTCGTCATGGTGTTGGATAAACCTTTTAGTCATATTAATCTGGGTAATGATTCAATAGCCGACTTTAATTTATTTCCGCCTAATCAGTTATTAATAAGAGGTCGGTCTGTAGGGACTACGCAAGCTATTTTAACTGAAGAGAATGGCGCGCCTACTATGGTTTTAGATATTGAAACCACACATAATCTCGAATTATTAAAACAAAAATTGTATGAAACTTTACCAGAAGAGACGATTGCCGTGCGTAGTTCTCAAAGTTGCATTATTTTAAGCGGAGAAGTTTCAAGTCTAGAAAAAATGGATTACGCCATTAGAATTGCTCAAGGATTTGCTTCTTCGGCCATGCAATACAATAAATCGTCTGGTAATAGTGGTGTATTTGTCGCCGCAGATAATGGCAATATGCCAAATGTTAATACATCTCAAAGTAGTGGGTCATCAAATCAAAAAAACATAGGTTGTGACAATGGTACAACTACTAACAATAGTCCCTCAAATAATCTAATTGTTAACATGATGCATATTGGTGGTGAGCAACAAGTTTTATTAGAAGTAAAAATAGCTGAAGTGTCCAGAACCTTGGCTAGACAATTTAGCCTTCAACAAGGGGCAAGTAAACCCACTGATTTACCTAATGGTACTTTTGATTGGAATGTACTTTCAAAAGCGGCTACAGCCGCTTCCGGTGCTGCTTTGGGGGGTGCAACTTTTGGGGCATCCTATGTGTTGGGCAATACTTTAATGGATTGGACATTAAATTTAACTAAAAATATTGATTTAGTCACCGTATTGGCAGAACCCAATTTAACCACTTTAAGTGGTAAAAAAGCGTCATTTCTTTCCGGTGGTGAATTTCCTTATTCAGTGTGTTCAAGTGGCTCTACTATCCAAAACCCTTGTAACGTTCAGTTTAAACAATATGGGGTAGGCATTGAATTTACCCCTGTGGTCATTAATGGTAATCGTATCAATTTAAAAACGCATGTTGTGGTGAGTCAATTAACAAAAGACGCCGCGAAAATAACAGGTGTCGATTCTGTTACGCCTAGTCTTAATACGCGTGAAGCGGATTCAACCTTAGAATTATCAGATGGACAAACATTATCCATTGCCGGTTTAATCAGTGAACAAAATTCCAATAATCAACAACTATCACCTGGGTTAGCGGATATTCCTTATTTAGGTGCCTTATTTAGAAATCGCCAGACGTCTAATGAACAAAAAGAATTGTTAATTATGATTACACCTCACTTAGCAAAACCCATTAGTCAAAGTCAAGTTAAACTTCCGGTTGATACTTATGTAACATCCGATGATATTGAATTTTATTTATTGGGTAAAATGACAGGTAAAAATACGAGAAATAAATCAGCCATGTTAAATCCGGCATTAGGTGGTGCAACGGGTAAGTTTGGTCACCAAATTAATAGTGAGGAGTAGTTATGACCTTTAAAATGTTGTTCATTTTATTACTTGTTAGCTTAAGTGCGTGCTCGGTAAAACATGATTCTAATGATTTTTTAAATAAAGATTATCAATTGGGTAGTGCGGTACGTACTACAATTAAAGCTCAAATTGTAAATTCTAATGGCATAAAAGCTGATATTTCTAAAAATCCCAAAACACTGGATGGTATTACTGCGAGTCAGGTACTCAACGGCTTTAGAAATAGTTACAATACACCCACAGTAGATTCCAATTCCGGCGTTAATTTAAAGGGCTTAAGTGGATTTAGTGCAACTCAATAATGTATTAATATGAGAACAACGATATAAAGTTATTATGTATGAAAAGGATGTAAAAATACACGTTGTTGGGAAAATCCCAGATGAAGTTAAGAAAATAAGTACAGTCGTAACTTCAATCACTAAAATTGAAGTTAATCCTATTCCTATTGAATCAACAACTCACGAAATTCAATTTGAAGAAAATTATCACTCCCAATTATTAATTTTAATATTAGATGATGATACGGCTCATATTTTAAATAAATTATCTTTAATTCCTGTCTCTGATCACCCGCTTTTGTTAGTTATTGCAAAAGAGGAAAACAGTGAATTAATGCGTCTTGCTATGAAAGCAGGATCAAAGGATTTTATTTGTGAACCGATTAATCTTAATGATTTAACGACAACATTAAAAAAAATCATCTATGAAATTAAACATAATGAGTTTAAATCTGGGACCATAACCAGTGTCATTAGTGTAAGAGGTGGTGCAGGTTCTAGTTTTATTGCCTGTAATTTAGCGCATATCTGTGCATCACAAACTGAAAATAATACTTTGTTATTAGATATGGATTTTCAGTGTCCTACTCAATCTTTGTATTTAGATATTCAACCTCAATATTCGATTATTGAGGTATTAAAGAAAATTACCTCACTCGATATTTCAGCATTTGAAGGTTATTTAACACAACATAAAAGCAATCTTAAATTGCTTGCAAATGTAACGAGTGATCATCTATTTATTTCAGATGAAATGTTCACAACATCGGTTAAACGCATGTTAGGTTTAATTTCGTTTAACTATGATCACATTATTATAGATTTACCGAGGCAGTTAAATCTAGATTCAGCTGTCGTACTGGATAAATCAAACAATATATTTGTTGTTATGAAACAAACGGTGGCAGACATTCATCATGCTAAGATTTTGTTGAATACATTAAAAAAAGATTTGGAAATTTCACCGAATAATATTCATTTTATTGTTAATCATTATCAATCTGACTCTAGTTTAAATGTTAAATTTATAACTGACTTCTTAGAGACAAAAAATCTTTTTGTTATGCTTCAAGATGATGAACTGATCCCGCAATCTTTGAATTTAGGCAAACCCTTCTTAGAGTTTGCTAAAAAGTCCAAAATTACTGAACATTTATTTAAATTAACGGCAGTCTTAAATATTAATGTTGAAAACATAGATAAGAAAACGAGTATTTTTACTAAAATATTTAATAAAAAAGATTAATTTATTTAGGATTAACATGACTTTAAAAACACGTATTCAAGAGTTTTCATCAGCAAATTTCGATTTTAAAGTAAAAGAAACTGCACCTGAAGCCTCTTCTAATATTGAAGTTAAAGAGGTGGTAAAGCATCATGAACCCTTAAAATTTGATTTATTAACAGATCAAGAGATTGTTTATAAAGATATAATTTATGAAAAGTTGATGCAGCATCTTGAATTATCTCAAGTTATCAAATTAGATATTGCAGATGCACGTAAACAAATTAGTATGATTGCGCGTAGGGTCTTAGAAGAGGAAAACTTACCGATTATTGCAAAGAGTCGACAACTTATTGTCAATGAGTTACTTAACGATATTCTTGGCTTAGGACCTCTAGAGCATCTGTTATACGATCAATCCATCTCAGATATATTAGTTAACGGCGCCAAAAAAGTATTTGTTGAGCGCTTTGGTATTTTAGAAAAAACCCCCGTTACTTTTAAAGACGACGAACATCTCTTAAAAATAGTGCATCGTATTGTTTCTCAAGTGGGTAGAAGAATTGATGAATCTTGTCCTTATGCGGATGCTAGGTTACTGGATGGTTCTCGCGTTAATGCCATTATTCCCCCCCTGTCATTAGATGGTCCTTCTGTTTCAATTCGTCGTTTTACAAAAAATAAAAAAGAACTACACGATATGATTAAGTTCGGCAGTATTAGCCCTGAAATGGCTGAGATATTTGCACTTATGATTAAGGCAAGGTTGAATATTTTAGTGTCGGGTGGCACGGGTTCAGGTAAAACGACCATGTTAAATGCATTAGCAAACAATATTCCTGACACGGAACGGGTAGTTACCATTGAAGATTCTGCAGAATTACAAATTTATTTAGATAATATCGTTAGATTGGAAACTAGAATTCCTAATATTGAAGGTAATGGTGCGGTAACACAGCGAGATTTGGTGAGAAACGCATTAAGAATGCGGCCTGATCGTGTCATCATTGGTGAGGTTAGGGGGCAAGAAGCCTTTGATATGTTACAAGCCATGAATACGGGGCATGATGGCTCATTGGCAACCATTCATGCTAATACGCCACGAGATGCAATATCTAGAGTTGAAAGCATGGTTACTATGTCTGGATTTGAACTCCCTGTTAAAACGATACGTACTCAAATAGCTTCTGCTATTAATGTCGTTATGCAATTGGAGCGTATGGAAGATGGTGGCCGTCGTGTCGTCAGTGTTTCTGAGGTCAGTGGCATGGAAGGCGATGTTATTACCATGTCAGAGATATTTAGGTTTGAACGTAAAGGAGTTGATGATGCCGGTAATGTCGCGGGTGGTTTCGTTGCTACTGGTGTGGTGCCTAGATTTTACGAACGCATGAAAAAACGCGGCATTGTTGTTAATTACGATCTTTTTAATAATAAAACTGCAGAGTAATATTAAATGGATAAGAATACCGTTTTTATTCTTTTTGTTTTGGTGACTATTGCGTCTTTTTTAATTTTAAGACTCATGACGTCTTCCATTGTAGGCAACAGCGATAAAGAGAGTAAACAAATACGGGAGCGCTTAAAAACGCTTGAAGACTATAAAAAACAATCTGAATATTCGTTAGTCAGATTGAAATTTTTACGGCGTCTTTCTCCGATGGAGTTATGGTTAGAATCACAATCGGTTATCAAACCCATAGACGATCTTATTGAACAGACGGGTAAATATTATCCTGCTTATAAAGTACTATTAATCATGTTTGGATTAGGTATTACGTCAGCAATTGTGACAGGGTCATTTACAGATAATTTATTATTTTCTGTTTTCGCTTTTTTGGGCTGTGGTTTTTTACCGATTTATAAATTGAAATATGACAGTAAGAAACGATTGGCTACATTTGAAGAACAGTTACCTGAAGCCATTGACACTATTGTGAGGGCATTAAGAGCGGGGTATCCCTTTAACGATGCCATGCAATATGTTTCTCAACAAATGCCAGATCCGATTGCCTATGAATTTAAAACTGTTTTTGATGAAATTAATTACGGACAAGATATACGCATCGCATTCAATTATTTACTCATCCGTGTGCCTAGCAAAAACTTAATTTCTTTAGTGAGTGCCATACTGATTCAGCGAGAAACAGGAGGTAATTTAGCGGAGTTGTTAAATAAAATAAGTTTAGTCATGCGGAACAAAGTGCGATTTCAACGGAAAGTCATGACATTAACAGCAGAAGCAAGAATTTCTGCCATTGTGCTCGCCTTATTGCCGGTTTTGATTTTTATCGGTATTTCAGTTAGTTCGCCCTCTTACGTTGAACCTTTATTTGATACCGAGATTGGTCATTTATTGCTTCAGTTTGGCCTGGTTCTACAAATTACGGGCGTAATTTGGGTAAGAAATCAGATTAGTTTTGATATATAGGAGGTCAAATGGATATCAATTATTTTTTACCCAGTAATCTTCTTACAAACAGTGCACTAATTAAGTTTATTTTGCTTTGTTTAGTTTTCGTATTAGTCCTCCTAGTTGCTGTAATTATTTTTAATCTATCAAATGATCACTCGATTCAAGCTCGAAAAAAAGTAGTACAGTTAAATAATAAAAATCAAAAAAGTATACTATTCAACATTGCTATTAAATTTGGTGATAGATTATTTTTACGTAATCCTGATGAGGACAGTTTAGCAGTTGACGCTAAACGCTTATTACATGCTGGCTATGTTAATAAAAATAGTTTACAAATTTTTTATGGGTTTAAAATTTTATTAATTTTAATGCTTATGGTATTGGTGTTTTTGGCTAGCCCATTATTTGTAATTGTTGAACAGAATATTGTTGTTTTAATGGTGGGTGCCTTAAGTATCGGTTATATATTACCTAGTTTTTATTTAGATAATAAAATTACTGCGCGGCAAAAAATAATTAGTAAAAGTTTGCCGGATATTATTGATCAACTCGTTGTGTGTAGCGAAGCGGGTTTAGGTTTCGAAACAGGCTTACAGCGAATTGTTATTGATGCAGAAATAAATAACGAAGTGATGGCTTATGAGTTAGGTATGGTTATTGCTGAGTTAAGATCAGGTGTTGATATCGAAAAAGCATTTTTACATTTACTGGATAGAACAGGTGTTGATGATATTAAAGGTTTTACAAATGCAATTACTCAGAGTATTCGATTTGGTACTAGTATTGCTGATACTTTAAGAGCCTATTCTGAAGATATACGTGACAAGCATTTACAGGCGGCTGAAGAACAAGCCGCTAAATTGGCGGTTAAGATGATGATGCCTTTGGCATTTTGCTTTTTCCCGGGTATTTTTATTGTTATATTAGGTCCAGCTATTATTTCAATAATGAAGTCAATGAGTTAATAATGTAATGAAACATCCCTATTTATCTTTTTTTTTGACGCTGACTTTCTCATTGTGTATATCGGGTTGTCAATTATTAAAAACTTCTGAAGATAAGCCCGTTAAGAATTCTACCAGTTTATTTAATCTTCTTGATCCAGACATTAAAACTGAAAAACAAGCCTTTGATAAGGGTGAGAAAGAACTAAAAGAAGGTCGGTCTGAAAATGCACTGTTTTATTTTATTAAGGTACTTCAGTTTAATCCATTAAATATAAATGCACTTGAACATATAGCTTTTATTCACGTTCAAAATAAGAATAAAGAGTTAGCTGTCAAGGTGTTTAATGATATTCTTAAAATAGATGACAAAAATGAAACCGCTAACGAATATCTAGGGCTTTATTATTTTGACCTAGGTCAAGGGATCAAAGCAAAACAATTACTTGAGAAGGCGGCAGCTTCTAATTTATCGACATGGCGGGTACATAACGCCTTAGGTGTTATTGCGGATTTAGATCAAAAATATACCGATGCCATTAAACATTACCAAGTTGCCTTAAATAAGGATTCTTTAAATCCGATGTTATTCAATAATATAGGGTATTCGTTTTATTTGTCGGGTGATAAACCTGCGGCAAAAAACTATTTTAATCAAGCTTTAAAAATTGATAATAACTATCACAGAGCTATCTATAATTTAGCGCTCATTGAAGTAATCGAGAATCATTATGATAGTGCAGTAAGTTTGTTTAATCGCATTATGCCCGTTTATGAATCTTATAATAATATCGGATATATCTGTATGATTAATAATAAGGTTGAATGGGCGGAAAAATATTTACAAATGGCAATTGATCAATCCCCCGTTTATTTTCTGAAAGCTAATGAAAATATTAAATTACTTCGAGAAAAAAAGGCCCATTGATTAATTATTAATTACAGATAATTTAAAAAAAGCATAGGATGTCATTAGAGCGTAATCATAGGTAATTACATGAAATATTTTATTAATCACAAACTACAAAAAGGTGCCGCACTGGTTGAGTTTGCAATTGTTTTACCTTTATTTGTATTTTGTATGTTCGTACCTATAGAATTCGGCCTAGCACTTTATGATAAAGGCGTTATCACTAATGCGGCTAGAAATGGTGTTAGGTCTGCTATTATTGCTTCTAACACTAAAACACTGGCTAGTGCGCAGTTGGCAGGTGTAAATAAAGCCACAAGTTATTGTTTACAAAATCTAATATCATTAAGTTCTGGACTTAATTCAAAGGCTTGTACGGTTAGTTTTATAAACTCAACGTCAATAGTACAAGATACAGCAATGACCATTCAAGTAACTTACACTTATACGGGTCTTTTTATTGGTAAATTAAGTGCTTTAATCAGTAGTAATGCAATAAGTAATACCATTAATATGTCGTCTGTAGTCACTATGTATAACGAATAGTTGTTTCTTTATGACTTTAAAAATTAGATACAAAAATGAAAGTGGTGCAATTTTAGTGCTCTCTGCAATTTGTTTACCTATTTTGCTGGCTGTTAGTGCTTTTGTCATAAATATTGCAACTCATAATGTTACTAAACAGGAGTTGCAAAATGCGGCTGATGCGTCGGCGTTAAGAGGCGCTAATCATTATTTTGATTCTACTCAAGTGGGGTCTCCCAATTTTACTAATGCTAGTAATGCCGCAATAGCGGCTGCAAAAGCTAATACTGTAAATAATACTATTTTAACGGATGCAGAAATTCAAGTATCTGGGTTATATTGGGATTTTAGTGATAGTAAAATATATCAAGTACAAAGCGCTTCGAATACTAGATCTTTAGCTATTAAGGTTGTTCTTACAAAGTCAAATGTTGTGCCCTTCTTTAGTGGTTTATTGGGCAATAATGTCACTTCTATTCAATCAACAGCGGTTGCATATATTAATTCACCCGGAAAAATAAATACGGGCGTTGCTGCATTACCGTTAGTTTTTCAAGATTGTGATTATGATTCAAATATTAATCACTCTTACCCTAATATCACTGTTAAATTTGATTCTTATGACGATGGAGCATTTTGCCAAGGCGTAAGGTGGGGTCATAATCGTGAAGACACAAGCGATGAATTATATAAAATATCTAAAGGCACTGATAAACAGTTTGAGATGGAAATTAGTGATGATGTCGTTAAAGGTAAAGTTAAGATTATTCAAAATCCTCTAATGAATAATACTTTATTTGATACGATTGGCCTTAAGAAAAATCAAAAAGTCATATTTCCAACGGTTAATAAATTATCGCCAGGGTCATCTCAAAAAGTGACTGGATTTAATTGCGCAGTAATTTCTTATGTTAATAGAGATGAGAAAACCGTTAGATTTAATTTATCAGAAGGTTGTGAAACTGAAGAGATGGGTGGAAGCGGTCCAAATTATGGTGTTTATAAACCTGCAAAACTTATTCAGTAATTGAAATAGATTAATCATACCTTATTGGTATAAGGGGATATTTGAAATTCGAGTGTCAATTTCTTTGCTAATCTCTCTATAGACTGGGCTATCAATTGACTCATATCTTAATTTAAATTCAGCGTCGTTCATATGCTCTGGTAAATCTCTTGGCTCAGGCATAAAATCACTGTAATCTTTAATTTCAGCCATCATTTTTTGAGCTTTACGAGCATTTTCTGGCGTAGAGGTAGCCAGTTCTCCAAACCTACTGCCCGCTTTATCTGCCGTTAGATCGACAAAACTAAAACCTGATCCTCCGTTAGCATCACTCAATTCTTTTTCTTCGCCCATTACTTTTGCTATTTCGCGGTTGAGTGAGGCGGTTATGGCTGCTGAACTGATGAAATGTTGTGCTAAATCTGTTCGTTTGTATAAAAAAGTTGGATAGTATTTGTAAGTTTGTTTTGAAACAGAACGGGTTATAAATGCTTTAGGTTCTTTATGATTGACATAATTATTAACTGCCATGATAGCTAGCTTATTTTCTTTAATAGCGGTTTCAATTGATGACCTTTCAAGGGCTAACTGAAAAGTAGGTTTTAATAGGTCAGCTAACGATAAACGCCAAGCAGGATTGTGGTTACTTACAACTTCATATATCTTAATTTGGTAGATATTAAGTTCAGGAGATTCTATATTATGGGTAATAATATTACCCGCATGTAAACGGGTTTCTTTACTGGAATAGTAAGCAATAATGACTCTATGTTCATTTATATCGACAGACTTAAGCGGTCTTGTGGCTAGAATAAAATATTCATTTAAGCGCGTGTGTTGAATGATGGTGTCTATAATTAAAGCCGCAAATTTAGCTGGAAGTAATAGAGCACCCGCTTTAAATTTTGTCAGTTTAGGACGATCCGATGGTTTTTCGTTACCTAGTTTAAAACTGATATTGACGTATTTACCAAATATCAGTTGTTGAGGTAGCGTCATCGTTACAGTAAATCTGACGGCTTTATTTTTAAGCTCTATTACTGCAGCGCTATTGGTATACCTATTAAATAGATAATTAGTGGCAAGATTTAAATCCGCTTGACTGAGTTCTATAGTGCCAATCTCGTCAGGTTTAATCTTTGCGCCTTCGTGTAAAATTTTTTGAGCCCTAATTACATCATCAGTCGTTAACTTCCAGTCAATTGCCACATCCGGTTTGTTACTGACACCAAAGAAAACGATAAGAAAACATAATAATACTAGGGTAGCAAATGAATATTTAAGTAGCCTTAGTATTATTATCATTTTTATACCGTTAGATAAAATCTAATTTAAAACCCGCGGTTTTAATGTAATCAGCTTCTTGTATTAGGTCGGCATGCGATAAAGGCGATTGTATTAACCATTGATCTGGGAACTGTAGATAAATCTTAGACTTTAAAATACAAATTTTAAAATTTGGTAAATCAAGATCATAACGATTACGGTGCAGTAAAACGGCTAATCTTAATATGACTGCCAGATAAGGTATCAGTTCTGACCAAGGTGAGGGCAGTGCATTAAACCATGTACTACTGAATTTACGACGATGGTATCTAATTAACGTAGCTAAGATTAATTGATCTTGTTTAGAAAATCCTGCTAAATCACCATTTTCAATAATATAGGCACTGTGTTTATGATATTGGCTGTGGGCAATATCAATACCAATTTCGTGTAAATCGGCTGCCCAGTTTAAGAATTGAATACAATTTTCATTCATAGCCCAATGACAATTTTCTTTCAATTGCGCTAATAAAAACTGCATCGTATTTTTAATTCTAACCGCATGTTTCTTATCGGTATGATAACGGTCGGCAAGCGCTTGCACGGTCACTGAACGCATATCTTGATCGTTAATACGCCCTAATAAATCTTGAATCAGACCTTCTCTTAGGGCACCATCAGCAACGGTCATCTGTTCTATCCCAAGACTTTTAAAAGTAGCGTACACAATGGCTACACCGCCTGGGAATACTGGTAAGCGTTCTGGATCAAGATCAGGTAAATTGAGTTCATTAGTATGCTGACACTGTGACAAGTGCAGGACTAATTTTTCTAATCCTTGTCGTGTAATACCATTGTTACTCCAGTTTTTTGCAAACAATACTTTAGCAATGGATCGTAAACTACCTGAAGCACCGATAGCTTCATCCCAATTTTGGCAATGAAACTTTCTTTGAAAGGGTTCTAATTTTTGTTCTGCATAGAGAGTGGCTTGTGTGAAAGCATCTTTTGATAAGCGGCCATCCTTAAAAAAGAGATTACTAACGGTTACACACCCCATGTGTAAACTTTCTTTCTCTTTGGGATCTTGGCCTGTACCAATAATATATTCGGTACTTCCACCTCCTATATCCATGACTAAGCGTAAATTGGCATTACTACTTAAGCTGTAAGAAACGCCAAGGTAAATTAAACGGGCTTCTTCAATTCCAGAAATTATATCAATTGGATGGTTTAACGCTTTTTCAGCTTTTATTATAAAATCGACTGCGTTGCTAGCCGTTCTAAGGGTATTAGTGCCAACGATCCTAACACTTCCTTCAGGGAAATGTTTTATACGCTGACCGAATCTTTCTAAACAAGCCAGTGCTCTTGCCTGGGTTTTTTCATCTAAGAATTTATTTTCATCAAGACCTGAAGCAAGTCTGACCATTTCTCTAAGGCGATCAATCGTTTGTGGTGTACCTTCTTTCAAGCTACAAACGATCATGTGAAAGCTGTTAGAACCAAGGTCAACTGCGGCAACCATTTCTGGTGGATTTATAGGCACGGGTTATCCAGTTTTGTCTACTAAGCGAGTTAATATCTGTTAAAATTTTGTTTGTTTACTATGGCTACAAGCCAACACCTGTCTAATTTAACTTATTTATGGGTTTCCGTTAAGTGTTAGTTTCAATATGAATGCATTATCTATACGTAATTTGCGAAAAACTTACAATAATGGTTTTGAGGCCTTAAAAGGCATAGATCTTGATGTTGCAGAAGGTGATTTTTTTGCATTATTAGGTCCTAATGGTGCAGGTAAGTCCACGGCTATTGGCATTATCAGTTCTTTAGTTAATAGCACACGTGGTCAAGTTAGTATATTTGGACATGATATAAACACAGAGCGATCGAAAGCCAAGTGTTGCTTAGGCGTTGTGCCTCAAGAAGTTAATTTTAATCAATTTGATACGGTTAAAAGTATCGTTTTTAATCAAGCAGGGTACTATGGTATCCCCAGAAAACGCGCTATTGAAAGAACGGAAATCTGTTTAAAACAAATGGATTTGTGGGAAAAGCGTGATACGGTTTCTAGACGTTTATCCGGTGGTATGAAACGTCGTGTCATGATTGCTAGAGCAATGGTACATGAGCCTAAGCTGTTAATTCTTGATGAACCCACTGCTGGTGTTGATATTGAAATTAGGCGCTCAATGTGGAAGATGATGCAAGCGCTTAATGACAATGGTACTACTATCATTTTAACCACACATTATTTAGAAGAAGCTGAAAGTTTGTGTCGTAATATTGCCATTATTGATCAAGGTAATATAGTTGAAAATACTGATATGGCAGCTTTATTGGCAAGATTACATGTAGATCATTTCGTTTTAGATTTAGCCGAACCTTTGTTGACTATTCCTAGTATTGAAGGTTATCAATTAGAAAGCATTACTGATAAAGTCTTAAATGTAACGGTGCCAAAAGTGATCGGGTTAAATGCCTTATTTAATGAATTAAGTCGCTTAAACATTCGAGTTTCAAGTTTAAAAAACAAAAGTAATCGATTAGAACAGTTATTCATGGATTTGATAGACTCATCATCTGAAGGTAATCGTTAATGAATGTTTTAATTCCGCTTAGAACCATCATTGTCAAAGAAATTGTTCGTTTTGTTAGGATTTGGCCACAAACTTTATTACCGCCCGCTATTACGACATCGCTGTATTTCTTAATATTTGGAAAATTGATTGGCTCTAGATTGGGGGTCATTGAAGGTGCTAGTTATATGGATTATATAGTGCCAGGTATTATTTTAATGTCGGTGATTAGTCATTCTTACGCCAATGTGGTGTCCTCTTTTTATTCAACAAAATTTCAACGCAATATTGAAGAGTTATTAGTAGCCCCCGTGCCCAACTGGGTAATATTGGCTGGATATATCAGTGGTGGTGTCATTAGAGGGCTATTAGTGGGGATTGTAGTGACTTTAATATCACTTTTTTTTACTGAAATTGCTGTGCAGAACATTTTCATTACGCTAAGTATTGCCTTGTTGACGGCTATATTATTTGCCTTGGCGGGTTTTATTAATGCGATATTGGCAGAAAGTTTTGATGACATATCAATTATTCCAAATTTTGTTTTAACCCCTTTAAGTTATTTGGGCGGTGTGTTTTACTCTGTAGGAATGTTGCCAGATATTTGGCAAACCATCTCTAAAGCTAATCCAATTTTATATATGGTAAATACTTTTCGTTTTGGTTTGATTGGTGTGACTGATGTAAATATTGAATTTGCTTACCTAATTACCTCGGGCTTTATTGTTATTGCCGTGTTCTTTAGTTTGTTAATGTTACACAAGGGTATTGGCATTAAAAACTAAGCAAGATGAATACACTGATTACACTTCATGAAGATATTGACGCCCGAGTAGAAGATATTCGCACTAATAATCCAGATTGGTTGTGTCGGATGGGGTGTGACTTATGTTGTCGGCGTCTAGCAGAAATGCCTAGTCTTACCCATGCAGAATGGAACTTGTTTAAAGAAGGCTTAATGTCTTTACCTAAAACGCAATTTATTGAAGTCAGTCAAAAAATCACCGCACTTGCAGCGCAAACCATGCGTCCAATCATTTGTCCTATGTTAGATCTATCTGCAGGCGCATGTATGATTTATGAATATCGTCCTGTCGCTTGCCGTACTTATGGATTTTATGTACAACGTGATTTAGGATTGTATTGTAACGAAATAAAAACAGAGTTAGAGCAGGGGGCTTTAAATGATGTGGTGTGGGGTAATCATAACACCATTGATCGTCGCCTAAGTATTTTAGGCGACTCGCGTAAATTAACGGAATGGTTTGCTGATTTTAGTTATGCGCCTAAGTAAGTATGCTTTCTATTGAGGTATTCATCCACAAAAGCTTGCATAGGCTCAGTTTCATAACTACTAGGTACACTGATGGCTAGTTTTTTAAAGCCTTTCCCCACGATTTTATCGTCAGCCTTCATCTGAAAGTGTAAAAAAGCCGTAGCGCGTTTACCATCAACTTCAATCTTTGGATCTAACATTTCTACGGACGCTTGATTAAAGTCAAGATGATCAAAGTTTAAGGTCATACTTTCATAGATAACGAGAGGACGACTCAGGTTAAACATCACATTTTCCTGTTCTAATAAAGGCACGAGTACATACGGGAAGTTTTGGCCTGAGAATGCCACATAATCTCTTATAAAGCTTTCAATCAAAGCAGTATCTCGACTAACTTCTCCTGAACGGTCAACTTCTAAGTACGTTTTTCCTTGTTTATCCTTTATATCAATATGATCAACTGCGTTCTCAGGGAAATGTAATAACACATCATGCCCAACCATGCCTGCAAAGGTAAAGTGCATTTGTTGGCTAAGGCCATATTTCTCTAACGCGAGTGAAAACAATAAATCACCTGGAACGCAGTAGCGCTTAGCATCAATATCATGTAATGGATTGAAATCATGCGCTATTTCTTTAGCGAATGTACTTGCTTGAGTAGACGTAATGATTGTGCTTCCATCTTGAGTGTTGTAGAAATCTTTTAAAAACATAATGTTAACGAGTTAATCTTATTAATCAGAATATTTTACCATAGGACTAAACAGAAGAATCATCTCAGCCTGCTATAGATTAATGACTTCTAAGCTAAGTTTGTATTAACTAGAAATAAATCCAATGTTATATCGATTAGACCTTAGTAATAGATTTATTTAGTTTCTGTTTAATCAATGCCAAATTAAAGACTAAATTTTAACAAAAATAATCTATTTCCAGTCTGCTTCCGATTTTTTTAAAACATAAGCAGCAACATTCTCAATATCTTCAGCACTTATGATCCCAAGTTTGCCAAAGCCAGGCATAGGTGATTGACCGTTAATTACTTTATCAATAATAGCAGCCGAAGTATTGACTTGGTTTTTTTCTAAATCTGCTTTACTTAATGATTTATGAGGGGCTAAGAAGTTTTGTCCCCCCGCATGACACCCTGCACAATTTGAAGTAAAGATAGCTTCACCTTTTATTATATCTGCAGCGAAACTTACGTTTGCAATGCTGAATAGTGTTAAAGCAAGCGTTGGAAGAATAGTTTTCATGCTTATGTTCCTTTAAATTAATGTGCCGACGACGGTTAATTCTAAAGTCATAAGTGGGTAAGAAGCAATCTTTAACAGTGTGATGCTTTATAAATATTTGCTATGAAGTTTTATTTCCAAAAAAAGTCAATTCTTGATTGATAATTTTTTTTAAAAAAACATTATATAACAGTTGTATAGCGATAATACTTAAAGTGTTATTTAAGTTAAGGTTCTCATTTTTACCGTCTATATTATGGGCAGTAATTAGATACCTGAGATCTATACCCTATGTATTTGGATTTTGACCGAAGGTATAAACGTAAACAGAAAGAGCAAGTTGGTTAGGATAGTATATTTCAATGACTTGAAAGTTCACTTCTTTAGGATTTATTTCCCTTGAAAGTCTCTGTTAGTCATTAAGTGTATTTGAAAAACTAGTCATCTTGTCTGTATTGTTTACATTTTATTGCAGTGCAGTCTGTATTAAAACAACGGAGGCTTTAGATAATATCGCTATAAAATGGGTGAATTTTTTAGGCCATCACCCTAAGGCCTTCAAAAGTGGGTCTTATTTTGCTGAACGTTTTTGAATTTCTGCGGCAGCATAAGCATTTTCAATACTTAATTGCGTAAGAAAATGTCTTCTTAAAGTAGAGTCTTCAGGAACAACGATTTTTGATATTTCACTATTCTTAAAAAATTTATCACCCCAAAAAATATAAGCAGTAAAAACTAATACGGCAAAAACTAATATTTCTTCCATAACACACTCCAATAAATCAAAAAAGTTAACATAAATATAACAGACACATTAAAACATGTATCGTTGATGAGTGTTGCACTTTATAGGCCAAAATTAATATTTTTTATAATTTGTGCTTGTGAGTCTACATGGCATGGCTTTTTTTTGTTGTTTTTAGTGCAAATACACAAAATTTTTGTTAAATTTGTTATATAACAGACATCCTATATCTTTTTACTCTTTATAATAAAGATTGAAGTGAGTTGCTGGTGCTATGAATGTAAATTAATTTTTAAACAGTTATCAAAGGTAAAAATCTGAATGTTGATAGATTGGAATACGATTTATGCTGCTATATGGCGTCAACGCAAAGAATATTTGCGACCAGTATTACAGATTGACCCTGTTTCTTTAAACCAACTAATAGGAATAGATAAACAAAAGCAACAATTAGTTGATAATACTTTACGCTTTATTAATGGTCAGCCCGCTAATAATGCACTTTTATGGGGTGCCAGAGGTACCGGCAAGTCATCTTTAGTTAAAGCGCTATTAAATGAATTTAAAAGCCGTGATTTAAGATTGATTGAAGTCGATAAACAAGATTTGATTTATCTACCTGAGATTGTTGATGACATCCGTGATGCGTCTAAACGTTTTATTATTTATTGTGATGATTTATCTTTTGATACGGGTGATACTTTATATAAACCCTTAAAAAGTGTGTTAGAGGGATCTATTGAATTACCACCTGAAAATGTATTGTTTTATGCAACTTCAAATCGTCGGCATTTATTACCCGAGAAAATGAGTGATAATCTTGCTACTCAGTTGATTGATGACGAGGTACATTATTCTGATACCGTGGAAGAAAAAATATCTCTATCAGATCGATTCGGATTAAGACTCGCTTTTTATCCTCAACACACCCAGACTTATCTAGATATTATTGATAGTTATTTTTCAGAATATACGGGTGATCTCAATGATTTGCATAAACAAGCTTTAGATTTTGCATATCAAAATGCTTCAAAGAATGGCAGAACAGCCAAGCAATTTTACAATACTTACGGACGCAATTGATCATAAACTTTGACTGTATAAACTTAACATGACTAAAAATACCTACCAAAAACTATCGCCTCAAACGCAAGAAGAGGGTTTAAAAATAGCCAAAGGTATACAACGGCCAGCTCAATCTAAAGAACAAACTCGGTTAATTGCTCAGGGCATTCAACAGGGCATTGATATTTACAAGAAACAGCAGAAAGAAAAAGCCAGAGCGTTAGATCGTAAACTAAAGAAGGTCAGTAATCAAAAATTACAAAATACTTCGACTGCCGACCCACAGGTTAACGAAGTTGAACATATTATAATATATCGACAACATTGGTTACCTTGGGTGTTATTGGTGATTACTTGGTTGGCAATTAGCGTTAAATTACCCCAATTATCCAGCCCTCTACTATTGCAATAGTTCGTTCAGTTGTTGTTATCGGTGGATTTAAGAAATCTACTAATTCACCTTCTGTATCGGCTTGTTGCATCCATGCCGCAATAGAATAAGCATCATGCTGATCTGCTGTACGATCTTCAATATTGAAGTTATTGTTATAAAGTGCTGGATAAGCTTCAAGCACAGTTGAATATCCAGTTGGAATGTCCCAACCAGAATATGGCCAAAAATGTACGTTGTTTGAAACGTTTTTTATGAGGTATTTTAGCCAAGGTAATCCAGCGTGAGTAGATTTTGCAACTTGCCCTGGTACATCAAAATGGAAAACAGATTTAGCTTTAGATTTTTCTTCAGTTAATCGTCGCCATTTAGCATTACCAGAGCGATGTCTTCCATTACCCTGTAAACCCTTACGTATAGAGTCTACCGTTATATCATCTTGATCAGTAGGCCAGTGTGCTTGGAAATCCTCTAGAAAGTGTATCCAATCTTGTGTTAATTGATGATATTCAAAATAACGCATAGGGAATGAAAAACTATGATCAATACCAACTAAGGTAGGTATATCTTCGTTTAAACTGGCAACTAACCATTCTGCAATGCCTCGTCTAGTCCAGTATTTAGGCGTACTTTTAGGAGGTAACACTTCTATGGGTTTGGAAGAGGCTGTGGCTGAATAAACACGTAAACCTTTAAGACTGGAGTTTGCTGTTTGTGCCCCAGAATAATCGATACCAATATAGCGTTGAAATTGTGGAAGATTATTGTTCAAGATAGCGTCGCTGTTGATTTAATTGCAGTTTGTAGATTGTAGTTTGTAGGTCGGGTTAGCGCTAGCGTAACCCGACCTACTGAACTTTTTATCCATAAAGGGTAGTGGTCTGTTTATAAAGTAAGTTAAATTAAAAATCAATAAGCTGCA
>CAJADF010000011.1 GCA_903938485.1 uncultured Methylococcaceae bacterium
ACGTAAATCGAGTGGAATATCTTCATAGATAGCCAACTGACCGGCATTAACAATACCCATCGACATGCCGGCTTTAATCGCGTGATATAAAAATACCGCATGGATCGCTTCACGTACCGGGTTATTGCCGCGGAAGGAGAATGACACATTAGACACGCCACCCGATATTAAGGCATAAGGTAAAGTGCGTTTAATCTCACGTGTGGCTTCTATAAAATCGAGGCCATAATTGTTGTGTTCATCTATGCCTGTAGCAACGGCAAATATGTTAGGGTCAAAGATAATATCTTCAGGTGGGAAACCGACTTGTTCTACGAGAATCTTATAAGCACGCTGACAAATTTCAATCTTTCTGGCTTGAGTATCTGCCTGCCCTGCTTCATCAAACGCCATCACAATAACAGCCGCGCCATAGCGATGCACTAATTTGGCATATTTAATAAACGCTGCTTCACCTTCTTTAAGTGAGATAGAGTTTACAACGCCTTTGCCTTGGATACATTTTAGGCCAGCTTCTAAAATATCCCATTTAGAAGAGTCTAACATCACGGGGACTTTAGCTATATCGGGTTCAGCCGCAATTAACATTAAGAAGCGCACCATCGCTTCTTTTGATTCCAACATGCCTTCATCCATGTTGATATCAATAATCTGCGCGCCATTTTCTACTTGTTGCTTCGCTACATCTAAGGCGGCTTCAAAATCACCGTCTATGATTAAACGTTTGAAAGCCGCAGAACCAGTAACATTAGTACGCTCACCGACGTTTACAAATAAGGTTTCTGGACCGATGGTCATCGGCTCTAAACCTGACAAGCCACATTTTTTTTCTAGATCTGGAATCGCACGAGGTTTGTGGCGCTGAACCACATCAACAATTGCCTTTATAGTAGCTGGCGAAGTACCACAACACCCACCGATGATATTTAGGTAGCCATTTTTAGCCCAATCAGCCAACTCTTCAGCCATTTGCTCAGGTGTTTCATCATACTCACCAAACTCATTAGGTAAACCGGCATTTGGATGGGCAGATACATGTGTATCCGCAATGTTCGATAATTCTGCGATATATTGTCTAAGCTCTTTAGCACCTAAGGCACAGTTAAAACCAAATGAAATAGGCTTAACATGCTTTAATGAATTCCAAAAAGCGCCCACGGTTTGGCCAGATAAAGTTCTGCCTGAAGCATCAGTGATAGTACCTGAAATCATGACAGGTAATTTATTACCAATCTCTTCAAACACTTCTTCTACAGCAAAAATAGCCGCTTTAGCGTTAAGCGTATCAAATACAGTCTCAATTAAAATGATATCCGCACCACCATCAATTAATCCAAAGGTCGCCTCTTTATAAGCCACAACAAGATCATCAAAAAAGACATTTCGGAAGCCAGGATCATTTACATCTGGCGACATAGAAGCCGTACGCGCTGTTGGGCCTAAAACACCGGCAACAAAACGCGGTTTATCAGGTGTTTTGGCGGTGTATTCATCTGCCGCTTGTCTAGCAACGCGAGCTGCAGCGACATTAAGTTCATAGGCTAATGCTTCCATATGATAATCCGCCATAGAAATACTAGTCGAATTGAAAGTATTAGTTTCTACAATATCTGAACCCGCTTCATAATAAGCACTGTGTATCGCTTTAATAATATCAGGCTGTGTAATGGACAATAAATCATTATTACCTTTTAAATCAACATCCCACTGCGCAAAGCGCTCACCTCTAAAATCTTTTTCTTCTAACTTGTAGCCCTGAATCATGGTACCCATAGCACCATCGAGAAATAAGATTTTTTGAGAAAGTTGTTGTTTTAATAATTCTGTATTGCTCATTAATTTTGCCAAATGTTCGTTATCTGATGCGAATATAATGTTGCTTTAAATGATGACTAGCACTATTATTTTTCTATTATATCTGGGAGATAAGCATGTCCAAACAATCTATTATTGAAGTATTTAAAAGTGTTTTTTCTGCTTTTATAGGAGTGCAAAATGAAGAAAATAGGAAGAAAGCCTTTGAGAATGGATCTCTTTCAACCTACATCATTGCAGGGTTAATTTTTACAGCCCTTTTCGTGATTACCATTGTAATTTTGGTTTCTAGTATCATTTAACTTTAGGTAAACCTTATTCAGTTAGGCAATAAAAAAGCCCAAGTTACACTTGAGCTTTTATTATTCGTACAAAAACTTAAAAACTAGGGTGCTTTGAAACTATTTTTGATATTTTGAAAAATATCACTAACACCACTAAACAAGTTTTGTACAGTATAACTTTCTTTTGTTAAGAATTTCAAACGTGCAACTGCAATGATAATAAAACCTATAACAGAAGGAGAAACTTCAAGATAAAGTGATTTCAAAATTCCAGCAAAACCTAAAAAGTCACCTTCATTTTTTCTATCAGCACCTTGAATTGCTTCATAACCAGCGCCACCTTCACTAGCTCTGATTGACTCTAAAATATAAATATTAAAGTTAACTAAAAGCAACTGTAATACGAAAAATCCTACCGCACCAATTGCAACCCAAATTATTACATTGTTTACATTTGCTCTCACCGCTGTTTGATAAAACCAAAGCGCGACAAAAATCATTACCATACCGCTGATCATATGTTATCCCCTTTATTTTATAAATAACTTATTATATTTTAGTTAAGAAATAGTACAAGAACGGACATTTTAGAATCATTTTTGTACTTTGTTTTTCTACTATATTGCAACTTTCATACTTTTCTTGTCCTGGCGTTTTTTGTTTTTTTATATCGCCATCTTCTACAGTATATTTCATATCTATTTTCATTTCTTTAGTACGTCCAACAGAATCAGTAGCTGTCTGTTTTAGTATACCATCCGACTTAAAATCCCATTCAATTGTCAGCGGCTTCTGCTCACCATCAATCTTAGTCGCTTCAGCGTAAACCTTCCATCTCCCCAGAATATCAGCATTACTCTTTAAGTCCACATCTGCAGTCGCAGATAAAGAAATAAACATTGCAACTAACGGTACTATTTTAGCGTATTTTTTCATTATTATTCCTTCTTATTAATCAGCTATTAAAACAGAACAGAAACTATACCACATTGATTCTCACGCATTAACAACTATAGTCAGGAATGTGAATTTTTTTAGAAAACTTTGCAATTCACTTACAATAAGCCTTGACATTAATGTTTCCTGAAGTATCATGCACGTTCCGATTGCTATGAATTTAGTGATTTACCAAAAAAATTATCTACGTAGGAGACAAATACATGGGATTTATTTTAGATCTAACTGAAACATTAAAAACACCAGCTGGCATGGTTGGCGCTGTTGTAGTTGTTGGTGCTGTTTATGCACTATTGAAATGGGTATTTGCTGAGCATCCAGACGACGAAAAATAATCGTAGTCAATCGGTTTCGGTTATTTTAGGTCGCTTTCAATCTTAAACTTAAGAAAGTAAGCGGCCTTACCTCTTCAAAATATATCTCCCAAAAGTTACAAGCTATACTATAATTTCCACATTTTCTTTACTGAAAATGTATAAATTACTCACAGAAAAACTCTTAAGCCTCAACACTAAAGAATCCCCAGCCACTGGTATAGGCTTATTTAGAGTTCTTTATGGTTTAGTTACCTTACAAGAAATTATTTTTCTACTCTATTTCAATCACCTTATATTTGACCCTATACCCTATATAGACGTTGAATTCCCAATGATCCCTTTTTTCTTATGTCTTTGGGGAATCATCGCAAGCTTTGTAGTTATTGGTTACCGTTACCAATTTTCCATGGTTTGTAACTATATTTTCTGGATCATATTTGTAAACTTTACGACTATGCAACGCGATTTCGATGGCGGGTTTGATACCTTTATGATCGGCGTAGGCTTTTTTATGTTATTTATGCCTGGTGATCGTGCATTATCAATTGATACCCTTAGATATAAACTCAGCACGCCCTTTAGACATTACAGTACCTATCCAACCCCAGTTGTTTCAAATCTTGCTTATATAATACCGACAATAATCTGTCTTGGATTTCTGTATTTTGATTCTGCTGTACATAAATTATTTGCAGAACATTGGCGCAACGGTTTAGGATCTTGGTTACCATCCACACAACCCTATTATGTATCAGCACTAGATATGTCTTCACTGCTGAACAATGAAATATTAGTTAAGTCTATTGGCTATACGATATTAATATTTCAATTTAGTTTTCTGTTTTTATTTGCCAAACGCCAATTACGCCCAATCTATTTGCTAATTGGATTAGGCATGCATTTAGGCATTACCTTATCTCTGAACATATACCCTTTTGGTTTAGGGATGATTATTTGTTATGCGCTATTAGTTCCATTTAGTTGGTGGCGTAAAATGGGCTCATTAGTTCGAGCTAAAGCACCTCTCCTAACAGTTTTTTACGACCAAAAATGCCCCTTATGCAACCGAACTATCCTAATTATTAACCATTTCGATATATTTAACTGTATCGACTTTAGAAATGCACAAGAATATGCCCAAAACCATCCAGAACTGTCACATTTAAACTTAGAAATACTTCTGACAGATCTCTATGCCATAGATAACCAACATCGGGTCTATTCTGGGGTAAATACTTACATTCAAATCCTTATTAAAATGCGTTATACCGCACTCATTGGTTTAATATTAAGTCTGCCCATTATTAAAGATATCGCAAGCAAAAAATACCGACTTATCGCCGATACACGCACACGCATAGACTGTAATTCAGAATGTGTAACTACTATAGTATTGGAGGATAAGACGCTATACCACCAGCTCTTCGAAGATTTTGCACATCGTAAACCCAAAGCATTTTCGAGAAAATTGTCAAAAATCCTAATTGCTATCCTTATATTGCAACTAAATAGCACTATTCATTATGGCTTGTTATATAGACTAAACTTACCTATTAAAAACGCCCAATTCAGCGCCCCAATTGCAGAAGCCAGCAACACACTTATTATGGTTTCCCTGACGTTTTTAGGTATAACTCCTCACGCACTTTATGTACATGATCACTTTGCTGGGTATGACCACATATTAGCCATAACTTATAAAGACATCAATGGTAATGAAAAATGGCTACCGTTTGTTAATGAACAAGGTCGATTACTGGCGCCCAATTGGGGACGTGTTCATTCAATGTGGGCAAACATAGCAGTAACCCCTACAATTAACGATACTCGTCTTAAAAAATTCATCATGAAAGTGACTGCCTTCTGGGGAGTAAAAGAAAATATAAATCTTAATGGAACTGTATTCACCCTTAAATTAAAAAAAATCAATTCGCCCAGTTACTGGGTTTATGATCAATTACACCAAAATTTTTCAGCACCATGGACTGATATAGGTACAGCCTCATGGAAAAACAATCTAATTCACATCGACTTACCTGACGACATTAATTTAATGTAAAAAACCCAACGGATTAAACGACTTTTAGTATTGCATCATCAATCTAGTCATGATATAAAGTACACGTGCTATTTTATATTAGCGCACAAAA
>CAJADF010000012.1 GCA_903938485.1 uncultured Methylococcaceae bacterium
AGCACGCGTCTGTAATTACGATTCATCTCTTTCGCTACTCGATAGATGGATTCGTAACCCAGTTCTGAAATACAGTAAAAAGTCTCTTTTTGTTTTTTGGTTAGTTTGAACCATTCATGCGTCGGGTTTTTCATGTAAATAGTGCCACAGACATGCCAAGACCAAAGGCCATCTAATATACCTTGTCGAGTCCAAGTAATTGGTTCGTTGTCTGTTAAGAGTTTTCGCCAATCAGGATAGTGCCCAATAAAAACGGGTAAGCTGATAAGTTCTATAAAGATAGGACCTTTCATATGTAACATGCTTTGTTTAAGCAGGGTATTACTTCGGGCATCTCCTTTTAAAATAGCCGTTAACCATTTTTCATAAGTTAGATTGGGTCTGTCCCAAAAAGCCGAGACTCTGGCTCTATCCCACAAGGAGTGGTTAATTTGCGTCATGACGGTTATCAAAAAAAGTGTTTTGCAAGATTAAAGTTTCTTTTTCTAGTAAGCGTTTTATAGCAGGTAAATCGGTGCTTTTCCATTCGCCTAGTAATTCTAATTCTTCAAAGTCATCCATTAAATCAAGCCAGGGCATGCTAAGAATGCTTTTACAAAGACCTTCTATGGGTATGTTTGCACCGTGATCATTAATGCGGGTTATAAATTTATGTAATGGTTCTACAGATTGGTTTAATACAAATAAATCAAAAAGATCTCTAGCTGTTTGTCGCCCACCTTTAATACTGCCGTCAGTTAAATACAGACCGGAAATCGTGCGAATTTTTCGGTGGTAGAGTCCGTCTATAACTTCTGTTCTGGCGCCGTCGGACATGACTGTATCAAACATACCTTCATAGATATCTTCTATAAAATCTATTTTTACAAGCTCGGCAAATTCTTCGTTTAAGCCGCCTAATTGTCGACAAAATTGCTCTCTGGTTTCTGTTATGGGATCTTTAATGGATAAGCCGATTGTGTTAAGTTTAATGAGTAAGGCTTCTGGATTAAATTTGTTGGGTATAAAGAAATCAAGATCATAAGAAATCCGGTGCTTAAGATAGAACCTTGCTAATGCAGTGCCCCCACACAATAGCGTATTATTCATATCTAGTTGTGCTTCGTTCTGGAAGATTAATTGCCAGATTTTTTCTTGTGTAGAATATAGTTTATTCATAAGTTTATAAAAATGTCATATATGGCATTTACTATAAATCAACCAGAAAAATATGCAACATTTCTTATCTATCGTTAAACGGTATAAGCTTTTTTTACGATGCGTCGTATTTTGGTAATCCCTAATCTTTATTAATCATATGTGTGGCTAAATCTTGTAGGGCTGTTTGTAAGCTGGTTTTTAAACGCGGATCCATAGGGACTTCATCTATGGCTTTATTCATGCAAAGCATCCATTGATCACGTTCTGCTTCACCAATCGCAAACGGTAAATGTCGTGCGCGTAACATAGGGTGTCCGTATTCTTCTATGTATAAATTGGGCCCACCTAACCAACCGGTCATGTATTTAAATAATTTAGTTTCAGCTGATGTTAAATCGGCTTGATGTATATCACGAATGCCCTTGGCTTCTGGCAAAGTGTCCATGTAATAGTAAAATCGGTTCACCAAAGTGCGTATCGCTGTTTCGCCGCCGATAACTTCATAAGGCGTAATGGTTGTCATTGCTGTGCTCTTTTATTGGTTGTGGAGGGGGGCTTTGTTTGCGTTGACATTATACAGGGCAGGGCATTGCACGACTAATGGTGCTTAATTTGAAAATAAGTCTGGTTTTTATTAATATGGTTTCCTCATTCATTAATTTAGCCTTGATTTATTGGATAAATCTAAGGCCACTCCCGATACAAATGCCTAAAACTATTTTATTTTTTCTGTTGTTATTACCTTTTCAATCGCTATTTGCTACGCCTTGTTCGGGTAAAAAAATGGGCATTTCACATTGTGAAGGTAGCCAGTTTGTATGTAACGACGGCAGTTATAGTCGTTCACCTAAAGATTGTTCTGAGTATTTTGCTAATAAAGTATCAAAGCCTAAACCCGAAAACAGGGCCACATCCCCGTTTATGCAAAGCCCTGGCGAGCGAGAAAGATCCAGTAAAATTTTAAAATTGGATTATCCAGGATTTACGATTTGGTTAGATTGTGAAAAACATGGCGCCGTAAAGTTTCAGTATGTTGCGCAACATGATACGGGTAATGCAAAGCGCTATCCGCGATTTTATTTAGATCCCAAAGTGCCATCTGAATGCCAACAAACAACTGCAGAAGCTTATGGAATGCATTATGACAGGGGCCATCAAGTGCCGGCTAATCATTTAGATGCTTCTCCAGATGCCATTAAAGCCACTAACGCAATGCCTAATATTTTGCCTCAAGCCGCTAATATGAATAAAGGTGCTTGGCTGCAAACCGAAGAGATTATTGAATGTTATCGCGACATTGATGAGTTGTTAGTGGTAGGCGGTGCGTTGTGGGGGCAAAATTCTAATGACTATTTTGTGCATACGCATGGTGTTAAAACGCCCGATGCATTTTGGAAAGTAGTCATTCGCGGCACAGGTCAAGATGAACGCGCCATCGCTTGGATAGTCCCCAATAGCCAAGCAGCGACTAAGGATAATCTTGACCGCTACTTAGTCAGCGTGGCAGATATTGAACGCATAACCGGTGAAAAACTACCCGTTGCTGATTATGTAAAACACGAAAAGCCCGCTGCTTCTTGGACTATTCCAAGAGGATGCCGAAAGGGGTAGAGTTTACTTTTTATTTGTAAAATGTTCTTGGTTCCACAATCGGTTGCCGGACGCATCAGTTGGTATGGTTTTATTGCCTTCGATACGATAATGCACGTCATTCCATTTACGGTTTCCAGAGGCATCAACGGGGATAACCTTGTTTCCCTCTGTGCGGTAATGGGTTTCACTCCATTTACGATTCCCCGATGCGTCGGTCGGAATAGTCAATTTGCCTTCGGTTTTATAATGAATTTCATTCCATTTACGATTCCCTGACGCATCCGTGGGGATAGTTTTATCTTTCTCCACACGATAATGGATGTCGTTCCACTTACGATTGCCTGATGCATCAGTAGGTATTATTTGATCTGTCGCCTGAGTCGTTTGGGCAATAACTAATAAGCTGATGATGGTAAGTAATTTTGGTTTCATAGTGTTAATGCTCCATAAAGTTTGTTTAAAGCGGTCATTTTCTTAAATCCTAATGACAGGTTATGTCGTTTAATTAAATTTTTTTGGCCTTTAAAAAACGACATCACCTGTCAGATTTGCCATGCATCATGTTTCACATCTTAAACACACCAGAGGTGAAGCATTATGTTTTGGGCATTTTCATTATTAGTTGGCTTAGGTTTTGTATTTACAAAATTGGGCGCTTATTCCGTCACCGTCGCTATTTTATCGGGCTCTTTAAAGTTACTGGTATTGCTAGTGATTATTGCTGCAATGTGGTTTTTTTTTAAAAATAAGCCGTCATAGTATCGGTTTAAGTTTTAATTAAATATTGTTCAGTATATTTAACATTTTAATCTTAAATTGATTGATATGAGTTGTTTACACATTATAATGTTTAAAATTTTAAACAATTTTGTGTGATATATGGAATTAAATG
>CAJADF010000013.1 GCA_903938485.1 uncultured Methylococcaceae bacterium
CTCATTTTGTTCCAGGTCATACCATGCTGTTAAAGCGGGAGGTATTGGAAAAAATGATAATTGATTATCCTGAACTGGCTTATACCAATCCGGCTTATCCGGACGAAACACATTATGGTTTTTCTTTGCCTATGATTGAAGACAAACGAGCGTATGAAAATGATTGGGCGCTTTCATTGAGGGCAAAAAGAAGCGGTTTTAAACTATGGGCGGATTTTGGTTGTAGGTTAAAGCACTATTGCGGAGAGTTTTTGGGATTTGAACTGGAGGAATAAATATGCCGACAGGTGGAAAAGGAGGCAAGGGCGGAAACGCAAGTCCTGCGGCCCTTGGACAGGAAGAAGAATTTAAGAAATGGGCTAAAGGAGAACGGAAAAAGAAAAAGGATAAGATGTTCCCTAATTCACCGCCTTCTCCTACGGGCAAATAAAAATATGAAAGGAAGATTTTAATTATGGAAGAAAACACGGACCAAAATGCAAACAGCGATGGCGGCGCGTGGAAGGCTGAATTGCCAGAGGCGATTAGGGGCCATGAGGCGTTCGCACCGTATAAATCTAAAAGCGAATTGTGGGAAGGTGTAACTAAACTGCACACGGACTACAAAGCAACGGCGCAGAAAGCAGCAGACCTGGAAGGGAAGCTGAAGAATTATATTCCTCGCTTGCCCGATAATGCATCGGCAGAAGACAAGGACACTTATTATAAAGCCCTTGGTCGTCCCGAAAAACCGGATGAGTACGAACTGGAAGGTACAGACAAGAACTCTCCTGAATGGAATAAGATGGTTAAAGACAGTTTATTCCAGATGAACATGCCAAAGGATATGGCAAAGGAAGCAAGTAAGTTTTGGAACTCAACAATTCAAAAAATGGTTGAGACCCATAATGCCAATGTCCAGAAGGAAATTCAGGGAGCCGCAGAGAAACTCAAAGGTGAATTGGGCGATAAGTATGATGCCGGTGTGGAACTGGCAAAGCGAATGTGGACAAAGCACAGCGAGGGATTTCCCGAAGAAGCAAAGGATTTCGATAAAGCCTTTACTGGTGAAACTTCGGCAACACGCTATGCCTTGACAAGATTTTTACTTAACATTGCTAAATTGACGGGAGAGGACACAAGTCTGACCGGAGTGGTCGGCAACGTTAATAAGGGGGCAGACTCTAATGTCTGGTTCCCCAACAGTCCGAAATCTCCTACAGGCAGATAGACCTTCCCCGTGAAGGAGAAAGATAAATGTCAACAGAAGCCGTATTATCAGGGTGGTACACACTACTCGATATAGTCAACGACTATACATCGCAGGCATCCAACGCTTTACTGCTTGAGGTTGCCCGGATCATGGACAGGGAGATCCCCTTGCTGAAAATCCTGCCTATGGTTCCGTCAAATGAAATTCTGTCCAACTTGGGAAACCGGACGGATTATTTACCGACACCGGGAACGAGACGGTTTAACAGCCCGATTCTCGCCTCGGCGTCAAAGAACACCCCGATTCGTGACGACATTTCCCTGTTTGCCGATTACGTTGAACTCGACAAAGAGGAATGGGAAGTTCAGAGAGAGCCGAACAAATGGAGAGCCAACAAGATCAAAGATCACATTGTCGGCCTCGAAAAGAAACTGGAAACCGTATTATGGTATGGAAATCCCATTTACGATCCCGGTTCCTTCAGGGGGTTGGCCACGAGATTCAATAACTGCGAATCCCTGCCAAACGGATTGTCTGATTGGGTTCCCAATGTATGGAATGGTGGAGCGACTACCGGTTACATGACCAGCGCTTATTTTGTGGAACTCGGTCCGGAAAAGGTCTACGGTTTGCACCCGAAGAACCTCCCCGGCGGGCTTCATATTCAGGATTTGGGCGAGGACACCAAGACGATTACAATGACTGCCGGAAATGCACAGGTAGGAATGTATCAGGTTCTCCGCACCTACATCCGCTGGGCTTTAGGCATTCAGGTTCTTGATGAACGCTGTGTCCAGAGAATCGCCAACATTAATTCCGTTGCTCTGTCAACCAATAACTTTGATGAAAACATTTTCATTCAAGCCAAGAATTGGTTGCCGGGAAAGGGAGAGGCCGCTGGTACTGTTTTGTTTATGAACCGTGCTTTAAAGACCCAGATCGATATCAGGTCAGTCTCTCAGAAGATTAACACTTATTTTACCCAGAATCAGGACACAG
>CAJADF010000014.1 GCA_903938485.1 uncultured Methylococcaceae bacterium
ATCATTACTGGGATTTATTAACGAGGTATACCCATGAAAAATTTATTGTTACTGGCCTTAATGGGCTTTAGTCTTACGAGTACTGCGCAAGCATCTTTAGTCGCCCGTGCTGGCGGTATGGTCTATGACGATGTGAATAACATCACGTGGGCTTCTGATGCCAATTTGTTTAAAACCCAAGCCGCCAGTAATCCCAATCTAGTCAGTGAAATTATCGCGGCGAATGGTGGGGTGATTCATGATACGCCCAATTTTTACGATAACGGCACTTACACACTGACAACAGCAGATTTTATTACCGGTACCGGCGCAATGACTTGGTGGGGCGCGCAAGCGTGGGCAAACAACTTAAGATTAGGTGGCGTAACAGGTTGGACATTACCCACGACTGCAGATGCAGCGAACCCAAATAATTATGGCTATAACATTACTACTAGCCAACTAGGCGATTTATTTTATAACCAACTCGGTGGTGTCGCAGGTAGTTCTATTACCACAACGCATAATGCCAATTACAACTTATTTTCTAACGTACAGGACTATGTGTACTGGTCGGGTAGTGAGTACGCGCCCTTTCCAGGCAACGCGTGGTACTTCTATACCGTCAATGGCGTCCAGCACGACACCTTCAGTAAGAGTTTCCAGATCCACGCATGGGCTGTTCGCCCGGGCGATGTTGCCGCCGTTCCGGTACCCGGTGCAGTCTGGTTATTCCTGTCTGGGCTGATCGGTTTAATGAGTTTAAAGCTGCGCCGTCACAATGGCCTAGTGCCGAACAGGTTTCCGGATTGAAAACCGAGACCTATTTTCGTGAGCGGCGAACTCAGTTATGATCGTTTGATTTAAAGGTACTGATATAGTCGCTGCTTAGTTTAGGTTTTTATTAAATACATCACTTAAGGCGTTTGCATCAAGCGCAGCATCAAACCACTGTTCAAGTTGAGCTAAAGATGCATCGGAGATTTGTGCGGTTATTTCTAGAGGAATTATGCCAAAGCGTTTGGCTAATAATTTTTGCAGAGCCAAGGCTAAAGCTTCGTGTTTGCCTTTAACTTCACCTTCTTGTTTCCCTTCTTGTTTCCCTTCTTGTTTACCTTCGGCAATATAGGCTTTTGCCCAGACTTCTAATTTATCTGCCAACATAACTCTTATCTCCTGTAAATCATCTACTTGGGGCATTACAATACCGTATTCTGGCTTTCGCATCAATGTTGCACGTAACCAGTGCGCAAACATCGTTCTTAAATCCGGTCTATCTGCTAACCAATCGATTAATAATTTTACTAAATCACTAACGTCACTGGGACTATTTGCGTGTTCTAATCTAAATACAGCCGCGACTAAGTTGTTTAAAGACGCCAGCTCTGTATCGGTGTAATTGTTTTCATCAATCAGTAAATATTGCAGTGCCGGTTTAAACTGGCTCATCATTCCGGGTGCTTCGGGGATTAAATCCGCAATATTGGTCGCGGCTGTCCATTTCTGATTACCGTTATAAAGCACAATAGGCAAAATTGGCGGCAAGCGTCCATCAGCTAATACTTCTCCGCGTTTTATTAAATCTTGGTATAGCAATCCTATATATACCATCATCCGGAGTGCCATGTATTTATCGACACTACTCTGAAATTCGATTAGCAAATACAGATAAACCCAATCTTCACCGACTTTAACCCGCCACACTACATCATCTTCGCGTTGTTTAAAGTCGTCGCTGACATAGCTACTGGGGATCTTCTCAAGCGTTGAATAATCTAAGGACTGTAACCAAGCATCAGGAATAAAGCCCATGACGAGGTCACGGACTAATTCCGGATTGGAAAACAGATACTTATAACTGCTATCGTGGTCTTGGCTCATGAGGCATTATAGCAAGCTTATTTTGTATGGCTCCGGGTATTTTTGTTATGGATTATGTATCAACAATAAATTTAGAAATATCGATTTATTTCATGACATAAGTGTTCGGCTAATAAAACCAAACATGAATCCGCTAAAACTTATAAGTACTTTAATCAAGGTCTACTTTACCACTG
>CAJADF010000015.1 GCA_903938485.1 uncultured Methylococcaceae bacterium
ACCGCCACCATCTAGTATTAGCCACTTTTCATTTGTATGATGAGTTAAAACAACAAGCGCTTGACCACAACGTTATTGTTTTACAACGCAAAGGCAACCTTGTCGAGAGTTACCTACCCAAAAGTGAAGTGCATTAAGGGATAGATGGAATTTTAAGGGGTAGTGGGTTGACGGTAAAGGTTTAGGTTTAGGTTTAGGTTTAGGTTTAGGCTTAACCTTGTCTTACAAGGTACAGCCCTCCCCTGATGGTTTGGCGCAAGCTTTTATCTTGGGTGCTGAGTTTATTGGTAATGATGTTTATGTATCAACATGTTGTAAAATTAATTTTTTACTCCCATGAAGGATGAAGCCTTATTAACTTGTAATTTTTAGTATGTTACTTAAAAATATCATCAAGGGTTTCAGCGTCAAGTACGCGATCAACCCAAATTTCTATATCTTCAACCGGGGCATTTGAGATTAAACTAATCACGTTAGAATTAAGTACGCCAAATCGCCTTGCTAATAAACGTTGAAGCACAAGCATTTCACCTTCTTGTCTGCCTTCTTGTTTACCTTCTTGCTTGCCTTCTTCAATATAGGCTTTTGCCCATACTTCTAATTTATCTGCCAACATTACTCTTATCTCCTGTAAATCATCTACTTGCGGCATTACGATACCGTATTCTGGCTTTCTCATCAATGTTGCGCGTAGCCATTGCGCAAACATTTTTCTTAAATCGGGTCTATCTTGTAACCAATCTATGAGCAATTTAACTAAATCACTCACTGCGCTAGGACTGTTAGCGTGTTCTAATCTAAATACGGCGGCGACTAAGTTATTTAAAGAAGCTAGCTCTGTATCGGTGTAATTGTTTTCATCTATGAGTAAATATTGCATTGACGGCTTAAATTGGCTCATCATTCCCGATACTTCAGGGATTAAATCTGCAATATTGGTAGTCGCTGTCCATTTTTGGTTACCGTTATAAAGCACGATGGGTAATATAGGTGGTAATCGACCATCCGCCAGTACTTCTCCGCGTTTTATTAAATCTTGGTATAGCAGGCCTATATATACCATCATCCGCAGTGCCATGTATTTATCAACACTGCTCTGAAATTCGATTAGCAAATACAGATAAACCCAGTCTTCCCCGACTTTAACACGCCAAACCACGTCATCTTCGCGTTGTTTAAAGTCGTCGCTAACATAGCTACTGGGGATTTTCTCAAGGGTTGAATAATCTAACGACTGTAACCATTCATCCGGAATAAACCCCATGACGAGGTCTCGGACAAGTTCCGGATTGGAAAATAAAAACTTATAACTGCTATCGTGGTCTTGGCTCATGGGGCATTATAGCAATGCGATTGGATCAGTGCGGGTTAATATGAGTAGATGACTAATTCTTGTTTATCACAATCCGTTCCTGGTGAGCCTTGTCGAACCATGAACAACTTCGGGGGTTATGTGCTAACATGTTGAAAACAAATTTTATTTTTATTCCCCATGACTGATCAAGAATTAAAAGATCTCGTTGCAAGCCTTGCTGTTGATA
>CAJADF010000016.1 GCA_903938485.1 uncultured Methylococcaceae bacterium
ACTTTGTTGATTTAAAATCAGCTTCACCCAATACAGTAAAGGTTTGTAATTGATCATATCTCGACTATTACGCCATAGGCTAAAATCGGTTTTATAGTCAGTGGAAATAGGAATTTCATTAAATGCAAAGCGAAGTTCTCTTACTGCCTTTTGATTAGCCTCAGACTTACTCCATTTAGCCACTTGAATTAACGAGGAATGAATTAATCGATTTTCAGCACGATTCTCAGAAAAAACATCATAAGCAATACAAAACAGATGTCTTCGACTAACGGGTTGGCTAATTTGTTGCGATACTAGCAATCGGCCCTTTAAAAACCGTTCTTCAGCTTCTATACGCTCGTAGTCTTTACGGATGCCTTTTCTAACAACATCGGCTAATTGTTTTAAAAACAATGTAATAAGCACATCCGGCAAAGGTTTTTCAAAAATTTCAACGCCCGCTTTTGTACTCTGTATGAATGGAAGTTCATTAACCTCAACCAGCATTCTGACCAATAACTGCCTGGTTTTCACAAGATTCTGCGAAACCTCACTAGTCTTAGGCAAAATTTCTAAGTGTATATCGTCAGGTATGGTGATAACTCCGACAAAATTAGCTATTTGTAAGGCTTTTTTGCCCCTATAGTTACTTGGCCTAATGAACCTATCATCTTTATCGCTACTATAAGCATAGTTCTCTAGGTAATCCCACGCTTTTTTATCAACTGCAACAACATCGATTGATGAGCCTGTTGCAGACTCATCACCACTAGAATCCTCTTTCGCTTCCTTCTGGATGATGTAACCAAACTCACGAATACTAAGATCGCTCATTGGACTATTCTGGTTCAACTTGATTAGTATTATTTGGTCTTGATGAATAAATATTAATGTAAGTGTCTTTGTTTAATAAGACATCATTTCTTTTATAACTTTTACCGGATGGTTCAAAGCCAAGTTGCGATTGTGTTAATTTTTCGTTTTCTTGATATATCTTTGAACTACCCAAAACATTTATTATTTTTTCCCAATCCTCAAAAAAGTATTCTTCTAGCAAAGGCAGAATGTTATTTCTAAAAATAGACGCTAATGTCTCGATAGTAGGATCATCTTTTAATTTCATAAAAAAAGCATGGCCTATAGTATGTTCACGATCATATAAGGCCTCGATTCTGTCATTGATAGCGCGGAGCATTTCTTGTATTTTAATGCCATCAATATCTAAAGGCTTTTCATCCACCCCTTTAATTAAAGAAGGATCAGGCATCATTTCAATAAAATCAAACCGACGACGCAATGCGGTATCCATTAGAGCCAATGAGCGGTCAGCAGTATTCATGGTACCAATGATGTACAAATTATCAGGCACAGTGAAGGTTTCTTGTGAATATGGCAAAATAGCATCCATTGCTTCATCAGTCCCGGCGCGTTTAGTTGTTTCAATTAAAGTAATTAATTCACCAAAAACACGCGAAGTATTACCTCGATTGATTTCGTCAATAATTAGCACATAAGGCTTGCCTTTTCCTTTGGCGTTTTTAAAGTCTGCTAACGTACAAGCCGACAGTATCAATTTCTTGTGTTCGTAGTTAGTCGGATCGAATACCTTATCAGTATTTATGTCAGTAGTTTTTTGTTTGCTTAAAACTGCTTTATCTTTAGCTGCTTGCCATTTTTCTGGCAATTGATCATTGAATAGATCTTCGAATTTGCTGAACAAAGCTTCAATCGCTATCTTTTTAAAAATACCATCTTTAATTGAGTAGCTTAATCCCCCTTTATCATTGGTTTCTGCCCTAATACCTTCGACAAAATCTTCATAACTAAAGCTTTGATGAAACGTTACAAATTCAATATGCCTTTTTAACTTAAGTACATCAAATTTCTGCTTATCGACCAAACCTGCTTCCAGTTTTTTTTCATCAACAATGTCATTAATAGCTTTTATATCAAATATCCTTAAGGTTTCAGAAACGGTATTGTAAGTTTTACCTGTACCAGGGGGGCCGTATAGTATTTGATTTAAGGCTATAAATTTAATAGATGGGGTTTGTTGTTCAAAATTCATTACAGTTGCGTCTCTTTTCCCAGATATGTGCTTTTCAATTTCCGAAATAATGTCATCTCTTTTAGTTACATCCACAAAAGTATACCTTGAAGTTTGTTTATCCTTGTCGAGATAAACGGGTTGATCAAATTGGATCCACTCAATAGTAAGATAATTATGATAATCAGCATTTTTTATTAAAGATATTTCACTGTAATCTGATACTTTTTTTATTTGTCCATAGCCGACTACTTTTTCTAATCCTTCAAATGCATAAATAACATCTCCGACATTGGCATTGACAAAAGAACTGATTATTCCAGGTGAATTTGCACCGGACTTTTCTTTAAAAAATTCTGGGGCTAACTCTCTAATTTGCTCTATATCTTCAGTTGTACTGTAATCATGATTACCCCAACCAATTGCCGCAATATTTTTAGCCTTCATTTCCTCCCAATAACAGGCTTTTTCACCAGGCGAAAACTTCCAATATCTCTTGAAATAAACATCATCAATAATAATTTGCTTATGTTTATCTAAGAAAGAAATCATTTCACTGTAATTAAATTCGTTTAAATTAACTTTTCTAAAATCAGTATCATTGGTTGACTTTTTATCCATATGACGATTTAGACCATAACTAATCACTTGTCCATTAAGACTTATGTATAACTGATAAGAAACTTTCTGATTTGGTTGGTTCTTGTTATAAATAGCAATCCATGATCGATCTAATCCCAAATTTGTTGCACCATCAAAATCAACTACCTTATATTTAACTAAGCCTCTTAAACTTAAACTATCAATTATGTTACCTGCTATATTTTCAAGATCTATCTTAATTTTATCCCTATATAGAATAGGTAAAAATAATCTAAAGTATGAATCCCATGACTGAAATATTTTTTTATCTGGATACTCTTTAGCAACATCATCCTTGATTGCTTTTATTTCATAATTAGTTATCTTTCCTTTTTCCAAAAGATGTTTAATTACTAGTAATCTAACTTTATTTATTTTTTCTTGATGGGGATTAGTATTTAATTTTTTCCATATCTCTGTTAATTGATGTTCGTTCAGCGCATTCAACGCTTGAACAACATTGTCATTCTCACCCATAAGCATCTGAATTTTCTGAGATAAATCTAATATTTTTGCCATTTTCTCTTTAACTATGCTTTCCATTCCTATCCTATTTATTTAACTTCAATCGACAAAACAACCCAGCTTATGCCATTTATTCAAGAGTTCCCAGATATCATGTTTTCAATTTCCTCTTGTCGCACAGTCACATCCGAAATTGTATTACGACTAACTTGCCTATCAAGGGTGATTTCATTATCAAATTCAACCCAATCGACCTTAATGTAGGTGTGATGGCCCTCTCCATTAAGATCTAATATCAATTGTTCAGAGTACTGCGAGGGTGATTTAACGACACCCCTTGCAATGATGGTATTTACACCTCTAAATGCATATATAACATCGCCAATGTTTATTTGATTAAATAGATTAATTATTGAAGGCGACATTCTATGAACTGCAAAATACTCCGGCCTTAATTCTCTAATTTCATCAATAGTTTCTCTACTTGCATAATCATAGTTGCCCCAACCAATTGAGGCGATGCCTTTGTCTCTCATTTGTTGCCAAAATTGAGCACCTTGACCTGGCGAAAATTTATAATAATTCATGTTTATCCCCTTTAATTACTTGATGATTTCAACCGACAAAACAACCCAACTTTTTCCATTTGTTTCACACTACTTACACTGCACTGCTCTAACCCTTCATTAGCTACAATAATCGTCATTGCTTTAGCTCTGGATACTGCCACATTTAAGCGGTTAATATCAAACACAAAATCTAAACCTCTAGGGGATTCAGCAACATCACTTACCGCCATAGAAATAATCACTACCGGTGCTTCTTGCCCCTGAAACTTGTCAATCGTGCCAATTCTTAGATTTTTATTTAACTTTTCCTTCAGTAAATTAACCTGCATGTTGTATGGCGCAACGATCAGGATATCCTCATCAGTAACGGCATTAACTTGACCTTTTTTATCGGTAAAGGTGCCGGTTTTAAGTTCATCAATCAGTTGCTGAATAATGACCACTTCTTCCTCACTACTTTGGGTGCGACCTTCATGGTGTGCGGATATATTTAAGATACCGTTACTTTTAGTGATGAGTTTAGGTTGTGGGATAGTGATAACTTGCTGACTGTTGTCTGTATCCGCTTGCAGTTTTCCTTCGTAAACCACATCAGAAAGTGGTTCACACACATCTGGATGCATTCGGTAAGTGCGTTCAAGAAAAATGCCTTGCGCTTCTGGGATGACCGCATGATTCTCTAACATAAACTCTAATGCTGAGGCGCCCGATTTATCAGGATGCGTACCTTGTATGGGTTGCTCTAATTGCTTTTGGTCACCCATTAAAACGATATTTTTGGTGGCACCCGCTACAGCCACTAAAGCAGCTAAAGGTACTTGGCTAGCTTCATCAACAAATAAATAATCTAAGGGATTTTCAAAGGCAAATTCTTTAACAAAAGCATAAACCGTTGCCCCCACCACTTGAAAAGACGCATAAGGTTGCTTTTGAGTAAAGCTATCCCCTCGATAAACAAGCATAGGGTATTTTTCTTTAGGATACTGTTCTCTGAACAATGCGTCGCTACCAAAACCACCCACTTTAGCCATTGCAATATCAGGTGACGACTCTGATACAGGCTTTAATAAATTCATAATAGCCGCATGACTATTAGACACAATACCCACTCGACAACCTTGCTTTATCAGTTGAGTAATTACTTTTTCAGCCGTGTAGGTTTTACCTGAACCCGGTGGCCCCTGAATAGCCAAAGTAGTGAAGCCCATGCTTTGGACAGCGCTAATAATCGCGTTGATATAATCAGTATCATCTTGATAACGCTGGCGCGTAATCGGTAAATATGATGCTTTGTTTTTAAATCTAGGGATCGTACGCTTAAGCAGTGTGTGCAATGTCCCAGGCAAGTCACCGGTATTAAAATAGTGTTCCGTGACATCGCATAAACGATGTTCTAGTCTAGCGGTATCAATAAATGGCTCATCTCCAAACAAGTGCAAAGGGCATGCGTCAAGTGCATCGACATCTTCAACCTTGATACAAAAACTCAGTTCGCCATGCTCTGAAGCGGATTCAATAAAGCTGACTTTACTCACATATACCTCAGTTCCATGAATCTTTGCCGATTTGATTTTATCAGTACGAATAGTTTGCTCAAGATCATAAATTGCATGACATAAATAATACTTGCCTTCCAGCACTCCATTAGTAACCGTGACATTTGCAACTACGGTATCTTCTTCAACTAATTCTGCGTCATCTTTGTTTAAACGATCATAATAAGCCCATGCTTGGGGCTTTTTTTCACGCTCATAAAAATGTAGTAACGCTATTAATAATAGCGCCAGCGTATCTTTTTTTAAGGTGTCATTCGACTCATAACGCACCAACAAGGTTTGTTGGCGTTCAATTAAATCTTGGCGCTTCTCGGCATATTTAAGTTGTTGTTCTGTTTTCTCAACAACCGTATTATCTTTTTCTTGGATATAACTTATGTTTGATCTTTGCTGTAATTGATATAACCATTGATACAACTCTAGGGTAGATTCACAGTCATCAATATTGTAATCACGTATTTCTTTAAGCGTTTGCCATGCCGTCCAATCAAATTGATCAGGATTAGCTAACCAAGCTTGATAGCCATTGGCTTGTGTCTCCCATTGTTCACTACCACCCGCTTCACACCATCGTTCATAAACCACTACCGACTCCCCCCCATTGGCTACATCGGTTGTGCGTTTACCGCGATAAAGATGCTCTACGTTTTTAATAGAATATTTAGGTTCACCTATCACTAAACCACTTTTTACGATCTTATAAAGATCAATAAAAACACCCGCCTTTAAGAGTTCATCTATTTCCTTTTCACGCGTGAGTTCTCGGGACGATATCTTTTTTATGGCCGTTATTTCATAACTCGCATAATGGTAAACGTGCATATTGGGTTGTTTTTGCCATCGTGCATAAACCCAATCGATAAAGCCTTCGAAAGCTAGTTTTTCTTGTTTTGTCGTATGTGCCCACCAGTCTTTAAACGCGTATTTTTTACCTTGGGTGGCAGTATCGTCTTGATAAGTTACTCCCCAAAGATACTCCAAGCCACCGTCTAATAGAGGATGACCTTCTATATCAAAAAACACATCCAGCTTATTAGGTGATGGTAACGCCGCCAGTCCTATGGGTTTTTCACTCGTAATAACGCGATACTCAGGAACGGCTTTACCTCTGGATTGTAGTTGTAACTCAGCTTGTAACTTCAGTTTGGCATAAGTCTCTGGACTCATGCCTTTGATAGCGCTTATGTCTGAATGAGCTAATTCACTCATGGTTTGAATACCAGCTTCATGCAATTTTGTTATTTGCGTTTTACGCATATTAGCCACTAGCGCCAGACTATCCGAAGTCTCCATTAATTGTTTTGCGTAAGTCCCCCAATCACCATAATCACTAAAAAATGCGGGATCAGGGCGCGTGGCAATTTCACCCGTAAAGTTGGCTTGTGCGAATAGAAACTGCTGTTTTAAATTCAAGAAATAACTGTAGTGCGGGGCAATACGGATGCGTTCTTCTTTTTGATTGCCTAACACTACAACTACTTCTTCTGGCAATACACCTTGCAATTGCTCTAACATCCAACTGTAACAACATAACTGCACGATAAAATAAGCTTGGGTAGAGCGAGACAACTTGGTGTCCCATGCTTCGTAATAATAAGCACCCAACTCAGATTGCCCGTCTTTTTTGAATAAGAAATCGGCAGAACCGGCAAAATTATCCCGCTGAAGGTACGCCTGACAGATAACCTGATAACCCTTTTGCATCGCCTTTAAAGTTTCATCTGCGGCCTCAGCTTTTCTTAACGCCTTTGCGATGATGAAGACATTTTCAGCGCCGTATTCTTGTTTGAGTTGTTCAACATAATGGTCTTCATGCGCATTACCTTTCTCAGCCAGCAACGCTAACATCACATCTTTATCTCTCGGGATGTCTGTAGCTTGTTCAGGATAATCCAACACATAACGCGCCATCCAAGAAGCAAAGGCAGATCGTTGATAGAGAGTTAAATCAGAGGGCGAATAAAGATAGGAATCAGGGCTAGGTTTATACATGCAAATCGTCTACTGTGGTTAGTTAGCAGTACCTAGCTATACAGCCAAGCGTTCTTGTTTCAAGATTATACTCATTGATTCATTAAACCATTCATCTTATAAATAGAGACTATTCTTTTTTATATCTAATACGTCACGATTAAAACTTGTTTACCCAACTTTTTTGCATGATTGATGGTAGAAAGCGTGCCTTTAGATTGCCCATTCCAAAAAGCAATAACCGCCTCGGAATTTTCCACAATGAGTCTATTACGCAAAATACCCGCATGACGACCTAACTTCCAATCCGGTTTAAAAACTTCGACGGGGATATTATGTTCCCGTGCATAGTTTTCAGCTAATTGATCTGCCCCTTTTGCACCACCGGTCACAATCTTTTTGATCTCAACTTTGTTCATTTCAGCTTTCAACAATTCGTAGTCGTTAAAATCTCGACTACCCACAATTGCAATAACACTCATAATCGTTATTTACCTTTCAGTTTAAATTAATAATGTCTTTGGGTTAATTAGCTTAAACACTCCATTTGGCTAATGGCGATATTCTGCAACAGGCTAGCGACAAATTATGACGCTTGAATGCTTGATTTGATAAATCGTACGGGCTCTTGCGAGGGTTAAATGAACTTTTAAATAAAAACCTATATATTTCAGCACTATAAATAGACACCGAACATCAATTATCAAAAAATTACACGCAGTTAGCTTACGCGACACACGGCTGAAACAACCAACATAAATATCAGAAACGCAATTCGCCGTTAAGCTACGCAAAAAGCGGATATTAAACGTTACTCGTGGCTACCTTACTTTTTTCGCGAATCGGTGAACTCCAATAATTTTTTAGCGCGCGCGACTAGCGTATCCAAGGCTTGAATACGTTTCTAAAATATTAATTTCGCGGCGAAGTAAAGTAAACCACATATTGAATGTTGAATAGGTATATGCTCTGACCCATACGCGAATCCTTATTTTTTTTCGTGTTCTTTTGAGTTTGCACTCGCGTTTCGCGTGCCCCATCCGCAGGTTTAAGCCTCAGATCCGTGGCTCGCGATTTCTACAGACGAAAACAAGCTTCCTATCGGCGAAATTAATCGTATACCTCCCTCTCGCACAAGTCATTGGCGAGAAACGCACAGCACACCATTTTCACCTAAGCCTTATTCCTGTAGAAAACGGCTCCTATTTTTTCTATATCGCTTAAGTTTTCGCATTATTGCATCCACTGTTTTGATGTTTGATACGTGGTTGCTGTAAGGTCTGTTTATCCAACGCAAGATATAGTCACAAGAACAGGAGTTATCTATGATCCCCTAAAAATCAAGAGCCTGTTTTTAATGTAAACGTAACAGGGCCATTATTAACCAGTGACACTTGCATATCGGCACCAAATTGACCAAACTGCACATTTTCATAAGTCTTAATGGCTAAATCCTGTAAATAGGTAAATAAGGCCAAGCCTTTTTCTGGTGTTGCCGCACTGATAAAACTCGGGCGATTACCCTTTTGGGTATCAGCGGCTAAGGTAAATTGTGGAATAAGTAATAAGCCGCCGTTAATGGTTCTTAAGCTTAAGTTCATCTTATCATCGGCATCTGCAAATATCCGGTAATTAAGAATACGCTCGAGTAAGCGCTCTGCGTCTTTTTCTGTATCGTTTTTTTCTACGGCTACTAAAGCCATAATTCCGGTTTCAATAGCACCTATGTCAATATTATTGACCGTCACTTTTGCAGAAGTGACTCGTTGAATTATCGTAATCATCGACCTACCTAACGACCCAATATCTCTTGCCACAAAGCTTGATAGGCCTGTAAGGATCGACTCTTAGCCGCAAACCCACCTAAAGGCATACGCTCCAAGCCCATCCTTTCTATATCACTGGCATAGGGGATCGGTGTTTTTAATATTTCTGGGTGCGTTTTTGTCAAACTATCCATCAACTCTTTATGCATGTTTTTTCGACGATCTACCATGGAGAAGAACGGTACTAACGTAACATTTTTTAAGTCGTTTTCAGCTAGAAATTCTTTTAGTTGCTCTAGGGTTCTTAAGGATAAGGTGGTGGGAATGATCGGCGATAATAAAATATCTGCGGTGGCAAATACTGCCTCTGATAACAACGAAATATTGGGTGGACAATCTAAAAAGATATAGTCATAGTCTTCTGCTAAAGGCTTTAATAACTTTTTAAGTTGCTGAGTCGGTTTCTTTTTAGCATCCAGTACGAGATCTAAATTTCTAAAAGAAAAATCTGCGGGTAGTAAATCCAGATTATTAAAATCGGTGCCTTTAATTAGGCCATCTAGCTCACGCTTTCCGGCTATTAAGTCTTTACTGCCCCCTTTGACTTTTGGCTTAATTCTAAAATAATAACTGCTTGCACCTTGCGGATCTAAATCCCAAACCAGTGTGCGATATCCTTGACTCGCTGCAATAAAGGCCAAATTAACCGCACTAGAGGTCTTACCCACGCCGCCTTTAATGCTATATAAAGCTACAATCTTCATCGACTACTCCAGCCTCCAAAATACCCATAAGCAGTTATTTTAACTTAATTATTAATGCCCATCGCTTAATTATAATTTATAATCAACATCTTTTAAGTACTTATCAGACTAGGTTCTAATTAACCCTGACACTGATAGTCATTAATACACAGCCAGCATGCAAGAAATAAATCCCATTAAAAATAAAATCGCCGACTTAAAGAGCCGTGGTAACTCTTTAAGGGGGTATCTTTGACTTTGATGTTAAAAACGAGCGCTTAATCGAAGTTTTACGCGAACTCGAAAATCCAAAAATCTGGGATAACCCAGAACAAGCTCAATCGCTCGGTAAAGAACGCGGGCAATTAGAAGTTATCGTCAA
>CAJADF010000017.1 GCA_903938485.1 uncultured Methylococcaceae bacterium
CCATACATTCCTGCTGGAGTTCATAACATTTTTACTGTTTTCCAATACATTCCTGCTGTTATTACCCATACAACAACAGGAATTGTACAAACTCCTGCTGGAGTTCATAACATTTCTATAGAAGTTTCATACATTCTTGCTGTTATTAGGCATACAACAACAGTAATTGTACAAATTCCTGTTGGAATTTATAACATTCTTACTGTTATTCCATACATTCCTGCTTTTATTAGCCATACAACAACAAAAATTAGGCAAATTCCTGTTGGAATTTATAACATTCTTGATGTTATTCCATACATTCTTACTGTTATTAGCCATACAACAACAGTAATTGTACAAATTCCTGTTGGAGTTCATAACATTCCTATAGGAGTTTCATACATTACTGCTGTTATTACCCAAACTCCAACAGAAATTAGGCAAACTCCTGCTGGAATTGATTAAACATCTGCTGTTTAGGATCCCATTGTAAGTTTGGATTCTTTGATCTAAGCCCTCTGCATCTCACGTTGCTTACACATGGCATACAAAGCTGGGATAACAATCAGTGTTAAAACTGTAGAAGAAATCATTCCTCCTACCATAGGTGCAGCGATACGTCGCATTACTTCTGAGCCGGTGCCAGTACTCCATAAGATGGGTAATAATCCGGCCATAATGGCCGTCACTGTCATCACCTTAGGACGTAAACGCTCGGCAGCGCCAGTGATTAACGCTTTATATAAATCTACTTCGTTAAAAACACGGGCCTCTTGCTTACAATACTGCAATTGTTCTTGATAGGCTTGATCTAAATAAATTAACATCACCACACCCGTTTCTGCCGCCACCCCCGCTAAGGCAATAAAACCAACGCCCACAGCCACACTCACGTTATATCCCAGCCACCATACTAACCAAACACCGCCCACTAGCGCAAAAGGCACAGATAACATCACAATCAAAGTTTCTGTTAGGCGGCCAAAATTTAAATATAACAATAAAAAGATAATACCTAAGGTTAAAGGGATAACAACTTGCAAACGTTCTTTGGCCCTTTCCATATATTCAAACTGACCACTCCAAGCGATGTAATAACCAGATGGGAACTTAACCGCCTGCTCTACCGCTTGCTTAGCTTCTTGCACATAGCCTTGAATGTCTCGACCCCGCATATCCACATATATATAAGCAGATAAAGCCGCATTTTCTGTTCGGATAGACGGTGAACCTTTAGTTAAACTTAAATGCGCTAATTGCCCCAAAGGAATCATGGCGCCACTAGATGTAGGCACCAAAATATGTTCTGCAATCGCTTGCGGACTATCCCGTAATTCTCGTGGATATCTTATCGTTACAGCAAAGCGTTCTCGACCTTCTACCATGGTAGTAATCGTGTCGCCACCTACCGCCGTTGCAATAATCTCTTGCACATCGCCCATTAACAAACCATAACGCGCTAACGCTTCATAATCCGGACTAATATTTAAATAAGAGCCACCGGTTAATCGCTCTGCATAGGCACTAGTTGTACCCGACACGGTTTTAACGGTTTGTTCAATTTTTTGTGCCAAGCGCTCCATTTCATTTAAATCTTTACCGAATAATTTAATACCAATCGGGGTGCGAATACCAGTTGCTAACATATCAATACGATTCTTAATTGGCATAGTCCATGCATTACTCACTCCAGGAATTTGCAGAGCAGTATCCATTTCGGCAATAAGTTTATCGATCGTAATGCCTTTGCGCCACGCTGCTTCTGGCTTAAGATTGATCAAGGTTTCTGACATTTCTAAGGGCGCAGAATCGGTTGCTGTTAGTGCCCTACCCGCTTTACCAAATACGGACTCTACTTCTGGAAAATCTTTAATAATTCGATCTTGCAATTGCAGTAATTCAGCAGCTTTAGTCGGCGACAAACCTGGCAAAGTTTGGGGCATAAACAATAGCGTACCCTCATTTAAAGTCGGCATAAACTCGCCCCCTAATTGTTTAGCCGGATACCAAGTCGCTGCTAACACAAGCACCGCTAATAAAAGAGTTATTTTCTTAAACCGTAATGCTGCAGCAATCACAGGGTGATATATCCACTGCAACACGCGATTAATAGGATTGCGTTGTTCAGGCAAAATATTTCCACGCACAAACAAAGACATCAATACCGGCACTAAAGTCACCGATAACAATGCAGCCCCTGCCATAGCAAAGGTTTTGGTATACGCTAAAGGATGAAATAAACGCCCTTCTTGTGCCTCTAAAGCAAACACGGGCACAAAAGATACGGTAATAATTAACAAACTAAAAAACAGGGGTGGCCCCACTTCTTGGCAAGACTTTAATAATATTTCTGCCCGAGTTAAACGTCCTGCGTCACGCTCTAAATGCTTATGGGTATTCTCAATCATGACAATCGCCGCATCCACCATCGCTCCAATAGCAATAGCGATACCCCCCAAACTCATGATATTAGAGTTCATACCCAAAGCTTGCATCACAATAAAGGCGATTAACACCCCAACTGGCAACATTAAAATGGCAACTAGCGCACTGCGTAAATGCATCAAGAACAAGACACAAACTGCTGCTACAACTAGATTTTCTTCTAGCAAAGTATGCTTTAAGTTTTCTATAGCGCGATGAATAAGTTCAGAACGATCATAAACGGTTTGTACTTGCACACCCGGTGGCAATCCAGTGGTTATTTCTTGAAGACGACTTTTAACATTACTAATCACCTCTAGTGCATTTTGACCAAATCGTGCCAAAGCAATTCCTGAAACCGCTTCCCCCTCACCATTCCATTCAGTAACCCCGCGTCTTTCATCTGGGACTAACTCAACTCTTGCCACATCTCGCACTAAGACCGGCACGCCTTGTACAGATTTTAAAACCAAGCGTTCTAAATCAGGCTTACCTTTTAAGTAACCCCGACCTCGAACCATGTATTCAGTTTCTGCCAATTCAATAATGCGACCACCTACATCACGATTACCATTTCGGATCGCATCGCCCAATTCTTTTAAAGAAATACCATAGGCTTGTAACTTATGAGGATCGACCGTTACTTGATATTGCTGAACAAAACCGCCAATACTAGCTACCTCAGCCACGCCTTTAGCTTTTGTTAACTGATAACGCACAAACCAATCTTGTAAGGTGCGTAATTCTGCTAGCGAGTAATTTTTAGCTAATAAAGCGTACTGATAAACCCAACCTACGCCTGTCGCATCAGGCCCTAATTTAGGTGTAATATTTGGCGGCAAACTTCCATTTAACGTGGTTAAATATTCTAAAACCCGAGACCTTGCCCAATAAATATCAGTACCATCTTCAAAAATGACATACACAAAAGAGGAGCCAAAAAAAGAAAAACCACGCACCACTTTAGATTTAGGTACGCTTAACATGGCGGTAGTCAGTGGATAAGTGACCTGATCTTCAACTACTTGCGGGGCTTGACCCGGATACTCGGTATACACAATCACTTGCGCATCTGACAAATCTGGCAAGGCATCCAAAGGCATTCTAGCCAAGGAATATAAACCACCTAACACAATAACAAAGGTGGTTAGCAATACCAAAAACACGTTACGCAGAGACCAAGCAATCACCTGATTTAACATGTTTATTCCTCGCTATCGGGTGCAGACTCCGGAGCATTCATTCCGTCTAAAGCCGCTTTAAGATTACTCTCTGCATCGATTAAGAAATTAGCATGCGTAACCACTTCATCACCCTCTTCTAATCCTGCTAAAACTGCATAGTATCCATTAGCTAAGCCACCTAATTTAACAACTCGAGGTTCAAACCGGCCTTCACCTCGACTTAAAAGCACTATATGTCGCGTACCTGTATCAATCACTGCAGAATCAGGCACCGCGGTTTGCAATTTCTCACTATTAGCAGAGGTTAAAATTAAAGTGCCATATAATCCAGGCTTTAATAAGCCCTCTTTATTGGCTAACTCCACCCGCACTTTAACCGTGCGGGTTTCGGTGGCTAAAGTGGGATAAATAAAACTGACCTTGCCAGTAAAGTTTTTATCTGGATAGGCATTGATATGCACTTGCACAGATTGTCCCACCCTAACTGCTTCTAGATCTTGCTCAAACACATCTGCCAATAACCAAACAGTGCTTAAATCCGCTACTCTAAATAACAATTCTCCGGGCATAAAACGCAACCCTTCTTGGGCAGTTTTATCTAAAACAACGCCAGAATAAGGCGAAATAAACGGCACACTATCTAACGGTTTTTGTGAGTCTTGTAAGTTTTTGAGTTGGTTAGCACCCAAGTCCCAATAGCGTAAACGCTGTAAAGCATTCTTAGCTAACTGATCGGCGGTATTTAACACCTGGGGACTGCCTTGTTGCAGGGCTTTTTGACTTTGAATTGCAATAACATATTCTTGCTGAGCAGTTATCAATTCAGGACTGTAAACATTAAACAATACTTGCCCAGCTTTAACAGCCTGCCCTACTGAACTGACTACCAAGTGCTGAATCCAACCCTCATATTTAGCGGACACTGTTTTGATATGGCTTTCATCTATCTGAATACTACCCAAAGCTCGAATATCACGACTTAAATTTCTTTTAGAAATCACCGCCATGGTCACGCCCAACTTCTGTACCTTTTCAGAAGTAATTTGAATCTGCCCAGGAATATTTTGCTCGCCTTCATAAACCGGTAAATAATCCATACCCATTTCATCTTTCTTAGGCACTAAAGAGGTATCTGCCGCTCCCATAGGATGTCGGTAATACAAAATTTTTCCAGATTTAACCGCTACTGCCTCAGTAGGTAAAGGCTCATCATAAATTGCAATATAATCCATACCCATTTCATCTTTAGCGGGTTCGGGTGAAGTTACTTGCGGATTCATAGGATGGCGATAATATAAAAGCTTACGCTCTTTAACAGCAGGGCCCTCTAGTCCACCATGCAAATTATTCTGCTGACCAAACCAAAAACCTGCACCCAAACCTATCAACAAAACTAACACCAGCCCAATGTTCTTAATCATTGTATAAATCCTCGCCGACATCGGCTGATAATTCGGCTAATACCGCTTGGGTATTAGTTTTGGTTTGCCAATATTGCATTTGATATTGCAATACACTCAGTTCAGTGCGTAATAAATCAGAAAAACCACTCTGACTCACTTGATAACCCGCCATTAAGGCGTTAAGTGTCTGTTGGGCTTGGGGAATAACTTCTTGCTCAAGTAACAAAGTTTTCTCTTTAAGCTGTTTATATTCAGCTACTTTAGCGACTATTTCTGAAAGGATTTTATGATGCTCATCTTCTGCAGCGTACTGCTCTTGTAACAATTCACTATTACGCTGATCCACGGCTTTGCTTTGTTTCTGAGCCGCATACAGCGGCACATTCATACTCAATTGCACGCTAGCAAAATCACTACGAGTTTGACCCGTTGGGGTATTTTGTCTAAATGCGTAACCACCACCTACCGTAAAATCCGGATAAAAATCTTTTTTAGCCAACTCAACATTAGCTTTAGCCACTTCAAGCATTTTTCCATGCTGAGCAAATAAGGGCCGAAATTTTAAAGCTTTATTTTGTAGTTCTGTCGCTGATAAATCAGGAAATTTAAAAACTGCCTCCGATGGAAGATGTACTGAAAATTCAATAATACGGTTAATTAAAGTATTAAGTTTGGCATATTCGGCGCCCCTTAAAGTTAATAAATCTAGTTTTTCAGCCTTTAGTTTAGATAACTCTAACTGAGTCAACATGACGTCTTGTTGCGAACCTTTAGCGACTTTGTAATTACTCTGTGCTATATCGATAAGTTGCTGAAAGAAACCTGCTGATGTGTCGAGCAAAGCCAACGTTTTTGCATAATAAAACAATCGCCACCAACTCTGTTTAACCTCGGCCGCTAAACGCAATCTTGCATCTTGCAAGGCTTCTTCTGTTGCCATTGCCTCATGTTCGGCTATTTGTTCACGCAATGAGCGCTTACCCGGAAAGGGAATAGTTTGACTAATACCCATCTCCATCATAGTCATATCTTCTTGTTGCAGATTAAAATTCCGCGTCGGCATATTTAACATGCCCAAATTAATAGTAGGATCGGGTAATGCTCCAACTTGAGAAGGCACTGCCGCTAATGCTTCGGCTCGAGCTTTAATTTCTGCTAAACCCGGATTACCCGCTAAAGCCCGCGCTACCGCAGTTTCTATGGTGATAACGCCGTGCTCAGCATTAGGTGATGATTTAGCCGTTTCACGTGCAGAATCTGATGCATTTGAGGTTATTGATTTGAAGAATTCCGTTGGGGGATTTGACTCAGCATAAGCCTGACTAATCAAAGCTAATCTGCCGTATAAAGATGAATAGTGAAATGACGCGTCTGCACATATCAGCAGCAGACAACATAAACTTAACTTAAAACCACTTGAAATAGCCGTAAATAAACGAGTTAATACAATCAAAAACACTCTATATTCCTTCTGATCAAGACTGACAATAAAATTTAAACACCAAGCAAATCTAAAGATTTTTTGTTTTTTACTGCTTAAGTTCAAATTAGCATAAGGAAATTTCATTCTAAATCACCATAAGAAATTACTCACCATTTTATTTAATATTTCAAAACCAAAGACTTGCTTGGCTGCAGCTCCAGCGGCACCATAACAAACATGTAACGGTAATAAATGCTCTTCCCTAGGATGACAATATCTTGCCGCGGGCACCTTCTCCCACTGCACTAAAAGTTCTTCTCGCTTTTTTTCTGTTATTAATTTGCTAGTACAGGTATCGCTTAACCACTTTTCAAATGCCCTATTACGGGCTTGAGAACTATGGGTCGCTGACGTTAAAAAGGCTCTCATGTTATGAAACGAAAAACCTGAGCCAAGGATTAAAATATTCTCATCTCGCAAGCTAGCTAAGGCTTTACCCATATTGATATGCGCCTGAGGATCTAAACTTTTCATTAAAGAGAGTTGCACACAAGGAATATTTGCAGCCGGATACATTAATTTTAAAGGTACAAACGCACCATGATCAAAACCGCGTTGCGCATCTAATTTAGCTTTTATACCCGCCGCACCCAATAGCTCATAGAGTCTTTGCGCTAAGGCTGGATCGCCCGGGGCAGGATATTTAATTTGATAAGCTTGCTTAGAAAAACCGTCATAATCGTAAATTAATTCTGGGTGTAAAACACTGCTAATAGTGGCGGAGGATGCTTCCCAATGCGCACTGATCACCACAACAGCCTTGGGTCTAATTAAGCGCTCTGTCATTTGCCTAAGACAACTCACCATCTTGTCATGCCCCATGTTTTTAAATAGTGGAGAAGCACCTGCACCATGAGATATAAAAATGACCGAGCTAGGCTCAGGTGTTTGTGAATGAGACATCGTTTTACTTTATCTGTAAAAAACCAAGACTAAATGGGAATATAGCACGACTGTCTCTAGTGTTTTAAATATTTTGACAGCCTAAGAACCTGACTTGTTATAAGCAGGTCAATTAAACGCTGAGTATAGAATGCTTAATAAAATAAATTCATCACAAATAAAATGGAATATTACTTTATTGAAAAATTATTAGTGCTAGAATATCCGCTTGGTTTTATTTACCTCACATTTAACCACCTTGCGGAGCTGACATAAAAAATGACTCGATTGCTATTACGCATTTTAATGATGGTCATGATTACCTTTTTAGATGCTTGCGACAACAGCACATCGACTATTAAGCCGGATAAAGAAACCCTAAGCTACCAACCTGTTGCACCGCAACCATCTCAAACACCCAGAACGTATAAACAAAGCACCTATTCCGGTGTTTTTCAGAAACCCGGTGAGTTAGAACCCGCTGTGGATTTTTGGCGCAAAACGTATACCTCATGGTATCGCTCTCAAGTGGCAATTCATGATGATCGTTATTTAGAAGTCATTTACGAAGTCATGACCATACCCGGTGATGTAGCAGAAAGTTTAACCACCGAACAAAAAGAATTAGTTAAAAATCGCCGTGATTTCTGGCGTAGCTATTTAGTATCACTAGAAACTAAGGTCCGGACTAACGCCCCCTTAACTACGCTTGATAGACAAATCATCGATAAATTTAGACTCACCGGCAAACCCATTAGCCATGCGATACAAGGCGCACCCGAAAGGATTAGATCTCAACGTGGCACACGTGAGCGATTTATACGAGGTGTGGAGATTAGCCATCGTTATGAAAAACAATTTAAAAAAATCTTTCATGACCACGGTTTACCAGAAGATTTAGCCTATTTACCGCATGTCGAATCTTCATTTCAACCCAGTGCCAAATCATCAGCGGGTGCTGTGGGTATGTGGCAATTTACCAAATCTGCGGCAAAAACTTTTATGCCAGCAGGTGACAGAGTTGATCAACGCTTAGACCCTATGGCCTCTGCAACCGGTGCAGCTAAGTATTTAAGCCACGCGTATAAAAAACTAGGTGATTGGCCTGCCGCGATTACCTCTTATAACCATGGCATTGGTGGTATGAAGCGCGCCCAAAACCAAGTGGGCCGAAATTTTGTGGATATTGTAGATAATTATGATGGCCCTGCGTTTGGCTTTGCCTCTAGAAATTATTATGCGCAATTTCTAGCCGCCCGCGAGATTGCTAACAATCCGAGCCTATATTTACGCTAACTATTTAAGCAATATAAATAATGTTACGTTTATTAGAGCAAAGTGTATTTAGTCAGGTTGTCGCATCAACGCCATTAATTTCAATTGATCTGATTTTAAAATCCGCAGTGAATGAAGTTCTGCTAGGGAAACGTATCAATAAACCTGCTCAAGGTTTTTGGTTTGTACCTGGCGGTCGTGTCTTTAAGAACGAAACATTAGATGATGCATTTATCAGAATATCGCACGATGAATTGGGTTTCGCTTTTAATAAATCAGACGCTCATTTCTTAGGTGTTTATGAACACTTTTATGATGATAGCCAATTCGGAGAGCTTCAGTCAGACCGCTCTACGCATTATGTTGTTATTGCTTACCTCATTAACATTTCAATTAAAAATGAAATTTCTCCACCCAAAGATCAGCATAATCAATATGCTTGGTGGAGTTTAACAAATATCGAGAATAGTCGAGATGTGCATCGCTTTACCAAAGACTATTTTAAAAACGGGTAATTTCAAATACAAAAATTTAGATTTATTAAAACTCACAATTACAAAACCCATTAGGAACTAAAAATTTAAAGTAAATTTCTCAAGTTTAATGACCTAACAGAACTGATTCTTTATACTGATTGGTTTTTAACAAATTATAAATAGGGTTATTGTTAATGAATTTAGGTTATACGCTATCAGGTTTCGCAGTTGGGTTATTAGTGGGTATTACAGGGGTCGGCGGCGGCTCTTTAATGACACCCTTACTGGTATTTTTATTTGGCTTTAATCCCGCCGTAGCTGTAGGAACAGATCTTTTATTTGCATCTATCACCAAAACAGGTGGCGTTTGGGTTCATCATGGTAAACACGGATCAGTTGACTGGAAAATTGTCGGCTGGATGGCCGCAGGTAGTTTACCGTTTGCCATAGCCACCTTATTTGTTCTTAAATACTTTATGTCCGTTGGCAAGGAAATAACCGGCTTAATCACTTATAGCTTGGGTGTTGCCTTAATTCTGACTGCTTTTGCATTATTAGTGCGTAGCGCTTTAATCAATAAAGCTAAAAACACACCTATTGTTGATAAAACAGATAGCGCACCCGAAAATACTGGCCGCTTTAAACACTTACAAATCCCTGCCACGATTTTAATTGGCGCCATTTTAGGGGTTTTAGTAACGCTTTCATCGGTTGGAGCAGGTGCGCTAGGCACAGTAGCCTTATTATTTCTTTATCCCAAATTACCCACTTTAAAAATTGTAGGCACTGATTTAGCGCATGCTATCCCTTTAACCGCTGTTGCAGGACTAGGACACCTTAGTTTAGGAAATGTAGACGGGGTATTACTGGGCAGTTTATTGGTGGGCTCTTTACCCGGCATCTGGATAGGTAGTCATTTAAGCGCAAAAATTCCTGAGAAATATTTAAGACCCTTCTTGGCACTGATTCTATTGTTAATTGGTTTAAAATTTGTATTGCATTAATCCTTAAAACAGCAAGACTGTATTATTTTACACGCGCAGCAATCATCTTGTTGAGCGTTTAATAGCCGGCACTAAAATAGCAGGGCTTTTAGCTTGCGAGGTACATAAATACTGTGGATTTGGCATAATACCCACCCGCGCCAAATCCAAACGATCGGCATCATAACAAGTCTGAATCGTAATATCGGCCTCTATTAAACCATTGCTATGTTCATGACAGGCTTCAGTTAATAAAGCCATTTCTTTATCAGTCGCTTCAAACAATTGCCCTCTTAATTGCCACGCCAAATCTGCACCCCGAATGCCATGCTCAGGATCTCTATGATCATTAAAGCGGCGCGCATCATGAAAAAAAGCAAATAATTCGACCACATGCAGAGAGGCGTTATTTTCTCTGGCCATCAATAGGCCGTTATAACGCACTCTAGCCCAATGTTTGATGCCATGGATACCCTGCCAATCTAAGCAAAATTGAGCTTTTAAGTGTTGTATTAAGGCCGGTTTGTTAATGCGATTATCTTTCATAAATTTATTTTAAAATGACATTTGAATGAACTATTGTAATATTCCACGTTTATAATTCTTAAAAACTAAATCTGCTTAACTACAGACGGACACGCCATGAAAACACGACTCAATACTCACATTAGACTGATGGCTATTGCCATTTTTTTTGTGTTACTAACCGGTATGAGTAGTTTATTTTCAATTTACCAAATGCGCCAAAAATTAGATTTAATTAATCAGTCCCATCAAAAATTATTAACTGCGACTTTAGCCATTGAAGAAGCACACACACAATTTAAGATGCAAATTCAAGAATGGAAAAACTTATTATTGCGCGGCAATAATCCAGAAGACTTTCAAAAGTTTTATGCTGCTTTTAATAAGCAAACAGACAAAGTTCAACTCGAATTAAATACGGCAAAATCAACACTTGAAACAAATTCTCTCAATCAACTTGATGAAGTTATCAAGCAACACAAAGATCTTGTCGAAACCTATCTAAACATATTATCTAGTGCTAAGCTGGATAGCTTAAATGGCATTGAAACTGCTGATAAATCAGTACGCGGCATGGATCGTAACCTAGATAATTTATTTCCACAACTCACTAAAGACACGACCCATACATTACAACTAAAAACCCTGGCAGATAACGATTTACAAGCGAGCGATTATGCCCAACAGACCTTACTAATTACCGGTTTTGTTACGATAAGCATCATTATTATCATAATATCTTTCTGGATTAGTCACCGAAAATATTCTTAAATAGCCCTTAATTCAATCTGTTTTCATGGAAATCACCCTTAATATTCTCTGTGGCTTAGGCCTGTTTTTTATTGGCATAGCAGGCGTCAGCAAAAGCTTAAGACAACTTACGGGGGCTTCCTTTAGACGCTTAATGGCCAGAGCGGGAAATCATCCTTTATCTGCAGCAGCCACAGGCACACTAGCCGGCTTATTACTGCAAAGCTCTAATGCGGTCACTTTTATTATCATTAGCTTAATTGGCACTAAAGCCCTTAACACGAAAGGCGGCATACCCATTTTAGCTTGGGCAAATGTGGGCACCTCTGCGCTGGTTTTTTTAGCTTCTATGAACTTAAAACTAGTCGCACTTTTTCTGTTAGCCGCCACTGGCATCTCCATGCACTTAAGTAACGATAAATCCCGTTACCAATATTTTATTACCGGACTTATGGGGCTGGGCCTATTGTTAATGGGGACTGATTTAATAAAAATGGGCGCTAAACCTTTGCAAGATATTGAGACTTTTAAGAGTCTGATTACTTTTGCTGTAAATTACCCTTTACTGTCTGTCGTTATGGGTATGGTGCTAGCTATATTTACTCAAAGCACGTCTACCGTTGCTGTTATTGCTATTGGCATGTCTCAATCTGGATTATTTGGCATAGACCAAACTTTATTACTGGTGTTTGGCGCTAATATTGGCTCAGGCATTAGCACGGCCTTAATGGCCGCTAATTTAAGCGGTACAAGTCGACAACTAGCCTACTTTCAATGCATTTTTAAAATGCTAGGCTCATTCGTATTAATTAGTTTATTTTGCTTTGAAAACGGCTTGGGTTGGCCATTAGTCAAAGCCAGCATTGCTAGTATTGATCCTAAACTAACCGGCCAAATCGCCTTGGCTTATTTAGCCTTACAATTAGCCGGGGTTATTGGCACATTACCTTTTAGCAAGCCGATACTCGGCTTATGTAACCGATTATCTCCACCTACAAAACACGAAGAACTATCAAGACCGCAATATCTTTATGATCAGGCTTTAGAAGATCCGCAAACCGCTATTGCGCTTGCCGACTGCGAAGCGATCGACATTATTAGCAGAACCCCCAATTTATTACCTTTTGACGGCACTTTACTTGATGATAAACACCGAGACATCTTATTAAATAGTAGCCTGATTGTTTTGCAGGAACTACGAAGTTTTCTAACCGAAATGCTCGATTACCAACCTGACCTTGAAGTGGTTGAGCGTAATCTTAAATTACAGGCACAAGTAGAACTGATTGAGCAGTTATTGATGACTACACATCAAATAGGCATGACTTTAAATACCTTACCCAAAACAACGGGTATTACTCAAATAAGTAATAGTGTGATTGAAGGTCTACATTTTATCTTATTAACTTTAGTTGACTGTGTAACTGAAGCCGATAAAGAAAGCATTCCATTACTGGAAGTGATGACGGATGATCGCACAGAAATCATGGACCGATTACGCGAAATGCTGATGAAAGAAGCCAACGAGGTGGATCAATCTAATTACCAACCCCTGTTGAATGTTACTATTTTTCTTGACCGGTCAATTTGGCTGACTCGTAGACTGTTACTAACACTTAAATAAGCCATGCTTAGCCAGTTATACGCAATGCAATTTATAAGGAATCGGAACTTATTCTGTTATAATTGTCGCATTTTAAAGTCGATTGAATCATATAAGCCTGTTTAATCGCCATTAACAAAGCAATAACGCCTAACAACCTCATCATCAGTTAAATACCGTGGATTTAAAACATATCAGAAATTTCTCCATTATCGCGCATATTGATCATGGAAAATCGACCCTTGCCGACCGTTTTATCCAGATGTGTGGTGGTTTAAGTGACCGGGAGATGTCTGCGCAAGTCTTAGATTCTATGGATATTGAAAGAGAGCGTGGCATTACTATTAAAGCTCAAAGTGTGACTTTAGACTTTAAAGCCCAAGATGGAGAAACCTATCAACTTAACTTTATTGACACCCCTGGCCACGTTGATTTCTCTTATGAAGTATCACGCTCTTTAGCCGCTTGTGAAGGTGCCTTATTAGTGGTTGATGCGGCTCAAGGCGTTGAAGCGCAAAGCGTGGCTAATTGCTATACCGCGATTGAGCAAGGTTTAGAAGTAGTACCTGTCCTTAATAAAATTGATTTACCCTCTGCTGAGCCTGAGCGCGTTAAAAATGAAATTGAAGAAGTCATTGGCATTCCTGCTGACGAAGCTTTAATGATTAGCGCAAAAACCGGCCTAGGCGTATTGGATGTATTAGAACAATTAGTCATTAAAGTGCCTCACCCAGTGGGTGATCCAGAAGGTCCATTACAAGCTTTGATTATCGACTCTTGGTTTGATAGTTATTTGGGCGTGGTATCTTTAGTTAGAATTATGCATGGCAGTATTCGTAGAAAACAAAAGATTACTATCATGTCTACCGGCAAATCTTTTATCGCAGAAAAAGTCGGTGTATTTACCCCTAAACGTTTAGAAAAAGAGCTTTTGAATACCGGCGAAGTAGGCTATGTTGTGGCGGGTATTAAAGACATTTTTGGTGCGCCGGTGGGTGATACCATCACATGGACTGACAAACCAGCGCCTGAACAACTCACTGGGTTTCAACGTGTACAACCCCGCGTTTTTGCTGGCTTATATCCTGTCAGCTCTGATGATTATGAAGGTTTACGCGAAGCGCTTAACAAGTTAAACCTCAATGATGCGGCTTTACAGTTTGAACCTGAATCGTCACAAGCCTTAGGTTTTGGTTTCCGTTGTGGGTTTTTAGGTATGTTGCACATGGAGATTGTGCAAGAGCGCTTAGAGCGCGAATACAATGTTGACCTGATTACGACAGCACCAACTGTAATCTATGAAGTGATCACCCAAACTGGTGATATTTTAATGGTTGATAACCCCGCCGATTTACCCGATGGCGGCGTCGTTAAAGAAATTAGAGAACCCATTATTCGTGCGAATATTTTAGTACCCCAAGCTTATTTAGGCGGCGTTATCACTTTATGTATTGAGAAGCGCGGCATACAAAAAGATATGCAATATGTGGGTAGCCAAGTATCTCTGAATTATGAAATGCCATTAAGTGAAGTGGTATTGGACTTTTTTGACCGTTTAAAATCAGTAAGTCGCGGCTTTGCTTCTTTTGATTATGAGTTTTTACGTTTCCAAGAAGCTGATCTTGTTAAACTGGATGTGTTAATCAACGCTGACAAGGTTGATGCTTTATCGATTATCGTACATCGTGATTTAAGTAATAATCGCGGCCGTGATTTAGTTGAAAAGATGAAAGACTTGATTCCTAGACAAATGTACGAAGTAGCGATTCAAGCAGCCATTGGCTCTAAAATTATTGCGCGCTCTACCGTTAAAGCCATGCGTAAAAACGTAATCGCTAAATGTTATGGTGGTGATATTAGCCGTAAGAAGAAACTACTAGAAAAACAAAAAGCCGGTAAAAAACGTATGAAGCAAGTGGGCAATATTGAGATCCCTCAAGAAGCCTTCTTAGCAGTATTACAATTAAATAAAGAGTAAGCAGAACCCTATACCTTTAAACTCAAGGCAAGCGCTTTGGCTTGCCCTAAAACACACACAACAACACTATGGATTACGATTTTTCTTTTTATTTGTTTGTAGCAACCATTATTACTGGCGTTATCTGGGGCGGTTATTTATTACTGCTTAAATCTAAGGGCGAAACCTTTAGTGAAGAAAATGAACCGTTCTTTGTTGAATATGCGCGATCTTTTTTTCCTATCGTACTGATCGTATTATTGCTTAGATCCTTTATCGCCGAGCCATTCAGAATCCCCTCGGGTTCTATGATGCCGACTTTATTAGTAGGCGACTTTATTTTAGTTAATAAATTCACTTACGGCATCCGCTTACCCGTGATCAACAAAAAGATTCTGGAGATTAACAAACCTGAGCGTGGTGATATTTTTGTGTTCCGTTATCCTAAAGATCCAAAGGTTGATTACATTAAACGTATTATCGGCTTACCCGGTGACAAAATTGAATATCACAATAAAAGACTGACGGTTAATGGCCAAGATATTAAGGAAATCTCTTTAGGCACTTACCATGGCGTAGGCCAAGGTGAAGATATGACAGGAGCCGAAGAGTTTATTGAAAACTTAACCGGCATTGAACATAGCATTTTAATTAGAAATGATTCGCCAACGGTTGAATTTGTTTACGAAGTCCCTGCAGGCTCTTACTTTGCTATGGGTGATAATCGTGACAATAGTAACGACAGCCGATACTGGGGATTTGTACCTGAAGCCAATTTAGTCGGTAAAGCTTTCTTTATTTGGATGAATTGGGACTTAGAGAACAAAGGCATCGGCTTCAGCCGTATTGGAACCATTTTAAAATAGGAATAAGCCAATAGTGCTTTTTGAGTACCTCATCATTTATCAAATAAAATTAAACACAATTACTTTAGTAACAACACCGGCAGGTGCATGGTGATTAAAAAAGCCGATGTTTTATGTAGAAAACTAGGGTTAAGTTTTAATAATCCTGATCTATTTACTGCAGCACTCACGCATCGCAGTGCTAACTCAAAAAATAATGAACGCCTAGAATTTTTAGGCGATTCCATATTAGGCTTTGTCATCGCGCAAAAACTATATGATCTATTCCCTGACGCTAGTGAAGGTGTACTTAGCCGATTGAGAGCTAGTCTTGTTAATCAAAGCTCATTAGCGGATTTAGCCAGACTACACAATTTAGGGGATTATTTATTTCTAGGGTCTGGTGAACTTAAAAGTGGCGGCTTTCGTCGAGATTCTATTTTATCTGATGCCTTAGAAGCCATTATGGGCGCCTTGTTTAAAGACCAAGGTATTGAAGCCTGTCAAATCTGGATCGAAAATTTATTTAGAGACAAACTCGACAGCTTATCTTTAAATAATTGGCAAAAAGACCCCAAAACCCAACTGCAAGAAATTATGCAGTCTAAGAAACAAGAACTCCCTGAATATACTTTAGTCACCATGTCAGGCCTTGCACACGAACAAACCTTTAAAGTGAGATGCCAGATTCCATTATTAGATATCACTTGTATTGGTGCAGGTATATCCAGAAAAAAAGCCGAGCAAGCAGCGGCAGAACTTATGCTAGAACAACTTAATAAGGTTAAGTAATGAATTGTGGTTTCGTAGCGCTAATTGGGCGTCCAAATGTCGGCAAATCAACGCTGATGAATCATTTGCTAAAGCAAAAAATCAGTATTACCTCCCGTAAACCCCAAACCACAAGACATCGTATTTTAGGTATTAATACCACCGAAGCTGGGCAAGCCATCTACATGGACACCCCAGGCATGCATAATAACGAATCTAAAGCACTAAACCGTTATTTAAACCGCACAGCTGAAACAACCTTATTAGGCGTTGATGTGATTGTCTGGTTGATTGATGGTTTGTCTTGGCATGAGTACGATGAAGTTATTTTTAAGAAACTTGAACAAGCCGGTTTGCCGGTAATTTTGGCGGTTAATAAGGTCGATAAAGTTAAAGAGAAAGATGAAATCTTAGCCTTCTTTGCTGAGGCACAGCATCGTTTTCCTTTTAAACATTTAGTACCCATTTCTGCATTAAAACGCACGAACTTAACTGAGTTAGAAAACTTAATCATGGAATTATTACCGGAAAACGATTTAATTTATCCTGAAGATCAAATTACTGACCGACCCGAACGCTTTTTAGCCGCTGAAATCATTAGGGAAAAATTAACGCGTCGTTTGGGTGATGAAGTGCCCTATGCCTTGACGGTAGAAATGGAACGCTATGAAGAGCATGAAAATATAACCAAAATCTACGCCATTATTTGGGTAGAAAGACTGGGTCAAAAAACGATCGTAATTGGTAAAGATGGCGAAATGCTAAAAAGCGTCGGCACTGATGCACGTATTGATATTGAAAAACTGATTGATCAGAAAGTCTATTTACAACTGTGGGTTAAAGTTAAAAAGAATTGGTCTGACAACGAAAGAGCGATGCAAAGCCTAGGATTTAATGACTGATAACAACGTTTATTTACAACCTGCTTATATTCTTGCACAGCGTAAATATCGAGAAACCAGTTTAATTATTGATCTACTGACTAGAGATTTTGGCAGAATCTCTTTGTTAGCCAAAGGCGTTAGAAAGGCTAAATCCAAAACAGCCGGCCTTTTACAAGCCTTTAACCCCCTGAAAGTATCTTATTTTGGAAAATCAGACTTAAAAATTCTCAGTCATGTAGAAATGTCAGGCGTACATGAAAGCTTCCAAGGCATCGGTCTATATTGCGGATTTTATGTTAATGAACTGATCACCTGCTTTTTACATCAATATGACCCTCACCCTGAAGTTTTTGATTACTACGAAGCCTGTATAGCGAAACTTATAACAAACGCCAATATAGAAGAAACACTGCGCTTTTTTGAGTTGGATCTAATGACTGCCTGTGGTTATGGCTTAATATTGGATTATGATACAAACAACACGCAAATCAACTCAGAATTGATCTACCAATTCGATTTAGAACAAGGTGCGATAGCGGCTTCAGATGGTCTAATTTCTGGTGCAACCTTAATCGCCCTGAATAACCGACAAAAGCTCACTAATCAATCTTTATTAGAAGCCAAATTGCTGATGCGCAAAATGATTGCCACCTACATGAATGGCAAACCCTTAAAAAGTAGAGCCGTTATTAATCAAATCATGCAACATTTAGAAAAATGAAACCATCAAATATATTATTAGGCGTTAACATTGACCATATTTGTACCATTAGACAGGCACGTGGCACACGTTATCCTGACCCAGTACAAGCAGCTCTTATAGCAGAACAAGCCGGTGCTGATGGTATCACCGCACATTTACGTGAAGACCGTAGACATATTCAAGATAGAGATTTGTTCTTATTAAAAGAAACGCTTCAAACTCGTTTAAATATGGAAATGGCGGTAACCGATGAAATGATTGGCATCGCACTTAAGGTGCTTCCCTATGCCTGTTGTTTAGTCCCAGAAAAACGTGAAGAATTAACGACGGAAGGTGGATTAGAAATTGCAGGCAATATCAGCCGCATGAAAGACGCCTGTTCGGCTTTAACAAGTGCTGGCATAGAGGTGTCTTTATTTATTGACCCGGATAAATTACAAATTGATGCAGCAGTGACAGCGGGCGCCCCTGTTATTGAACTTCATACAGGTTGTTATGCAGATGCAAGCACACCAGAAGAAAAAAACGTTGAACTTGTGCGCATTGTAGAGGCCGCCAAATATGCACACAGAGCAGGCTTACAAGTGAATGCAGGCCATGGCTTGAACTTTCATAATGTTGAAGATATTTGTGCCATTCACGAAATAGTCGAACTCAATATTGGGCACTCAATTATTGCTCAAGCATTATTTGTAGGCTTAGCTCAAGCCGTAAGTGACTTAAAATCTGTCATGAGACAAGCAAGATTCGCCTCATTAAAATAATAAGACTACTTCTCCGAACCCTTAAAACCGTGCTTTTGCATACGATATAACAAGGTATCTCGCGTTAGCCCCAATAGTTTAGCAGATTTACTTCGGTTACCTTGGGTACGATCCAAAGCTTGTTGAATAAGATCAACTTCTAGGCGCTCTAAATTTAGACCCTCATGCGGTAAGGTAAAGTTAGGGGGTATTGCAATACCCGCATTACCCAATAGCTCAGCAGGTAAGTTATCAGGCTCTATGGTTCTACCTGCTAATAAAATACTGAGGCGTTCGCACAAATTGCGTAATTCTCTAATATTTCCAGGCCATGTATGTGACTTTAAAACGCTTAACGCTGGTTTACTGATGTTTGGCGGCTCAATACCATGAGTTTTAGCGACGATTGCCATAAAATGCTTAATGAGATGCTCAATATCTTCTAGCCGCTTTGCTAACGGCGGTAACTCCAAAGGCACAACATCTAAACGATAATATAAATCACGTCTAAACTCGCCGGCTTTTACTTGCTGATTTAAATCGGCATTGGTTGCCGCTATAATTCGGACATTAACATGATAAGGTTTAGTATCACCGACCGCTAAACACTCACCTGACTCCAAAAAGCGTAATAACTTGGCCTGAATTGAGAGCGGTAAAGAGTTAATTTCATCAAGAAATACCGTGCCTCCATCTGCCGACTCAAATAAGCCGACTTTATTAGTCGCTGCGCCAGTGAAAGCACCTTTTTTATGCCCAAACAATTCAGACTCAATTAAGCTTTCTGATAAGGCTGCACAATTTAAACTAATAAATGGTTTATCGGCACGTGTACTTTCTTTTTGAATAGCATTAGCAAATAATTCTTTACCAGTGCCTGTTTCACCTTTTATGAGCACAGTTACATCAGTCGCAGCCACCATTTTTGCGCTACGGATAATAGACTCTAAAGACGGCGAATGCCCAATAATAGTTTTAAAATGCCCCATAATTTTTTAATGATGCATAGTATGATCGGTGATTACCATTGGATTGAGCGATGGAAATGCCGCTAAGAACGCTAGCAAAACCATAAAAATACCTATCAACTGCTTAAAACGTTGCATCCGAGATAACTTAGTCAAAACTTGTGTCATCACACCAATACCCATCACTGCGGGTAATGTTCCTAAACCGAATGCCAACATCGTGAAAGCACTCTTAGTGACATCACCAGAAGTTGCAGCAAGTGCTAAGGCAGAATAAACCAAACCACAAGGTAACCATCCCCAAACCATACCAAACAAATAAGCATGCGTATGATTTTTAACCGGAATGAGCTTACGACCATAAGGCTCTATGGTTTTCCATATTGTAATACCGGCTTTTTCTATATAAGCGAATCTAGGAAACCACCCCGCAATATACACACCGGCCCCTGCCATGATGACAGCCGAAATTAACTGCAATAAGCGATGTCCATGAATTTCTCCCAAAGGCATAGTCAAAAGGGTTTCAATAGTACCGACTAAAGCACCACCTAGAGCATAACTAGTAATTCGACCAAGGTTGTAATTAAACACAAAAGGTAACAACAACTTTTTATTGTTTCTAATTTCAGGACTTAAACTGAGTGTTAAGGTACCTATGATAGATCCACACATACCTATACAATGCAGACTACTAAATAAGCCCATTAAAAAAGCGACCCAATAGGATGAAGTAAAAGCAGGATCAAATAACATAGTGTATTTAAGTAATGAAGTTTAATAAATAAGATTTAATAATTATCCAATGTAAATCTTTATAGATTGCTATTAAAACTGAGACAAAATCTGAGACTGAATCTTTTCAGCCATGGCTTTACGATCATCAGCATCACGAATCGGCCTACCGACTACTATATAATCAGCACCGTTTTGAAAAGCCATTTCAACACTAACCACGCGTTTTTGATCGTCATCTTCGCGATTATCCACTGGACGAATGCCCGGTGTAATCACCAATAATTTTTGACCTAGTTCTTCTCTGATCATCGAGACTTCTAAACCCGATGAAACAATACCGTCACAACCAATTTGTAAGGCGCGTTTAGCACGCGATAACACTAAATCACGGACATCACATTTAAAGCCTAAATCATCTAAATCACCCCGATCTAAACTGGTTAAAGCAGTCACAGCCAATACTTTAAGGTCACCTTTAGATTTAGCGGCAGCTTCCATAATGGCATCATTGCCATGTATCGTTGCTAAATCAACACCTTTGCTACTTAAAGCTTTAATGGCTCTACCCACAGTTTCAGGCACATCAAAGAACTTAAGATCAACAAATACTTTTTTATTCTGTTGCTTTAACCATTCAATAAAGCCGAAATAATCGCCTGACATGAATAACTCCATGCCGACTTTATAAAAAATCACCGAATCACCTAACTCTTCCACTAACGCTTGTGCTTCTGGAATACTCGGAACATCCAACGCCATAATTAAACGTTCGCGGACAGGAATTGCTTTAGTTGATATCAATGTCATAGGGTGGTTTAAAATTTAGAATTATAGAAATTAAGTAGCCTAAAGCTTACTGTGTTTTTAAGCCTGCTTTATCCCAAGCATTAAGGCCGCCTTCCAAGTTGTATACTTTAGAAAATCCGGCTGATTTTAACACATCACTCGCTTGAGCAGAGCGCCTTCCTGATCGGCACTGAGCAATAACAGGACTATCCTTGTATTGTTTTAGCTCAGTTAAGCGCTCAGACAACTGTCCTAAAGGGATATGAATAGCACCCGGTATATGTTGTTCTTTCCATTCAATATCTTCACGCACATCAAGTATGATTGCTTGCTGTTTATTAAATAATTGCTCAGCGACTACTGGTGAAATACCTTCAACAGATTGAGATTGAGTTTCAGCTTTTAAAAAGCTACTCATCGATACCATTATGATCAAGCTTACGAACCTAAGATATTTCAAGCGTTGCATTATCTAACTCCTAGAATAATAAATTTACAATGATTGGTAATCACAAACAAACAGACCGGTAAATATATGATATATATTACCGGAACTCGATTTAAGAATGCACGTTATTAATACCTAATAAATTAAACAAATGAATTCAACACTGTTGCAAATGTCAGTATTAATGGCTTGCGGTATCGGCTGGAAATTATTCAAACCCGCCAATTTAGGTGCCGAACAAACTCGCTTAATTCTTACTTCTGTTGTCTATTATTTATTTCTCCCTGCCATGGTCTTGGACGTTTTATGGAACTCAGACTTAGGCATCCATTCCATTAATTTTATGTTAATGGGAGTCAGTAGCATTTTAATATCGATGTTATGCATGTGGATACTTGGCAAAACGCTTAAATTAGAGAACAAACGCTTAGGCGCCATCATTTTAGCAACGGTTCCTAATGTCACTTACCTGGGCTTACCCGTTTTGGAACAAACATTCGGCTATTGGGCTCGCTCAGTGGCGATACAAGTGGACTTATTTTCTGCGGCCCCTATCGTGTTTACTATAGGCATTATGGTGGCAAGACATTACGGTGAAAACACCCATGAAAACTCTAAATCTGTTTTATCCTTTTTAAATGCCCCACCTTTTTGGGCTGCCGCCTTAGCCATTATCTTAAATCTTAATGGGGTCACAGCGCCAGAATGGTTTACAGCGGCTTTAAAGAAACTATCGGGTGCTGTGGTCCCTCTCATGTTATTTTCTTTAGGACTTGCGTTAAATTGGCAAGCCGTTACCCGTAAAAACATCCCTTATGTGATCCCCGTTATCATCATAAAAATGTGTTTATTACCTTTTGTTGCTATGACCTTAGCCACTTATTTAACGATGGAAGGCCACTATAAAGCGGCAGCGGTATTAGATTTAGCGATGCCCAGCATGGTAGTTGGTGTGGTATTTTGTGATAGATACAAACTTGATAGTGCACTCTATGCCATGACAGTCACCGTGACCACCGCAATGAGTTTATTTAGCCTACCTTTTTGGCATCACCTACTAGTCAATGAGTTTATAAAATGAATCCAACGCTAGAGATATTCTCGCAAGGCGAAGAAATTGTCACCGGCCAAACGGTTGATACTAATGCCGCTTGGTTAGCACAAGAAGCCATTCATTGTGGTTTTACAGTCACTCGCCATACTGCAGTCGGCGACAAATTAACTGATTTAATCAACTTACTCAACGACATTGCGGCAAGAGCCGATTGCTGTATTTGCACCGGGGGATTGGGTCCAACTTCTGACGATTTAACCGCCGAAGCAGTGGCAAGCGCTTTTAACAGACCCTTAGAATTTGATGATATTGCTTTTGAGCAAATTAAAGAATTCTTTGACCGTAGAAACCGGCCCATGCCTGAGGTTAATAAAAAACAAGCGCTATTACCCCAGACAGCAAAACGCATTGATAACACGTGGGGCACAGCACCAGGCTTTGCTTTACAGCACCAACGCTGTTGGTTTGTATTTTTACCAGGGGTGCCGTCAGAAATGAAAGGCTTATTTTTAGAACACGTTAAACCAGATTTATTAACTCGCTTCACCTTACAGCCTCCTCATTTAGTCAGCCTAAAAACCTTAGGCTTGGGTGAATCTGCCATTCAAGAACTTATAAAAGACATAAAGATACCTGACACTATTGAATTGGGCTTTAGAGCGGGCACAGATGATGTGCAAACAAAATTACTGTTTCCCTTTGATTACCCTAAGACTGATTTAGACAGTTTAGTCACTGAATTTAGCGAATGTTTAGGTGATTATGTATTTGCTATTGATGGTTTAGAGGAACCTACAGGTGATTTGGCTTTTGAAATTGATAAATTAATGACCGCTAAAAACCATACCTTAGCAATCATTGAAACTGCCAGTCATGGTTTATTAGCAGCAAAATGCGTTGGCTATGATTGGTTGATACAAGCAAGTTATGAGAAAAGTGTTGCGGTGTCTACCCAGAAATTAAATGCTGAAGAATTAATGGCTATAGCCAAAAATCTAGCTCTTAAGACTCAAGAAAATACAAGAGCAAGCGCAATTCTGGTTCAACTCTATACCGGCGATCCAGGGGCTTTAAGAGACAAAAATAAATCTATTCAGGTACTGAGTTTTTTGCTAATTGATAAAGCGTTTTATCAAACCACTCATTTTATCCTTGGCCCCATAAGCCGCAAACAAAACCAAGCAACCTTATTAAGCCTTGATTTATTGAGACGATATTTACAAGATAAACTGATTTGAATTTAGTTGGTAATTTTTAAGCCACATACCCTCAAATTTACAATACGTTATGAATATAAAAATGTTTGATTCTTAGGATACATTTTGCGAGTTTGGATATATCTTAGAAGAACACAACACGTAGAGTGATCTTTAATAATCACTCTATTTATTTGAATTATAAAGTTATTATTCGACTACAAAGTCGCTAACACCGCAGCAACAGTTTCACCCATTGCTGATGGAGTTGGGCTAATATGAACACCCAATTCTCTTAAGATAGCTACTTTTTCTGCCGCGCCTTCACCCGCAGAAGAAATGATCGCACCGGCATGACCCATACGACGACCTTCGGGTGCAGTTAATCCGGCAATATAGGCAATTACTGGTTTTGTCATATGCTCTTTCGCATACAAGCCCGCCTCAACTTCTTGTGGACCACCGATCTCACCAATCATTAAAACTACTTTGGTTTCTGGATCATTCTCAAAGTGTTCTAAAATATCACGGTGTGAACTACCATTGATAGGATCACCACCGATACCGACAGAAGTAGAAATACCAATGCCCAAACGTTTCATTTGGTCAGCTGCTTCATACCCTAAAGTTCCAGAACGACCTACGATACCCACATTACCTTGTTTGTAAATATGACCCGGCATAATACCCAACATTGAACGACCAGGACTGATAGTACCCGCACAGTTAGGGCCGGTTAATATCATGCGTTCTTCAACAGGAAAACGACGCAAAAAGTTTTTTACCGTCATCATGTCTTGAGTAGGAATACCATCGGTAATCGCTACGCAATATTTAATACCTGCATCAGCGGCTTCCATAATTGAGTCCGCAGCAAAAGCGGGGGGTACAAAAATAATACTTGCTTCAGCGCCGGCTTGGTTTACAGCTTCTTTAACGGTGTTAAATACAGGTAAACCTAAGTGTGTTTGACCACCTTTACCTGGTGTGACACCACCCACTACTTTTGATCCGTAATTGATCATGTCTTGTGCATGAAAACTACCGATTTTACCAGTGAAGCCTTGCACAATAATACGGGTTGTTTCGTTAATAAAAATTGCCATTTAAATTTCTCCAGCCGCTTCTTTTGCTACTACTTCGTTACGCGCTTGCACTGCTTTTTCTGCTGCTTCGGCTAAAGTTTCTGCAGTAATAATCGGTAAACCACTTTCTTTAATGATACGTTGACCTTCTTCTACGTTAGTACCTGATAAACGCACAATCAATGGCACTTTCATGTCAATTTTTCTAACCGCTTGCACAACACCCTCAGCAATCCAATCACAACGATTGATACCCGCAAAGATATTAACCAACATCGCTTTAACACCTTTATCCGCTAAAACTAAACGGAAGGCTTTTTCTGTACGTTCTGCAGAAGCTCCACCCCCAACGTCAAGAAAGTTAGCAGGCTCACCACCAGCCAGTTTAATCATGTCCATGGTTGCCATCGCTAATCCAGCGCCATTGATCATACAACCAATATCACCGTCTAAGCCCACATAGCTTAAGCCACGATCAGCCGCTGCCATTTCACGAGGATCTTCTTGCGTTTTATCACGTAATTCAGCAATCTTAAGCTGTCTGAATAGTGCGTTATCATCAAAGCCCATCTTAGCATCTAACGCTACAAGCTCATTGCTTGCTGTAACCACTAAGGGGTTAATCTCTAACATGCTGACATCTAATGCACGTAACGCTTTGTAACACCCTTTAATAGTTTTTACAGCGTGGCTCATCATTTCAGGGTCTAAACCTAATGCAAACGCCATCTCACGTGCTTGATAATCTTGTAAACCCACAGCAGGTTCTATATAAATTTTAGTAATCGCTTCAGGATTGGTTACAGCTAGTTCTTCGATATCCATACCACCTTGAGCAGAACCTACCATCACAATACGCTCTGAACTACGATCAACTAAAAAGCAGAAATACAGTTCTTTAACAATATCGGTACCCGCTTCAACATACAAACGCGAACATACTTTACCCGCGGGGCCTGTTTGATGAGTGACTAGTCTTTTACCCAGTAAAGCATCCGCCGCTGCTTGCACTTCATCATGGGTTTTACAAATTTTAATACCACCCGCTTTACCACGCGCACCTGAATGGATTTGCGCTTTAACCGCCCAAACATGACCGCCAATTTCCCTGGCACGTTGAACAGCATCCTCAGAACTATAAGCTAAACCACCCTCGGCGATTTTAAGACCATAACCACTTAAAATATCTTTCGCTTGATACTCATGAATATCCACAGCATCTCTCTTATTTAAATATGTATTTAGATGAAAGGAACCAAAACTTAAAACACTAATGTTTTAAATCTTAGTACCTACTATTTAGTTTTTGCAGCAATTGCCTCTGCGGCCTTAACCACATTATTAGCCATTTTTTCTGAGGCCGCATCAATCAAGCGACCATCTAAAGCGGCGGCGCCTTTACCTTGTGCAGCGGCCTCTTGCAAGGCGACTAAAATTCTTTTAGCTTTTTCAACTTCTGCTGCTGGCGGAGTAAATACCTCATTCGCCAATTCAACTTGAGATGGATGAATAGCCCATTTACCTTCACAGCCTAATGCTGCCGCACGTTTGGCAGCTAATTTAAATCCCTCAGGATCTTTAAAGTCACCAAAGGGGCCGTCAATAGGACGCAAACCAAATGCACGACATGCCACTGTCATACGACTAATGGCCGCATGCCATTGATCACCCGGATAATCAGGATTTAAGCCACCGATATTTGTCGTTCTAGCACGGTTACTTGCCGCATAATCTGCTACGCCAAAATGTAAGGCTTCTAAACGACCCGAAGCACCATTACGCGCGATGTCTTCAACATTAGCCATACCTAATGCGGTTTCAATTAAGGCTTCGATACCGATTTTATTTTTTAAGCCTTGTTGCATTTCTAACTGATTCAACATGGCTTCAACCATATAAACATCAGAATAAACGCCAACCTTTGGAACTAAGATAGTGTCGATTTTTTCGCCAGCCTGCTCTACCAAGTCAACCACATCGCGCACCATGTATTGCGTATCCAGGCCATTAATACGAACCGATACAGTAACACCGTGACCTTTCCAATCTAAATCATTGATCGCTTCAATGATATTTTTTCTAGCACGTAATTTGTCATCCGGAGCTACAGCGTCTTCAAGATCAAGAAAAATAAAATCAGCACCACTCTTCATCGCCTTTTCAAACATCTCGGGACTTGAACCCGGAACGGCTAACTCACAACGCTGAACACGTTGAACTGACGCTGTATATAAAGTGTGACTCATTGATAAATTCCTAATTGCAGTAGTGTATGTATTATTGCGACAAACAAATAAATCGCCCATTCTACTTTTCACGCAATTAAAGTCAATTTTTAACGCATACTTTTGGCATAATTTTTTAATCAAATCTTGCTGATTGCTAATGCCTATGTCATTATTGCCAGTTTTTTGGGTATTTAGCATAATTCCCGAAGCCAGATTCTATCACCCTACTACTAATTTAAGAGGCTAACCTATGGCAGGTCGTAACCACCTTTATATTCCAGGCCCTACTAACGTGCCTAACGAAATTTTAAATGCGATGCACGTTACGATGGAAGATCATCGCTCACCTGTATTTCCCAAACTATTAACCCCTCTTTTACAAGATTTAAAAAAAATCTTTAGAACCGAAGAGGGTCAAGCTTTTATTTTTCCTGCTACAGGTACTGCCGGCTGGGAAATTGCGCTTACCAACACCTTAAATCCAGGTGATAAAGTTTTAATCTATCGTTTTGGCCAATTTAGTCACTTATGGGCTGAAATGGGTAAACGCTTAGGTCTTGATGTTGAAATTCATCAAGAAACTTGGGGCAAAGGTATTCCCCTAGACAAATTGGAAGCACGCTTAAAAGAAGACACTAACCACGAAATCAAAGCGGTTTTAGCGACTCACAATGAAACAGCAACCGGTGTAAGAAGTGATATCGCTGGTGTTCGTAAAGCAATGGACGCAAGCCATCACCCAGCTCTATTATTTGTTGATGGTGTAAGCTCTATTGCCAGCCTTGAGTTTAAAATGGATGAATGGGGTGTTGACGGCGCCATCAGTGGCTCTCAAAAAGGCTTCATGATGCCTGCGGGCGGTGCTTTTATGGCTTTTAGTCAAAAAGCCTTAAAAGCCACAGAAACAGCAAGTTTCCCACGTTGCTTTTTAGACTTAAAAGATCAAATCAACACTAACAAAGATGGTTACACACCATACACACCTGCGTTACCGATTTTATACGGTTTACGCAAAGCCATTGATATGTTGCTTGAAGAAGGCTTAGAAAATGTTTACGCACGTCACTTCCGCTTAGCAGAAGGCACGCGTAAAGCAGTTGAAGCATGGGGCTTAAAGATTTGTGCTCAACCAGGTTTTGAATCTGACACAGTAACTGCAGTAATGGTACCTGAAGACAAAGATGCGCGTGATGTTATCAGCACTGCTTTCAACAAATACAACATCTCTTTGGGTGGCGGTTTATCTGAACTTTTAGGTAAAGCTTTCCGTATCGGCCATGTGGGCGATATGAATGATGTTTCAATGCTAGGTGCTATTGCCGGCGTTGAAATGGCTTTATTAGATAACGGTTTTGACATTAAACCAGGTAGTGGTGTTGCTGCTGCTATTGAGTATTACCGCTCAACAGCTAAGTAATTAGCTTAAAAAACTGCGTAGCTCATTAGGTTACGCAGTTTTATTACTTATAGACTTTCCGTAAAACAATCTTTCTTTGATCGCATTAAGGATATGAAATGAGCAAACCAAAAGTCATCGTCACTCGTAAATGGCCTGCTGAAGTTGAAGCTGAGTTAAAAGCACTATACGATGTCCAGCTCAATGAATCCGATATACCCTTAACTGCAGACGAACTAAAACTAGCCCTACAAACTGCCGATGCTTTATTACCCACAGTGACGGACGCTCTCACCGCTGACGTTTTAAATGTGGAAAATAAACGCGTTAAAATCATTGGTAACTTTGGTGTTGGTTATAACAATATCGATATTAAAGCCGCCCAGTCTCAAGGCATAGTGGTTACAAATACCCCCCATGTTTTAACAGACTGCACCGCCGATATCGCAATGCTTTTGTTATTGATGTCTGCCCGTCGAGCGTCTGAAGGCGAGCGATTGATTCTGCAACAAAAATGGCTAGGCTGGAAACCTACACAGTTAGTTGGTCAAAAAGTTACGGGTAAAACGTTAGGTCTGATTGGCTTTGGCCGTATTGCTCAAGCGATGGCCAGAAAAGCTCACCATGGTTTTGGCATGAAGATTATCTTTTTTTCACCATCACAACCCGATCAAGCGATTGTTGATAATTTGCAAGCAGAACGCTGCGCAAGCATTGAAGATCTTTTGTCAGAAGCTCATTTTGTATCATTACATTGCCCCGGTGGTGAAGCAACTAAACATTTAATTAATGAAGATCGTTTAAAGTTAATGCGCCCATCAGGACACTTAATTAATACGGCAAGAGGTGATGTTGTAGATAGTAGCGCATTGATTAAAGCCTTAAAAGAAGGCTGGATTGCTGGAGCGGGCTTAGATGTCTATGAAGGCGAACCACACCTAAACCCAGAATTTTTAACCTTAAACAATGTTTCATTACTTCCGCACCTTGGCAGTGCTACTGAAGAAACGCGAGTTGCGATGGGTAATCGGGTATTAGCTAATATCTCAGCATTTTTTGCCGGTAAAGAACCAGAAGATCGTATAGTCTAAAAATTAAGTTTTTAGATCAAGTGCATAATTGTAGCTTTTTCTTCTTTTAACTCTAATTCTGAAAGCCGCATTCTTTCGCGACTAAACTCATCAATTATGAGTCCTTTAACAATACTTACTTTTCCGTCAGTGACAGTAACAGGAAATGAGAACATCAAATCTTCTGTGATGCCATAACTTCCGTCAGAAAGCACCCCCATACTAACCCACTCACCTGCTTTAGTACCTTTAACCCAGCTACTCATTTGATCAACCGCTGCTTTTGCTGCAGAAGCAGCGCTTGAAAGACCTCTAGCCTTTATAACCACTGCGCCCCGCTGCTGAATAGTTGGAATAAAATCATTAATAAACCAACTTTTTTCCACTAAAGACAGGGCCTCTTGATCTTTGACTTTTGCATGAGTTATGTCAGGGAATTGAGTGGTTGAATGATTACCCCATATTATTACGTTTTTCACGTCTGCTGATAAAACTCCGCATTTTTCTGCTAACTGATTAATAGCCCGATTATGATCCAATCGACTCATAGCAGAAAAATTTTCTGGTTTTAAATTAGGCGCGTTCTTCAAGGCAATTAATGCATTTGTATTAGCTGGATTCCCTGTGACTAAGACTTTAACATCCCGACTTGCAACCTCATTCAAAGCTCTTCCTTGAGTAGAAAATATGTGTGCATTTACTTCTAATAAATCCTTGCGTTCCATACCAGGCCCTCTTGGCCTAGCTCCCACTAAAAATACATAATCAATATCCTTAAAAGCAACTTTAGGATCATCCGTCACCACTATTCCATGTAATACCGGATTAACACAATCCTTTAATTCCATTACCACTCCTTCTAATGCTGGCAATGCGGAAGTGATTTCTAACAAATGTAAAATGATAGGCTGATCGGGCCCAAATAACGCCCCTGCAGCCAACCGAAATAACAAAGAATAACTTATTTGCCCAGCAGCACCAGATACTGCAATATGAATAGGGGATTTCATTTAACTTCCTTCGTTCGATCTATATTTAGGGAATAGGACTGAATTAAGTAGTAAGCCATAATAGAATTGCTAAAATAGTTATAATCCTAACACTACTCCACAGATAAAAACACTCATTAATCGTTTCGCATAAGTAACGGCGCCGTTTTTTTATCAGGTATAATATTGACATAAATTTCATAATCTAAATACAAATCGGGTAAGTTAATGAAAAAACTACTCTTCCAATTCGATACCGATACCCATCCTTCCGTTTTTGATACCGTAGTGGGCTACGATGGTGGCGCAGATCATGTCATTGGACATGCTGGATTAACTCCCGAAAACATCACGAGCCTAGTCGAAGGTGCCATTTTTACAAGAGCACCTAAAGATAAAAAAAATACCGCCATCTTTGTTGGGGGGAGTGATATGGAAGCAGGTCAAATCTTATTTAAAGCGGTTCAGAAGTGTTTTTTTCCGGGCTTTCAAGTTTCTGTCATGCTGGACAGCAACGGCAGTAATACGACTGCCGCAGCCGCCGTAGCAAAACTTGCCACGACTCATTCACTACAAGGCAAAAATGCGGTTGTCCTCGCGGGCACTGGCCCTGTAGGACAACGTGCAGCGGCTATGCTCGCTCAGGAAGGCGCAAATGTTGCTATCACCGCACGAAAAATTGAACGCGCCATTGCCGCCTCTGAAAATATAAAAAAACGCTTTGGCGTTGACGTTATACCCATTGAAGCATTTGACAATGCAGCCAGAGCTAAAGCCACAGAAAACGCTCATATTATCTTGGCCACGGGGGCTGCAGGGGTGGAACTTTTAAGCTTAGAGCAATGGCAAAACAACCCAAACCTACAAATGATTGCTGACGCTAATGCCACCCCTCCTCTAGGCATTGGCGGAACAGACATGATGGACAAAGGCGAATTACGCCATGGAAAAGTCATTTGGGGAGCCATTGGATTTGGCACTTTAAAGCTTGCCTTACACAAAGCCTGTATTGCTAAATTATTTGAAGACAACAAACTGGTGTTTGATGCTGAAAATATATTTGCTTTAGCTAAAGAAATGGCTTAACTCAAATTCACCCTTGGATGAGCCCGCTTAATCAAAAAACATCGACTTTAAGAAAACAAGCATTAGATATATTTGAAGCTGGAGTGATAGCTGCTAATCCTTATATGGCTGTAAAACAATGTTTGCATATAGAAAAAGGGCAATTAAAGCTAACATTAAAGCTAGATGACGAAAATTTTTTTCGTAGCAAACATTGGTCAAAAATACATCTAATCGCTTTCGGAAAAGCCGCATGCGCAATGGCAAAAGCGGCTTTAGAAATCATCCCAAACAATCTCCTTGCCGACGATGGTATTGTTGTAAGCAACTATAACAACATCTCACCTATTAGCAAAGTAGAAGTCATGGGAGCAGGACATCCCTTGCCCGATGAATCGGGACTACTTGCCGCAAAAAAATGTGCTGACATTGCCAGCCATGCAAAACAAAACGAACTCGTTTTAGTATTAATTAGCGGAGGGGGCTCAGCGCTAATTCCATACCCCGTAAACACCCTGTCTTTAGAAGATAAAATTTCTACAACAAACCTATTACTTGCTTGCGGCGCAACTATTCACGAAATTAATTGCATACGCAAACATCTATCACAATTAAAAGGCGGAGGATTAGCTAAGCTTTCCGCTCCCGCAGACTTACATGCTATTATTTTGTCAGACGTTTTGGATAATGATTTAAGTGTCATTGCCAGCGGCCCCACAGTGGCAGACAATACAACATTTAATGAGGCTATTAATATTTTTAACCAATATGGACTTTGGGATAAAGTACCTGACTCAGTTAAAGAACATTTAGATCAAGGTCAAAAAAAATTAACACCTGAAACACCCAAAACAACAGACCCTATTTTTAACAATACAACTCATGTTTTAATAGGCAGTAATAGCATCAGTCTTGATGCAAGCGCTAAAACAGCAACTAAGCTAGGTTACTCAACACTCGTTTATAATAAGCAACTGTGTGGCGAAGCCAAATACGTTGCTGAAGATTGGGTTAAATATGCCAAAAGCTTATGCACAAAAGGCTTTAATACACCTATAGCCTTACTTGCTGGCGGTGAAACTACAGTTACTCTGAAAGGCGATGGTAAAGGCGGACGCAATCAAGAGTTATCTTTAGCCTTTGCAATAGCCGCAGAAAAATACGACTTAAATGGAGACTGGGTATTTCTAAGCGGCGGCACCGATGGACAAGATGGCCCAACCGATGCTGCGGGTGGCTTAATTGACAAAAATAGTTTAAAACGTATGATTTTTGCTAACCACGACCCAGAAAGATTATTAAATAACAATGACTCCTATACAGCATTAAAAAGCTCAAATGATCTATTGATGACTGGAGCGACAGGTACTAATGTCGCAGATTTACAAATTTTATTAATACACCCTAAATCAGACTCTAATACGCATTCATAAATTCAGGAGACACCATGTTTAAAAAATCCATGTCCATTGCAGGCTTTGATAATGATTTATTCAATGCCATGGAAGAAGAGCGTCTTCGCCAAGAAGATCATATTGAATTGATCGCATCAGAGAACTACACCAGCCCAAGAGTCATGGAAGCCCAAGGTTCACAATTGACCAATAAATACGCAGAAGGTTATCCTGGTAAACGTTATTACGGCGGCTGTGAGTTTGTCGATAAAGTGGAACAATTGGCCATAGACCGTGCCAAAGCTCTATTTAATGCCGATTACGCCAATGTGCAACCACACTCTGGTTCACAAGCTAACATGGCCGTGTTTATGGCTTTAATTCAACCAGGCGACACCGTCTTAGGTTTAAGCTTAGCAGATGGTGGACATTTAACGCACGGCGCTAAACCCAACTTTTCAGGCAAAATTTATAACGCCATTCAATACGGTTTAAATTCAGAAACGGGTGAAATTAACTATGAACAAGTTGAAGCCTTAGCTTTAGAACACAAACCTAAATTAATCATTGCTGGATTTTCTGCTTATTCGCGCATTTGGGATTGGCAACGTTTCCGTGATATTGCTGACAAAGTGGGTGCTTATTTTGTGGTAGACATGGCGCATGTTGCAGGCTTAGTGGCAGCTGGCTTATATCCAAATCCAGTCCCTTTTGCAGATGTGGTCACCAGTACTACCCACAAATCTTTACGCGGCCCTCGTGGTGGACTTATTGTTTGCAAAAGCAATCCTGAAATAGAGAAAAAAATAGACTCTAGTATTTTTCCAGGTATTCAAGGTGGCCCAGCTATGCATATTATTGCCGCCAAAGCCGTCGCTTTTAAAGAAGCCTTAGAGCCAGAATTTAAAACCTATCAAGAACAAGTGATTAAAAACGCAAAAGCCATGGCCGCTGTTTTTATGAGCCGTGGTTTTGATGTCGTTTCTGGTGGTACTGATGATCATTTAATGTTGGTGTCTTTAATCGCTAAAGGCATTACCGGTAAAGCTGCAGATGCAGCCTTAAGCAAAGCGCATATTACTGTTAATAAAAATGCCGTCCCTAATGACCCACAATCACCTTTTGTGACTAGCGGTATCCGCGTGGGAACTCCTGCGCCAACCACACGTGGTTTTAAAGAAGCAGAAGTCACCGAAATCGCAAACCTAATGTGTGATGTAATGGAAAATCTTGAAGACGATACCGTCATAGCAACGGTTCGTGAAAAAGTAAGTGCGCTTTGTGCTCGCTTTCCTGTTTATAGCTAATTAAAAATTAAAGAATACCGTTCCAAGGAAAACCATGTCAGATATAGAAATCGCCCAACAAGCCACTATGCAACCCATTATTGGTTTAGCAAAAGCTCACTTTGGGATTGATGCAGAGCACCTTGACCCTATTGGTCATTACAAAGCCAAAATATCACTAGAATACATAAACAGCTTAAGTGACGAACAAGACGGCAAGCTTATTTTAGTGACCGCTATTAGTCCTACTCCAGCTGGCGAAGGTAAAACAACCACCACCGTTGGTTTAGGTGATGCCATGAATCGTTTGGGTAGCAAAACAATTATGTGCCTGCGCGAACCTTCTCTGGGTCCTTGCTTTGGTGTAAAAGGTGGTGCGGCTGGCGGTGGTTATTCGCAAGTTGTCCCTATGGAAGACATTAACTTACATTTTACGGGTGACTTTCATGCCATTGGAGTTGCCCATAATTTACTATCTGCACTAATCGATAATCATATCAATCACGGTAACGCGCTAGATATTGATCCTAGACGCATTCAATGGAAACGCGTAGTGGATATGAACGACAGAGCACTACGTAACATTGTGGTGGGCATGGGTGGACCTGCTAACGGTTATTTACGCGAAGACGGTTATGACATTGTGGTGGCTTCAGAAGTGATGGCTATTTTATGTTTAGCCACTAGCCGAGCAGATCTTAAAGAACGCTTAGGCCGCATTGTAATTGGGTATAAATCAGATAGAGTCACGCCGGTTTACGCACGAGATTTAAACGCCCAAGGCGCGATGGCCGCCTTATTAAAAGATGCGATAAAACCTAACCTTGTTCAAACCCTAGAGAATAATATTGCCATTATTCATGGTGGACCCTTTGCCAATATCGCACATGGTTGTAATACAGTCACCGCCACTAAAACAGCGCTTAAATTGGCTGACTATGTGGTTACAGAAGCTGGGTTTGGTGCCGATTTAGGTGCCGAAAAATTTATTGATATTAAATGCCGTATGTCAGGCTTAAAACCCGCTACCGTGGTATTGGTGGCTACAGTTAGAGCCCTTAAATTCCACGGCGGTATTGCTAAAGAAAACCTAAATACAGAAAGCTTAGCCGCCCTTGAAGAAGGTTTTAGCAACCTTGAGCGGCATTATCAAAATATTACCCAACATTACGGCTTACCCTGTGTGGTTTGTATTAACCACTTTACTTTTGATACTGAAGCCGAAATTAATCTGCTAAAACAAAAGTGCGAAGCTTTAGGCGCAAAATGCATCGTATCTAAGCACTGGGCCCATGGTGGAGCGGGCGCTGAAGACTTAGCCAATGCTGTGCTAGAAGTTACAAACGCAAGCACAGGCGAGTTTACTTATGTTTACGATGAAAACCTTAGCCTATGGGAAAAAATAGAAACCATCGCCACTAAGTTATATGGCGCATCGCGTATCACCGCTAGTGCAAAAGTAAAGGCTCAACTCGCCGAGTGGAATGCCGAGTACGGAAAATTTCCTATTTGTATGGCTAAAACTCAAATGTCATTTTCAACAAACCCAAATGCTAAAGGCGCGCCCTCTGGGCATAGTATAGAAATTAGGGATGTAAAACTCGCCAATGGTGCAGGATTTATCGTTGCCATTGCCGGCGACATTATGACTATGCCAGGCTTGCCTAAAGTACCGGCTGCAGAACGCATTGACATTGATAATGATGGCAAAATAACTGGCTTATTTTAATTAGCTTTCGACATGAAAACACCTGTCCTGTCTGTTGAGAATCTGCGAGTCACTTTTAATCAAGAACAACACGTTGTTGATGATATAAGCTTTGCAATATACCCCAGTGAGACTTTCGCTTTAGTGGGAGATC
>CAJADF010000018.1 GCA_903938485.1 uncultured Methylococcaceae bacterium
AAAAAGGCGAGATAGGGGGAAATCCCCCTTATTTATGGGGATAAATTAGCTTATTTTGTCTGTTTTTCGTCAAAATAAGTTAAAAAATCAGTTTTAGGCCATTGTATTACAGAGATCACCTAATCAAGCAAAGGTCTCAATATAAATGTCATGAATCTATTTGCAGAGAATGATTTATTTTTTTATTAAGCGTCATATTCTGTCGTTATACTGTCTTAGACTACTCGCAGAAAGATAATCTTAGTGGGGTGGAATGTGAGTCAGTTGTTGGTTAGTCAGTCAAGTCAGTTTTATGCGTATTTATCCAGATTACGTTGGATACGACGCTGGGGTATTATGCGTACAGCAGAACCTGAAAATGTGATGGAGCACAGTTGGGAGGTAGCAGTTATTGCGCATGCCTTGGCGTTAATCAGAAATCAATTTTATCAAGGGCAAGTTGATGCTAATGTGATTGCAACAGCGGCTTTGTTTCATGATGCGAGTGAGGTGTTGACTGGAGATTTGCCAACTCCGATAAAGTACTTCTCTAGTTCTATTACCGAGGCCTATCAGCAAATAGAAGCTATTGCTACTCAGGAGTTAGTGGCGTCATTGCCAGAACCTTTGCAGGCGCCTTATCGTGAGCTGTTGTGTGATAAGTTTCAGTCCGACTGTCATAATCAGATTATAAAGGCTGCTGATACATTGTCGGCGTATTTAAAGTGTTTAGCGGAATTACGCGTTGGTAATAATGAATTTAAAATAACTGCCCAAGAGTTAGAGTACAAGCTGAAAGCCTCGAGATTGCCTGAGGTGAGTTATTTTATGGAAGTGTTTATACCCGATTTTGCTGTACCTTTAGATGACATCATTCGTCGAAGCACTCAGAGGGCTTAAGTTGAGTGCTTTGGCTAAGGTGCTAATAAGAGAAGGCTTAGTTGTCGAGCTCTAGTCTTAAAACACCATGAAAATAGAGTTCGTGATCTTCAAGTTCCCAACCTTCTGCTTCTAAAACATCCGTATCGTCAGAGGCTTCTATTAGATCATTTAATCTATTTTCTTCAGCAATAGATATTTCGTCTGGATAGATGATTTGTGTTTCACCCTCTGAGAGTTCTTCTATCTCTAGTGGGTATTCGATCACATAGACATCTATGCCATCATCGTTAGTTAAATCAATATTGGGTTTTTCTGCGGATTCTATTAATGCGGATCCACTGTCCCAAACGGTTTCTAATGTCAGCGTGAGATTGTCTTTAGTCCAAGTTTCAATTTCAATTGCTGATGTTTTTTCAGTTGTTGATAGGCGCCAAGTAGTCATAAAGATTTCGATTAGTAGTTGCGTTGAACAGAGAATTTAGCAAGTAAGATTAGAGCATCTTTGTATTCTGAATTGGGTAAGATATTTAATGAATTAATAGCTTTTTCAGCTTCTTCATCCGCGCGTTGTTCTGTGTAAGTGATGGCTTGGGTTTTTTGTACGATGTTGTAAACTTCATTAAAAGCGTCGCGATTGCCATTTTGTATGGCCTCAATAATGATATTAGCTTCTTCTGTAGAGCCATTTTGAATGGCATAAATTAAGGGTAAGGTTGGTTTTCCTTCTGCTAAATCATCACCTAAATTTTTACCTAAATCTTCAGGGCTAGCTTTGTAGTCCAGAACATCGTCGATCAATTGAAATGCAATACCTAAGTGTTGACCGTATTGAGCTAATCCTTCTTCTACTTCAGGTGTTGCTCCAATAATAACGGCACTTAAGCGCGTGGCGGCGCTGAATAAAATGGCTGTTTTTCTCGCAATAACTTCTAGGTACTTGCTTTCAGTGGTTTCTGGGTTGTTACAATTTAAGAGTTGTAAAACCTCGCCTTCAGCAATGGCCGTCGTTGTTTTGGATAAGATTTCCATTACGCGCATGTTGCCGGTTCTAACCATCATTTCAAACGCGCTGGAATAAAGGTAGTCACCTACTAAGACAGTAGCCGCATTGCCCCATACAACATTTGCAGACTCTTTGCCGCGCCTTAAGTCAGATTCATCAACCACATCATCATGTAGCAAAGTTGCGGTATGGATAAACTCGATAACTGCGGCTAATATTAAGTGTTTTTCAGTGATATTGCCGAGAGCTTTGGCGGCAAGTAATAACAGCATAGGTCGTAATCTTTTACCACCGTTGCCAACAATGTAGTGCCCCATTTGATTGATAAGAACAACATCTGAGCTCAATTCATTAATAATGAGTTGGTCAACAGCTTTAGCTTCACTTAATGTTAAATTTTTGATTAAATTGAAATCAATCGGTGCCTGGATGTTCGAGTCTAGTTTTGATTGCGATGACATTGATTTAAAGCTGGCCCTGTAGAGTTTTGTGATGTATTAGTGTTGCACTATAAAATGCTAGTTATTTTATGGCATTATAACGTAATAAAAAGCCAACTGCCCATGCGATTAAAAAAATGCTTTTAAGCAGGGCTGTGTGAGTGCGCTTTTGTCGCATTATGGTTTAAAAGTTAATTTTGATTGACTAGGCAGGTTTTTAAAAATATAATTGTCGATTAAATTTTAATAGATTAATGCTTGATGGAGCTTGCTCAGATGTATGCGGTAATTCAAACAGGTGGTAAACAGTACCGCGTTGAAGAAGGTACTTATTTAAAAATAGAAAAGTTGGAGCTAGGAGTTGGCGACAGCGTAGAATTCGATAAAGTACTGATGATTCAATCAGACGAAGCTGTTAAAGTGGGCCTTCCTTTCATTGAAGGCGGTAAAGTTACGGCGACTGTTTTGTCTCAAGGTAGACATGACAAAGTCAGAATAATTAAATTCAGAAGACGTAAGCACCATATGAAAAAAATGGGGCACCGTCAATATTACACAGAAATCCAGATTACTGGTATTTCTGCTTAAGAAATAGAGGAGTTACAAATGGCTCATAAGAAAGCGGGTGGTAGTACCCGAAACGGTCGTGATTCTAATGCAAAGCGTTTAGGTGTTAAACGCTACGGTGGTGAATCAGTTATTGCAGGTAACATTATTGTTCGTCAACGGGGTACTCAATTTCACCCTGGTGAAAATGTAGGTATCGGTAAAGACCATACTATCTTTGCTACTGCAGATGGTAAAGTGGCTTTCCAAGTTAAAGGTCCAAATAGTCGTAAATATATCAGCATCGTTACGGCATAAAACGTATAGATTGATTGTAAACGGCTATGAGATAGGGTTAGTTAGATTAGCCCGAAAGCTTTGAAAAGCTCCGTCCTAAATGACGGGGCTTTTTTTGTTTTTATCAGTTGGTTTTGAGTGTGGCGGCGTTTAGGTTATGAGATTTGTTGATGAGGCAGAAGTTCGTGTAGAAGCAGGTGATGGTGGAAATGGTACCATTGCTTTTAGACGCGAAAAATATATCCCCTTTGGTGGCCCGGATGGTGGCGATGGCGGAGATGGCGGTAGTGTTTTTTTAGTGGCTGTTGAAAATGTTAATACCTTAGTTGATTTTAGATATCAAACAGTATTTAGAGCTCAGCGCGGCCAAAATGGCATGAGTCGCAATTGTACGGGAAAAAAAGGTGATGATTGTTTTGTCTCTGTGCCTTTAGGAACTCAGGTATCTGATAAAGAAACAGGTGAGGTTATTGGGGATTTAACAGAGTTGGGTCAGACATTGTTAGTAGCCTCAGGTGGTTTTCACGGTTTAGGAAATACCCGGTTTAAGAGTAGTATTAATCGCGCGCCACAAAAAGCCAGCAAAGGGTCTGAAGGTGAGCATCGTATATTACAATTAGAATTGACACTGATTGCGGATGTTGGATTGCTAGGTATGCCTAATGCGGGTAAATCCAGTTTGATACGCTCAGTTTCATCGGCTACCCCTAAAGTAGCGGATTATCCCTTTACTACCTTGCATCCTAATCTAGGTGTGGTCAGTGTTGATGATTTGCGTAGTTTTGTTATCGCTGATATACCGGGTGTGATAGAAGGTGCTGCAGAGGGTGCGGGTTTAGGTTTGCAGTTTTTAAAGCATTTATCTCGAACAGGTTTGTTATTGCATTTAGTCGACGTAGCGCCTTATGAAAGTATGGATACTGCTGTGGAGGCCGCTAGAAAAATTATTTATGAAGTTGAAAAATGGAGCGAAAATTTAGCCAACAAGCCCCGCTGGTTGGTATTAAATAAAACGGATAGACTGCCTTATGATGAGGCGGATGATATTTGCCAAGCTATTGTTGATGATTTGGATTGGCAAGGTCCTGTATTCAAAATTGCGGCGATTAATGGTAAAGGTACAAGAGATCTTATGTTTGCCATTATGAACTTTTTGGAAGAAGAACGGCGGAAAGAAAGTGAGCAGGAATGATTTTGCAGGTGTTAAACGTGTAGTTGTAAAGATTGGTAGTTCTTTGCTCACTAAAGGTGGGCAGGGACTTGATCAGCAATCTATTAAGGCATGGGTAAAACAGATGGCTACTCTTAGGCTTAGAGGTATAGAGGTTATCTTGGTTTCTTCGGGTTCTGTTGCTGAAGGGATGAGTCGTCTGGGTTTAAAGATGCGTCCTACCTTGTTGCATGAATTACAGGCAGCCGCTTCGGTGGGTCAGATGGGCTTGGTGAGAGTGTTTGATGATAATTTTCAGCAACATGGTTTACATGCCTCCCAAATTTTACTAACCCATGATGATTTATCAAATAGACAGCGGTATTTAAATGCCCGTAGTACCTTGCTCACGTTATTAGATTTTGGCGTAGTGCCTGTCATTAATGAAAATGATACGGTTGCAACTGAAGAAATTCGTTTTGGTGATAATGATACATTAGCTGCTTTGGTTTCTAATTTAGTTGAAGCTGACTTATTAATTATATTAACTGATCAGAAAGGTTTATTTACTGGGGATCCAAGTGTTTATCCTGATGCAGAGTTAATAAATGAGATCAGTGTTAATGATGAGCGATTGGAATCAATGGCGGGTGATAGTCGAAGTGGTTTAGGTCGAGGTGGAATGTCTACTAAAGTGCGAGCAGCGCGCTTAGCGGCTAGGTCGGGAGCCGCTACAGTGGTTGCTGCTGGTGTCGTTGAAAATGTAATAGAAGAAGTGATTGCGGGCGCGCAATTAGGTACACATTTCTTACCTGATATTGAGCCTTTAGTGGCTAGAAAGCGTTGGCTTGCAGGGCAATTGCAGGTCAAGGGACAGTTGGTTTTAGATGCTGGTGCAGTAAGAGTTCTTAAATCAGAAGGTAAAAGCTTATTGGCTGTGGGTGTTAAGTTGGTGTCGGGTCAATTTGAACGTGGTGAGTTAGTGTCATGTTTGGATGAGACAGGCCTTGAGGTCGCTCGTGGGTTAGTTAATTATGGCTACGCTGATGCTTTGTTAATCGCCGGTAAAAGTAGTTCTGAATTTGAAAAGATTTTGGGCTATACAGATGATTCAGAAATGATGCATCGAGATAATATGGTATTGATTTAGGCTGGTATCTAGCCGAAATAGAGTTAAAAGCGTTAGGACAACTTGAGGCAATAAAGCCGTGTCAGTCTTAGGATTGATGTTTCATCTTTAATGAATAAAGAGCAGTGTACTATGCAATCTTCTGAAAAAACACATTCCGCACAATTCTTAGAGCATCAGCTTCAAGAAGTGATTAATTTGCTTGAAAAACAGCATCTTGAGCGATCCTTGGTCGAGAGAGGGCCTGGGGCTAATCACGAATTGATTGAAGCCTTGTTACATAATCAACATCAAGCACGTTTACAGGAAAAGTTTGAGCATTTGCATCCCGCAGATATCGCTCATATTTTGGAGTCTTTACCTCTAGACCAACGTCAAATCGCATGGGATGCGGTTAAGACGCAGCATGAAGGTCAAGTGCTTTTAGAGGTATCCGATGCTGTTAGGCATACTTTAATCTCCATTATGGAGGTAGAAGAATTAGCTACTGTAGCGAGTAACTTAAATGCTGATGAGTTAGCAGATATTGCATCAGACTTACCTAAGAGGACGATGCTAAAAATCCTTAGGACGCTGAATAGTGAAGAGCGGAAGCATCTAAACGACATTTTGTCTTATCAAGAGAATCAAGTGGGTGCCTTAATGGATTTCGGCATGATTACCATTAGAGAAGACTTAAATTTAAAAGCCATCATTGGTTATATTAGAAAGTTAGGCAAACTACCTAGTCACACTGACAAATTATTTGTGGTTGATCAGTTTGATAAGGTTCAAGGTGTTCTACCATTGCAACGATTGTTAACACATTTGCCTATGCAACAAGTGTCTGATGTGATGGTAACGGATTTTATACGTTTCCAGATTGATCAAGAAACCGCTGAAGCGGCTAGAGCATTTGAACGTTATGATTTGATTTCTGCACCGGTAGTGGATAGTGAAGGCCGGCTGCAAGGTAGATTATGTGTCGATAATATTTTAGATTATATCCGTGAAAAAACTGATGAGGACTTGTTGATTCAGGCGGGGGTTGGCGAAGAAGAGGATTTGTTTTCTAGTGTCTGGAAGTCTGCTCGAAACCGTTGGGGTTGGTTATTAATTAATATTGTAACGGCGTTTATTTCAACACGTATTATTGGTGTATTTGAAGATATTATTTTGCAGTTAGTGTCGTTGGCGTCTCTGATGCCCATCATTGCAGCGATGGGGGGGAATACCGGTAATCAAACCAGTATGTTGATTATTCGATCCTTGGCTTTAGGGCACATTAATACCAGTAATGTGGGTCGTATGATTAAAAAAGAACTAGGTTTATCTTTAATTAATGGGACTTTTATTGGTTTGATTATGGGGGGATTAAGCTTCTTGCTCTATTGGGATACTTCTCTTTCGGTGGTTATGGCGGTCGCTATGTTTATTAATTTAATATTAGCGGCAGTCGTGGGCTTGGCAATTCCATTATTACGCTATAGGTTTGATAAAGATCCTGCTGTCGGTACCAGTGTCATTTTAACGGCTATTACCGATTCAATGGGCTTCTTTATTTTCTTAGGTTTAGCGAGTTTATTTTTAATTAAATAGACTTATGCGCTCGTCACGAAATCTTCACTCGGATAGTCTTTAGTATTGCGTATAATGACTCCTAAATTTACTTTGCCTCCGATTTAGCCCCCAGTTTTGTTAGTAAGAGCCTTTTAAAATGAATTTATTACTCAAGTATCTTTCTCTTTGTTGGTTTAGAAATAATCCGATTGATTTATTTCCTTCAAAGGCTTTCATGTGGAAAGCGGTAATTTTCTATCTTATCTCAGGTATTATTGTAGAAAGTTTGATAGCTGACCCTGCTGATGGTACGTTAGAAGTGTCACTTCGTACTATTATGGCTTTTTCTTCAATAGCGACATATTTGTTGATTTTTAGAAAGTGGCAGTATTTTAATCAAATGTATACAGCTATTTTTATTTGTGAAAATTTCATGATGACTTTGGCTACTATGACAGAAGGCTTGTATTTTTATATGGTCATGAAACATTATGAAAATGCAGAAGAAATATCAATTGCGATCGGTGCAGTTTTAGTGGTTTGGTATATCGCCGTCGTCAGTTATATTTTACGTCAGTCGTTTATGACGAAAATGAGTGTTAGCGTTATATTGGCGGTTAGTTATTTTGTTTTGACCTATGGATTGCCCATGTTGTTTATGGATATTTGACGAAAAACTGAGTGTTTTTTAGCTATTTTGTAATAGCTGTGTTTATTGTGTGACTCCCTATTAATTTTAATTATTCAAGTTAGGGGTACTTATAAAAGTGCATTAAACGCAGGGCTGGTATAACGGTCAGTTAGACTCTCCGAAGTAAATATTTGGTTTGTAAACAGATTAAGCAGATAAGAGAGGTGCACTCACATCTCTTATCTGCTTTAGGAATTAGACTATTCTCATTAAAATCCGATCCAAGTTACTAGTTGTAATGCCCTTATATAGTGGATTAAATATCTTTAGCTAGTTTTTCTGCATAACCCGTATAGCTACGTGGAGTGAGTAGTAGCAATTCAGCTTTTGCTTCAGTAGGAATTTCTAAACCTTCAATAAAGACGTGCATTTGTTCGGGAGTAATACGGTGTCCTCGTGTTAATTCTTTTAGTTTTTCATAGGGTTTTTCAATACCATAACGACGCATGACTGTTTGAATGGGTTCTGCCAAAACTTCCCAGTTAGCATCAAGATCTGCTTCGATGGCATCTACATTGATTTGAAGTTTAGAAATACCTTTTAAGCTGGCTTGAATTGCGATACTGGTATGAGCAATACCGACACCAATGTTCCTTAATACAGTTGAGTCCGTTAGGTCACGTTGCCAGCGTGATACGGGTAGTTTTTCAGCTAAGAAGCCAAATAGTGCGTTAGCCAGTCCAATATTGCCTTCTGAGTTTTCAAAATCAATGGGGTTTACCTTGTGTGGCATGGTTGAAGAACCTACTTCGCCCGCAATGGTTTTTTGTTTAAAGTAACCCAGAGAAATGTAGCCCCAGATGTCACGATCAAAATCTAATAAGATGGTATTGAAGCGCGATAAGGCATGAAAAAACTCTGCAATATAATCGTGCGGTTCAATTTGTATAGTGTATGGGTTCCACTCAAGACCTAAAGATTCGACAAAGTTCTTTGAGAATTCGGCCCAATCTACCTTAGGGTAAGCAACGGCATGAGCGTTGTAATTGCCTACGGCACCATTTATTTTACCCAATAAACTCACCGCTTGAAGTTGCTCTTGTTGACGCAACATGCGAGCGGCAACATTAGCAAATTCTTTACCTACTGTAGTTGGGGTTGCTGACTGGCCATGTGTTCTGGAGAGCATCGGTTGATCAGCGGTTTCTAACGCTAGTTTCTTTAGGGCGCCGATACATTCAGATATTTGATGTTGAATAACAACGCGGCCTTCTTTTAGCATTAAGGCATAAGACAGGTTGTTGATATCTTCTGATGTGCAAGCAAAGTGAATAAATTCACTGACTTTTTCTAGTTCTGTATTGCCGGCTATTTTTTCTTTTAATAAATATTCAACCGCTTTCACATCATGGTTAGTGGTTTTTTCGATGTCTTTAACACGTTGCGCATCTGATTCAGAAAACTGATCAATGATGTTGTTTAATAATTCATTAGCCGTTGCGCTAAAAGTCTGTACTTCAGTAATTAATGGGTGCTTAGCCAGTGCTTGTAACCAGCGAACTTCTACTAGGACACGAAATCGTATTAAGCCATATTCACTAAAAATAGGGCGTAAGTCCTCAACTTTATTAGCATAGCGACCGTCGATCGGTGAGATTGCGGTTAAGGCAAAGTTTGTCATGTGTATGTCCTGATAAGAGAGTAAATGGCTTAATATTGATTATATTTTGTTTCGATAATACCGCCACCTAAGCAAACATCACCATCATAAAAAACCACGGATTGACCGGGTGTTATGGCTCTTTGTGGTTCGTCAAAAGTAGCTTTGCAGCTATCGTTGTCTAAAGGCTCTAGTAAACACGTTTGGTCGGGTTGGCGATAACGTGTTTTAGCCGAACATCTAATAGCGGCTGTTAAGGGTTTGTTATTGCACCAGTCTAATTGACTCGCTTCAAGCGTGTTATGCAACATGAGCGGGTGGTCATGACCTTGGCCGACTAAGAGAATGTTATTTTCTAAATCTTTTTCTAATACATACCACGGTTCATCCGGGGCATTTTTAACTCCACCTATCCCTAAGCCTTGGCGTTGACCTAAAGTGTAATACATTAAACCAGAATGCTTACCTATGTATTGGCCTTCGGGCGTGCGCATTTCACCCGGTTGAGTTGGAAGATAGCGTTGTAAAAACTCGGTAAATTTGCGTTCCCCAATAAAGCATATGCCAGTGCTGTCTTTTTTTCGGCTATTGGCAAAGCCGGCTTTATCAGCAAGCTTACGAATTTCTGGTTTATGGAGGTGGCCAATTGGGAAGAGTGTTTTGGATAAGGCTTTCTGGCCCAAAGTGTATAGAAAATAGCTTTGCTCTTTGTTGGGGTCTAGGCCTTTTAATAACTGAAACTCTGATTCATTATTTGGATTTGTGCCGACGCGAGCATAATGCCCCGTAGCAATATAATCAGCACCTAAATCTTCAAGAGCGTAGTTAAGAAACGCTTTGAATTTAACATGCTTATTACAAAGAATATCCGGGTTAGGCGTACGTCCGGCTTTGAATTCTGCTAAAAAGACTTCAAACACTTCATCCCAGTACTCAGAAGCAAAATTAATAGTTTTTAATGGAATGCCTAATTTGTCGCAGACTTGTTGTGCATCTGCAAGGTCTTCCATTGCAGTACAGTATTCAGTCCCATCATCTTCTTCCCAGTTTTTCATAAATAAACCGGTTACATTATGGCCCTGTTCTAGAAGTAATAGTGCTGTTACAGACGAGTCTACACCACCCGACATGCCGACGATTATGTTTTTAGGCATTATTAATATCTAAGAATGATTTTATAAAAGATAAAGGATAACGCTGGCCACTTAAATATTCGTCGATGCTAAATAAGACTAAAGGACTACGAAGCCGATGTTGTTGGGCTGCAATTTGATCACGTGTTAGCCAATGTGTGGCAACTATACCGGTATCTAAAGCTAGATCAGGGTTATGGCTGTGACATTCCCCTGTAAAGCAGAATCTTAGAAAGGTAGGGGCTTCTGGGCTTTTACGCCACAGTTGTACTGAAATGAGTTCAGACGGCTCAAATTGCCAAGCCGTTTCTTCAAACACTTCACGTTTTACGGCGCTAATAAGATCTTCATTTTGTTCAAAATGACCCGCAGGTTGGTTAAGTTGTAAGCCGTGAGGTGTTTCTTCTTCAACTAATAAAAACCGATTATCTCGTTCTATGATAGCTGCAACAGTAACATGCGGTTTCCAAACCATTGATGACTTCCAACTTTAATAAAACAGTATATATTACTAGATATTAGATGCTTATGTTGATAAAAATGGAATATAGGTTATAAAGTATAAATGCTAATGTGGCCTAGTTAACCATTGGCCTTATGTTTAATTAAATTTCCGGTGTATTTAGGCTTGAATTAAATTACTATTGTCACTATTGTTTAGCTTTGAAAGATTTTTTATTTGAAATATGTCTGATTTTGATCCCTTAAAATATACTGATGATGACCTAGTTGTTCAGGAAGCTAAGCCAAAGTTAAAAAAACCACCTCTCTATAAAGTTATTTTATTGAATGATGATTTCACGCCTATGGATTTTGTTATTGAAGTCTTAATGGATTTTTTTAATATGTCTGAAGATAAGGCTACTATGGTTATGCTGCAAGTTCATACGCAGGGCATGGGGGTTTGTGGGGTTTATTCAAAAGAAGTTGCTGAAACAAAAGTCTACATCGTTAATGATTACGCAAGAGAAAATCAACATCCACTGCTTTGTGCAATGGAAGAAATGTAAATGGAGCGTTTATGTTAAGTAAAGAACTAGAAGTAACATTAAATAAGGCTTTCAAAAACGCTCAAGAAAAGCGTCACGAATTTATAACGGTTGAACATTTATTATTGGAGTTGCTCGATAACTCTGCTTCTGAAGTGATTATGAGGGCCTGTGGTTGTGATCTTCAATCTTTAAATGCGCAATTAACAGAGTATCTCGATGAAACGATGTCTTTAATACCTTTAGGTGTTCAAAGAGAAGCACAACCTACTTTAGGGTTTCAGCGGGTCTTGCAGCGCGCAGTATTCCATGTGCAAGCCTCTGATAAGAAAGAGGTGACAGGTGCTAATTTATTTGTTGCGCTGTTTAGTGAACAAGATTCTCATGCGGTTTACTTATTAAATCAGCAAGATGTTTCTAGATTAGACGTGGTCAATTATTTGGCTCATGGTATATCAAAAACAGAATTAGAAAAAGATACGGCGCAAGATCATGATTCAGATGCAAATGGTGCTGAAGCAGAATCAGATACTCCGCTTGATAAATATGCGACTAACTTAAATATAGAAGCTATGCAAGGCCGTATTGATCCTTTAATTGGAAGAGAGTTGGAGTTGGAGCGAACTATTCAAACACTTTGCCGTCGTCGTAAGAATAATCCCTTGTTAGTGGGAGAGGCGGGTGTTGGTAAAACTGCGATTGCTGAGGGGTTGGCAAGAAGAATTGTAGAAAAAGATGTTCCGGAAATTCTAATTAATTGTGTGATTTACTCTTTAGATTTAGGCGCATTAGTTGCAGGAACTAAATATCGCGGAGATTTTGAGAATCGGCTTAAAGCATTGATGAATCAGCTTAAGAAAGAACCCGATTCAATATTGTTTATCGATGAGATTCATACGATTATCGGTGCTGGATCAACTTCTGGTGGTAATATGGATGCTTCGAATTTGATCAAACCAGCTCTGGCTTCTGGGCAATTACGTTGTATTGGCTCGACTACTTATCAAGAATACCGGGGGGTATTTGAGAAAGATCATGCTTTGGCGCGTCGATTCCAAAAAGTTGATGTTTTAGAGCCATCTGTAGAAGACACTATTTCAATTTTAAAAGGCCTTAAGTCGCGTTTTGAAGAACATCACAATGTTAGTTATTCGGCGGATGCTTTACGAGTAGCAGCTGAGTTGTCGGACCGATATATTACTGACAGGCATTTACCTGATAAAGCGATAGATGTGATTGATGAGGCGGGCGCAAAGCAACGGATGACGGCTGAAGCGGATCGAAAGACAGTTATTAATGTTGCGGAAATTGAAGATATAGTTTCTAAAATAGCTAGAGTTCCTGCTAAATCGGTTTCTTCTAATGATATTGATAAACTAGCTAATCTTGAGAAAAATTTAAAGATGTTGGTATTTGGTCAAGATGAAGCGATCTCTGCTTTAGCATCAGCCATCAAATTATCTAGAGCAGGCTTGAGAGATGCTCAAAAAACTATTGGTTCATTTATTTTTGCAGGGCCAACGGGGGTGGGTAAAACGGAAGTGACCCGTCAGTTGGCGAAAGTATTGGATGTGGAATTAATTCGTTTTGATATGTCAGAGTACATGGAGCGTCATACGGTATCACGATTAATTGGCGCCCCCCCTGGGTATGTGGGTTTTGATCAAGGTGGATTATTAACTGAGCAAGTCACTAAACATCCACATGCGGTATTGTTATTAGATGAATTAGAAAAAGCGCATCCTGATGTATTCAATTTGCTATTACAGGTCATGGATCATGGTTGTTTAACCGATACTAATGGTCGCAAGGTTGATTTTAGAAATATTATCTTGGTAATGACCACTAACGCCGGTGCAGAAGAGGGAAGTCGCTCATCGATAGGCTTTACACAGCAAGATCATGCCAGTGATAGCATGAAAATGATTGAGAGAGGATTTTCACCTGAGTTCCGTAACCGTTTAGATGCAATTATTCAATTTAAACCTTTAGATTTTTCTATTGTAGGTCATGTGGTTGATAAGTTTATTTTTGAATTAGAGGCGTTATTAACTGAAAAGCGTGTAACACTAACGTTAGACGAAAGTGCTCGATTGTGGTTGTCTGAGCATGGTTGTGATCCCAAAATGGGAGCAAGACCTATGGCGCGATTAATTCAAGAAAAAATCAAGAAACCTTTAGCTAACGATTTGCTGTTTGGCAAACTCGCACAGGGCGGTCGTGTCAGAATATATGTTGATCATGACGATATTGCTTTTGTTATAGAAAGTGCTGAGTTAGAAGTATCTGAAGTAAATTCTTAAAATAACTTTTAAGCGTATGCGCTAATTTCCCTAGTAATAAGGGATTAGCGCATACGGAACGTGATGCGCCCTTTAGTTAGATCATAAGGTGTCATTTCAACTTTAACGCTATCACCTGTTAAAATGCGAATATAATGCTTGCGCATTTTTCCAGAAATATGTGCGGTAACGACATGTCCGTTCTCAAGTTCAACTCGGAACATAGTGTTTGGAAGTGTGTCTATGACCTTACCTTCCATTTCGATTTGATCTTCTTTTGCCATCTGTGATTTTGTCTCAACAATTAAAACACCAAATTATAACATAAGCTACTTTTTTACGACAGGATAGTGAGGGTAAATGTTTGTTAAACTCAGAATCTTTGCCAGTGCTTGTTTATTAATAATTCCAATGGTTGATAGTCAGTTTTGTAGTTCATCTTCCGGCACTTTTCAATCCAGAATCCAAGGTATAAAAACTCTTTGTTTAATAAAATACAATTTTTTATTTGCCATAACACGGCATAAACACCTAAGCTGTAATCGCAAAATTTAGGATCAAAAAATGTGTACACCGCAGACCAAGCATTTTTAAATTGATCAACCACAGCAATTGCCGCTAATTCATTATCAATTGAGAATTCGATAAATAGAGTGTCACACCAAGAACTACTTAAAAAGTTAATGTAATCCTCTGGACTTGCTTCTGCCATAGGTCCGTCGGTATGACGAGAGTCCTGATAACGTAAATACATATCGTAATGCGCTTGTTCAAACTTTGCTGGTTTGACGACAACTTGAGTGTTGAGGTGTTTATTAGAGCAACGTTTTTGATTTCGATTAGGTTTAAAATCCTTGACAGGTACTCTAACAGATACACATGCGGAGCAATTTTTGCAGTAGGGTGTATAAACTTCATCACCACTGCGACGAAAACCTTGGGTTATGAGTTGTGCATAGATATCTGTGCGCAAGAGAATATCAGGGTGAACAAAAGCAGATTGACTTGATTTTTGGTCAAGATAACTGCAATGGTGCTCACCGCTTAATAGCAAAGGAATTTGTTTCAATTTTTACCCCAAGCATATGTTTCGGCGGGTTGTTCGCAATATTGGTTAATGAGGCTATTAAATTTTTTGCGGTTTATATTAACGGCACCTAAGTTAGCGAGATGTGAACTATGCACTTGGCAGTCTATAAGATGATAGTCCCAGTTTTTTAGTTTTTCAACTAGTGTAGCAAATGCGACTTTTGACGCGTCAGTCGCTGTATGGAACATCGACTCGCCAAAGAAAACCTGGCCAATCGCGACACCATATAATCCACCCACTAAAACATCGTCTAACCATGTTTCTGCTGAATGAGCAATACCTAATCTATGTAATTCAATGTAAGCGTTTTCGATATCATTCGTTATCCATGTGTTTGATTCTTCTTTGCGAGGTTGAGCACAAGCACTAATTACTTGCTTAAAGGCTCGGTCAATTGTTACTGTAAATTTTTGTTTCTTTAGTGTTTTAAGTAGGCTTTGAGAGACGATTAGTTGTTCAGGAAATAACACGAGTCTTGGGTCAGGAGACCACCATAGAATAGGTTCTTCTTGATTGTACCAAGGAAAAATTCCGTGTCGATAAGCATTGATTAGGCGTGTTGATGAAAGACATCCACCGACAGCCAGAAGCCCATTTGGGTCTTTTAAAGCTTTTTGGGAGGGAGGAAAATCTTGATTGGGTTGTTCAGGATCTAAAAGTGTTAAACACATAAGAATGAATGAGTAAGGTTCAAGCTGCCGAATTGGTAACTAAATGTTAAACATTGGAGCTTGAACCCTAAATTTGCTAATTAGACGAGTTCGTCTAAATACTTTTCAGCGTCTAATGCAGCCATACAGCCTGAGCCAGCTGATGTGATTGCTTGCTTATAAACTGAATCCATAACATCTCCAGCAGCAAAAACACCTACAACGCTAGTGGCTGTGGCGTTACCTGTGATGCCACTGTTAACTTTAATATAACCATGGTCCATTTCTACTTGGCCTTCAAATATACCGGTATTAGGCGTATGGCCAATCGCAATAAATACACCGTGCACATCAATTTCTTTGGTCGTATTATCTAGAGCATTTCTAATACGCATTCCAGTTACGCCCATGTCATCACCTAATACTTCATCGAGTGATGCATTCCATTCAATTTCAACATTTCCATTTTCAGCTTTTTCAAGCAATTTGTCAGAAAGAATTTTTTCAGAGCGGAATTTATCACGACGATGAACAACAGTAACTTTTGATGCAATATTTGCTAAATAGAGAGCTTCTTCAACGGCAGTATTACCACCACCTATAACTGCTACTGGTTTGTTGCGATAAAAAAAGCCGTCACACGTAGCGCAAGCTGAAACGCCTTTACCTTTAAAGGCTTCCTCTGAATCTAAGCCGAGGTAACGAGCTGAGGCGCCTGTAGCAATAATTAACGCATCGCAAGTATATGTGCCTGAGTCACCGATTAATACAAAAGGTTTTTTTGATAAATCTGTTGTATGAATGTGGTCGAAAACAATTTCTGTTTCAAAGCGTTCCGCATGTCTACGCATTCTGTCCATTAAATCTGGGCCTTGTAAGCCTTCAACATCACCGGGCCAGTTGTCAACTTCAGTAGTCGTGGTTAATTGCCCACCTTGTTGGATACCGGTGATCATAACGGGTTTTAAGTTTGCTCTGGCAGCATAAATAGCCGCGGTATAACCAGCAGGTCCAGAGCCAAGGATTAATAGTCGACAGTGTTTTGGTGAAGTCATATTAGATTTAGTTTTAAAAGTTAAGTTGGAGAAAGTAGTTCTAATTATGCGGGTGAAATAAAGTTAAGTAAATTAATTTCTAGATGTTAGCTAGTTAGATATGAAATTAACTAGAGTTTTTGTCTTAGAAACTAATAATGTAGAATTATTTGCTGTTGATTTATAATGTATATTAATTAGCTACAATCAATATTGAGTCATATTTATGTCTGCTGTAATGGAAGAAAAAACATCTCGTGGTCTGCGTGAAATTGCCATTTTAGGCTTATTTGCGAGTGCAGTATTTTTTTTAGTGTCACTTCTTACCTTTAATAAAGAAGATGTTGGGTGGACACATACTGGTACAGGTCAAAAGATAACCAATGCCTGTGGAATATCCGGAGCTTGGCTTGCTGACTTTAGTTTTAGTTTTTTTGGCTTATGCGCTTATTTATTTCCGATTATTGTATTCTGGCATGGCTATCAATTGTATGCATTAGCGAGACAAAAACAGCATAAGATTACGACGGTTTTTCAATGGTTAGGCTCTGTTGCAACAGTTGTATCAAGTGCCGCATTATTATATTTGTATTTATTAAGAGTCGGTATTGAGTTGCCTGGTGGCACAGGTGGGATTTTAGGCCAAGAGACGGGTGATGCTGTACTTCTGTTGTTTGGTAATTCTGGTGCGACCTTATTTTTACTTGTTTTATTATTGTCTGGGATTACTCTAGCGACAGAAGTATCTTGGTTAAGTTTAATTGATTTAATAGGTAAATATACATTCAGTTTTTTTAATTTTCTTACCTTTAGTTCTGCTAGGAAAGACGATGAACAATATTATGAAAGGTATGATCTCTCTGATAGAGAAGAATTGAATCGATCAGCGAAAACTAAAGGTGTTAAAAGAAAGCTCACAAAAAAGTCTCAAGATGAACTAGAACATTCCGCCGATGTATTAAATATACAGCAAGTTACAACTATACAAAAATCTCCAAAAATTGAAATGCCAAAATATAAAGTGGGTCAAGATGTGTTGCCAGATCTTTCTTTATTGGATGAGCGAGATACAAGGGTCATTGGTTATTCAAGAACAGAACTAGAAGATATGTCCCGCTTAGTCGAAGAGAAATTAGGAGATTTTGGTGTTCTTGTTGACGTAGTTGCTTTTCATCCTGGACCTGTTATTACACGATTTGAGTTACAACCCGCCGCTGGTGTAAAAGTAAGTAAAATTTCGGGACTTTCTAAAGATTTGGCTAGAGCCTTGTCAGTGACAAGTGTTCGGATTGTAGAGATTATTCCTGGAAAAACAGTGGTGGGTCTTGAAATTCCTAATAGAAAGAGGGAAATGGTTACCCTTCGCGAGTTGTTGGTTTCACCTGCTTTTAAGGATGCAAAATCTTTACTTACCATTGCTATGGGTAAAGATATTTCGGGTGATCCTTTAGTGGCTGATTTGGGAAAAATGCCGCATGCACTTGTAGCGGGTACAACAGGTTCTGGAAAGTCAGTGGCTATTAATACGATGATTCTTAGTTTGCTTTACAAGGCAACACCTGAACAAGTGCGTATGATTATGATAGATCCTAAAATGTTGGAGTTGTCAGTTTATGAAGGAATTCCGCATTTATTAACACCGGTAGTGACAGATGTTAAAGAGGCCAGTAATTCATTACGTTGGGCTGTTGCCGAAATGGAAAGACGTTATAAATTAATGTCAAAAATGGGTGTAAGAAATTTAGCAGGATTTAATCAATTAATCGATGAAGCTACTGCAAAAGGCGAGACTATTAGAGACCCAATTTATCAGATACTTAACCCACTAGAAGAATGGAATAATATTCCAATATTAACTAAATTACCTAGTATTGTTATCGTTATAGATGAATTAGCAGATATGATGATGATTGTGGGTAAGAAGGTTGAAGAGTTAATTGCTCGTTTAGCCCAAAAAGCCAGAGCCGCAGGTATTCATTTGATTTTGGCAACGCAGCGCCCTTCTGTGGATGTATTAACGGGGTTGATTAAAGCCAATATTCCTACACGTATCTCATTTCAAGTTTCTTCAAGAATTGATTCTCGAACTATTCTTGATCAGGGCGGTGCTGAAGCCTTATTGGGATTAGGAGATATGTTGTTTTTACCTTCTGGTACTAGTATTCCAGTGAGAGCTCATGGTGCATTTGTTGATGATCATGAAGTGCATCGTGTAGTTGCGTTTTTAAAACAAACAGCGCCACCGGATTATTTGGATGAAATCACAAGAGACTCAGTTGATGGCGCTGACAATGCATTGTATATCAGTGGTGGAGCTGATGGTAATTCAGAGAATGATGCATTGTATGATGAAGCTGTTAGATTTGTTACAGAAACTCGGAAAGCCTCAATCTCTAGTGTTCAGAGACGTTTCAAAGTTGGTTACAATCGAGCCGCTTCTATGATTGAAGCTATGGAAGCGGCCGGTGTTGTCAGTCCCGCAGAAACAAATGGTTCAAGAGTGGTTTTAGCGCCCGCTCCAGTTAGAGATTAAAGTGTTAATAATAAATGTTTCTCGTGTATCTTAAAAATTTAGTTGGAGAATAAAGTGAAAATTTTGGTAATTTGCGGTCATCCAAACTCGGATTTTGAAGGTGTACAGGAGATATTAAATTCAGCCGGTGTTGGTTTACCCAAACCTTCACGGCATGAGTTAATATCTTCAAATGAGCTACATGAAAAAATTTTTAGGTCTTATGAGCTTGATCCGTCAAATTTGGATCCCATCGCTCCCATTAAATTGGGTAAAATTTGGCAATATTTGGCAATTGATCTTTTTATGGGAAATATGGATCAAACTAACTGGGGTTGGGGAGATAATAAAAGTGCTTGGTTGTTAGATTTTTGGAAAGATCAAGACCCGCAAGTAAGTTTTGTATTGGTGTATTCGGCCCCAGAAACAGTTTTAGGGAAAGCATTAATGAATAGGGATGTTGCTTCATCCGAGATTGATTTTGTTCTATCTTCATGGATTGCCTATCAATCTGAGATACTTCGTTTTTATAAGCAAAATCCAGAGCGTTGTCTTTTAGTTAATGCTCTTGCTACGCGACAAGATCCTAATAGTTTAATTAAAAAGGCAAATACAACATTTTCAATGGAGTTGTCTGACATATCTATGATTAATATAAGTGTTGATAATGTGTCTTTTATTGCTGAAACTTTATCTAAAGCATTAATAGATGATGATCATCAAGCTAATATTTTATATCGCGAATTAGAGTCCTTAGCGGATATCGCAAATACGGTCGTTTCTGTTTGTAAGGATAATCATCGTCGTGCATTTGAAGAGTTTATCGCTTTATTGAATGAGGTTGAAATCTCAAGGTTTAAAAATTCTCAAGATAGAGAATATATTAACCAGCTCGAGCAAAAGCAAATTGATTTAGAAGCAGAGATACAGAAATTGTCTCAGTCGAATGATGATCGAGATAACATGAATAATCAACGTAAGGTATTGATACAAAAGTTGATGCAAGCGAGGGATGAAAAAAATACTCTTTTACCTGATGATACAAAAATGAATGAAATAAATATAAATCAAGTAATACCTGAGGGTGATATAAATATTAATTGTGCTGGTAATGATGAACAAGAGGAGTTAGAGAATTATTTTAAACAATGGCAAGAATTGTTGCACAAAGACTAGAAGGTTTTACTTTTATCTAAATTACGTAGGTGCTGGAGTTTTTCTTTAATTTTAATTTCTAGGCCACGTTCGACAGGGTGATAGTACTGGTTTTGTGGAAACTGATCAGGGAAATAGTTTTCTCCTGCTGCATAAGCTTCAGGTTCGTCATGTGGATAACGATAAAGCTTTCCATAATCTAAATCTTGCATTAGTTTAGTTGGTGCGTTTCTTAAATGCACCGGAACACTTAAGCTACCACTTTGTTTCGCATCTATTTTAGCGGCATTGTAGGCATTATAGACTGCGTTACTTTTTGGAGCACTTGCTAGATAAATGACTGCTTGCGCTATGCTTAGTTCGCCTTCCGGACTGCCCAGTCGCTCTTGAGCTTCCCAAGCATTTATGGCAATTTGTAATGCTCTAGGATCAGCATTACCTATATCCTCAGATGCCATTCTTACGATTCTTCTTGCTAAATAACTTAAGTCGCATCCACCATCCATCATGCGACATAACCAATATAGAGCGGCATCTGGTGCACTCCCTCTAACGGATTTATGTAGAGCTGATATTTGATTATAAAACTCCTCACCTTGATTATCAAATCGCCTTTGCCCTCCGGATAGCACTTCTCTGGCACAGTCTGCAGTAATTTCAGTATCACCTTTAGCGGTGGTAAGTTCAGCGGCAATTTCTAATAAATTTAGCAGTCTTCTCGCGTCACCGTCGGCACTATTTGCAAATTGCTGTTTGATGGGGGCAGACATTTTAATGCTTAAAGCCCCTAATCCTTTTACATCATCAATAAGTGTTTGATCAATCACTGTAATTAAATCAGCAGGGCTAAGTGCATTTAATACATACACCCTAGCCCTAGAGAGTAAAGCGTTATTAAGTGCAAAGGATGGGTTTTCAGTGGTTGCGCCAACAAAATAAAGAGTGCCGTCTTCAACATGAGGTAGAAACGCATCTTGTTGGGACTTATTGAAGCGATGCACCTCATCCACAAATAATACTGTGCGTTTTTGTTGTACCTGTTCGGTTTTTTGTGCTGCACTTACAGCGGCTCTAATTTCTTTAACGCCAGACATCACTGCAGAAATTGGAATAAATTCAGCTTCAGAATGTTGGGCAATAAGCCTAGCTAGAGTCGTTTTTCCGGTGCCAGGAGGTCCCCAAAATATCATAGAATGTAAACGCCCTGAAAGAATAGATTCATATAGGGGTTTCCCTGGAGATAATATGTGATGCTGGCCAATATAATCACTTAATAATTTTGGCCGCATTCTATCTGCTAATGGTTTGGTTAAGTCATCAAACATAATTGAATCTAATTGACACAAAAGTATGTATTCATCAACGTAAGGATATTTATCTTAATTAGTCAGAAAAAACATCTGCTCCCTTGGGTGCTTGAAATTCAAAAATGTTGGGTTTAATTGTCGGATTCAATATAAGATTAGAAAAATAAATACGTGTCAATTGACCAAAGTTATCACTCAACTCCATGCCAGCTAAATTATTTTTATCTAATCCAATTAATATATATTTGAAGCTACTGTCTTTATTTTTTGGAAGTAACTTAATCCATGTTAAATCACCATCTATGCCTTGATCCTGCATAGTGAAATTATCTTCTATTGATATATTTCCACTCAACAGTAATGCAGGAGTGGATCCGACGGACTCATCCAGTTTTTTAACTGTGACTTGGTCTAAATCAGTATCATAAAACCAAACTTTACCTAATGTAGAGACGATTTGTTGTTGGAATGGCTTTTGATAATCCCAGCGAAATTTGCCGGGACGTTGGAGATAAAATATCCCATAACTTGTTTGATAAGGATTGCCAGACTCATTGATTAAAACTTGCTTAAAGTCTGCAGTTAGTGATTTAGACGCTTTTAGAAAAGCTTGTAATTTTTGTCCTGGTTGTTCTACTGAATACGCAGTTTCATGCATATTTATTAATAGAAAACTCAGGATAACCAGTATGTTTTTTTTTAGCATAATCGATTATAACTCGCTATTATTGTGGTTTGTTTTCACTTGGTTCGGGCTCAAAAACATCAGTAGGTGAGCCTGAATCTGGGTTAAAGAAACCTAGACCACATTCTGAAAAAGTAATGGGTTCGGATCCTGCAATGTAAGGATACTGTTTACCTGTTCCGCAGTCTGGGTTAATTAAAAGACCATTATTGGGATCAACCCAAGCAAAATTAATATTGTCGGGCGGCGTTAAGTTAACGGGTTGTGTTGAGATTTGTTTCATTAAAAGTGACCAGATCGGTAATGCTCCGGTTGAACCGGTTAAGCCAATCGGTTTATTATCGTCACGTCCCATCCACACCACTGATAAATAATCTCCTGTGTATCCAGCAAACCAACTATCTTTTGCATCATTAGTTGTGCCTGTTTTACCAATTAGCCCATAATTTTCAGGGAAGTATGAATAAGCTGATTTACCTGTACCTTCATGCATGACACCTTGTAACATTGTATTTGTTATGAAGGTCGCAGCAGGGTCAAGGGTCTGCTTAACTGTTAAAGGGTAACTTTGTAAAGATTTTCCGCTTTGGTCAATAACAGCTCTAATCGTTTTAATGGGCGTTGAGAAGCCGTCTCCAGCTAGAGTCTGATACATTTGGGTGACTTCTATTGGTGTCAACGCTCCAGCTCCGAGCAATAATGAAGGGAATAAATCTAGTTTTCTATGGACACCCATTTTTTTAAGCGTGTTTGCGACACTTTCAACGCCCACATCCATGCCGATTCTTACTGTTGCTAAGTTATAAGATTTTGCTAACGCGGTATGGAGTGGAATAGTACCATGTTCTTTGTGGTCGTAGTTTTTAGGCGTCCAATCTACCCCATTTCCTCCCTTAACTACGATAGTAGAATCACTGATTTGAGAAGTGATGGTATATTTGTCTGGGTTTTCTATTGCAGTTAAATATACGGCTGGTTTTATTAGAGACCCAATGGGTCTAACTGCATCCAATGCTCGATTAAATCCTCCAGCGATACTTTCTCTACCACTGGTTAAAGCCGCGATTTCGCCATTATCTCTCCGCGTGACAATAACAGCTGTTTCAAGTTCATCGGCATGAGGCAGTTTAGATAGTTGACTTAATCTATTTGCTACTGTGGTTTCAACGATATCTTGTATCTGTGTATCGAGTGTTGTAAAAATTTTTAGACCTTCTGAAGTTAAATCTTCTTCACGATAATCTTCTTTTAATTGTCGTTTAACTAAATCTAAAAAACCTGGATATCGATTGGATGATCTTAAGTTACGAGGGATTATGTTTAATGGTTTAGCGATTGCAGATGCAGATTCTTCATTCGTGATATAGCCTTCTGTTGCCATTTCTTGTAATACTAAATTACGACGCTGTAAGGCTCTGTCAGGAAAGCGTCTAGGATCATATTCGGATGGGCCTCTAACTAAAGCTACTAGTGAAGCAACTTGTTCTACTGGCAAGTCTTTTAAAGTACTACCAAAATAGAACTCACTAGCTAAGCCAAAACCATGTACAGCATTAGGTCCATTTTGACCTAAATAAATTTCGTTAAGATAGGCTTCTAATATTTCATCTTTTGAATAATGGTATTCTAAAATGAATGCCATTAATGCTTCTTTTGCTTTTCTTGATAAGCTTCTTTCTTTAGTCAAATAAAAGTTTTTAACAAGTTGTTGGGTGATGGTGCTTCCACCTTGTACCATGCCACCTGCGATTAAATTTGTCCAGATGGCTCTGGCAATACCTCGCATAGAAATACCAAAATGTTGGTAAAAATCGTGGTCTTCTGAGGCAAATAAACCACTGACTAAGCTAGGCGGCGCTTCATTTAACTTAATAAGAACTCTATCTTCTTTGATGCTGGGGTAAAAACTACCAATTTGGACTGGATCCATTCTTACTATAGCTATATCTTGGTTGGTAATTAAGTCAGTAATGTTTTCAATAGTGGATCCGTTAAACTTGATTTGTATGGTCATGCTAGCTTGAGCTTGGTCCCAAAATGTAAAAGTACGAGTTTTGATTCTTAACTGAGTTCCTTGTTTAAAATAGGTGCCTTCAGCAGACAGTGATCCGTCATTTCTGTAATGCAACATTTTTAAAAGTAACTCGAGTTTCTCGATAGGTTGAGAATAACCGACATAAAGGTCAACGGGGTTTGCATAGACACGGGCTGGAATCGCCCAGCGTTTGCCCTCAAATTGTTGACGTACATTGACATCAAGGTAGCCTAGATAAGTAGTTAACAAAAAACCAGAAAATATAAAGCTAACCAGAAATAAGTTTCTGAACCAATGGAAATTTGATTTCTTTTGAGGAGTCTTATTCTCGTAGCGTGAGCCACCACGTTTGTTTTTTTCTGTCATTGGGTTGTATCTATTCATGGCTTTTAATTAGAGCGTGCAATCAACTTTTTACTTATTATACCGCTTATCAATTGATTCATCAGGAATGGCTAATCAGGTTATTAAATTACACATTCCACTTAGTGATTATTAGTTTTGTAAGGAAAAATTATTCAGCGTTATTTATCGATAGCACTATTTTTCCGGTTGTATGGCCCGTTTCAATGAGTTGGTGTGCAATGCCTGCCTCCTCTAAGCTTAATGTTTGACTCACATGTAATTTTAAGAGGCCTTGCTCTGCCCATTCTTTGCATTGATTTAAGATGTCAATATGATCGTCTCTTGAATCATCAATGTCTCTAAGCATAGGTGTTAACATTAATTCAAAACCAATTACTAAATTACGTAATCTGGCTTCATTTAAATCGATTTGGCCTGGATCCAATAAGGTAATGAGACGGCCAAAATGTGCTGTGGCCTTAATGCTTTCTTTAAACACTTCTGGGCCTACCGTATCGATAACTAAATCTGCGCCTTTACCTGCTGTAAGTTGGTTTACTTGATCCGTAAAACCATGAGGCTCATAAAGTATAGTTTCATCAGCACCTAGACGTTTAGCAAGTTCAGCTTTTTCTTTAGAGCTAACTGTTACGATTACACGCGCGCCTATTATTTTGGCTAATTGGATCGCTACATGTCCTACACCACCAGTGCCAGCGTGAATTAAAACGGTTTGTCCAGCTTGTAGTTGGCCTTTACTGAATAAAGATCCCCAAGCAGTAATTAATACTAATGGTGCCGCTGCTGCTTCTAAAGATGAGTAGTTTGTTGGGCGTAAGCTTAACCAGCGTTCATCAATAACAGTGTATTCGGCATAGTTACCCTGTTCACGACCTAAGCCACCGTTGCAAAACCAAACTTTATCTCCCAATTTGAAATTTTTAACATCTGCTCCAGTTTCAATAATTATCCCAGCACCATCACAGCCCAATACAGTAGGTAAGGGTAAAGCATAAAAAATGCCATGTTTTCTAATTTTTATGTCGACTGGGTTTATTCCTGCGGCTTGTAGTTTAACTTTAACTTGAGTCGCTGAATTTAGTTTGGGTTCGGAAATCTCTTGATAGCTTAAAGTGCTGGCATCACCTACAGCGGTCATTAATACTGCTTTCATGTTTTATCCTTTTATAAGCATATTTAATCAGGAGACCATTGGTGGCGATAATCGGCATAATGGTAGTGTTTTTCTATTTGTAATTGCGAGTTTTGGTGGCTGTAAATACTGGGTAAATTATAGCCGTTAAAACGATTAGCTTTTATTAAACTATAGGCTCCTACATTTTTAAAAACTAATGTATCACCAACAGTTAAAGGTTTAGAAAATTGATATTCACCAAAGATGTCTCCGGCTAAACAACTACTACCAGCCAAAATAAAACTGTGTTTAGCATTGGATTGGGGTTCGTTTAGTTCTAGTTTGCGTTGAAATTCAAACACCTCTGGGTGATGATTAACTGAAGTATCTAGAATAGCTACTGTTTTGCCATCACTCACAAAACAATCTAGTACTTTTGTGACTAAGTAACCCGTGTTATCGACAAGCGCTTTGCCTGGTTCTATATAGACTTTTAAGTCATAGTCTAGTTTGAGTGTGCTTATTAAGTTGATAAAAGGTTGGTGATCTTTGATATTATCAAATAAATAACCTCCGCCTAAGTTTAGCCATTCTAATGATGCTAGTTGTTTACCAAAGTAATGTCGAAATTTAGCAACGGTCTCAATGATGGGTTGATAATTGGTGGCTGAAAAAGATGTGTGGATATGTAAGCCATTTATTTCTTTTATATGATTAGATTTCCATAATTCATCAATGTCTACACCAAGTTTTGAGTTGGGTCGGCAAGGATCAAAACGCATATCGTTCAAAAAAGACAGTTTTGGATTAATGCGTAAACCTACACTTGTTGACTTGATACCTTGTGCTAGAAAGCGTTGATACTGGCTTAATGAGTTAAAGCTGATATGGCTGAGTAACGGTGATAGATTAGACCATTCATCGGGTCTTAAGCCCGGTGATGTTAAATGCAAACTACCCTGTCCGTTTAATATTTCATTTGCTAATTGTGCTTCAAATAAGGAGCTGACAGAAAAACCATCTACGTAAGGCTTTGTTATTTCTAATACCTTTACTAGTGGTAAAGCTTTAATTGAATACAAGATTTTACAGCCAGATTTTTGCCGTAAAGACTGTAATTGCACTAAGTTTTTTTGCAACTTATCTGTATCAATTATAAATGCGGGAAAGTTGTTAATTTTGTCTTTAATGCTTTGAAAATCCATTGAGGGTTAATTAGTTCATTTAATTTTGTCTATCATCATAATACAGAGATATCTGTCGATGAAAGATATAGTGTGAAATAACCCAGTAATAGTGCCTAATGAATTGATAGTGAGAGTATTTGTGGAATGGGTGTGATGTAATAACTATTTCGCCTAAGGTTAAATAGAGTTCTGCATTCTGCTTTTTATTTATGCCAGTATTTTGTATTGATTGGAACTACTTACTTGTTATTTTAATGAGTTTCTGGGTGATATTTCTAATATAAAATATCAAGGCTCATTAAAATGAGCCTTGATATGAGACTTAAGAAGTAAAAATTGATTGCGGATTCATCCTACCGCGAATAAATCACTAGCATGTAAATCTGGATGGCTAGGCCCTGTGCCTAAGACCACGATGGCGGTTGGTGCTGAGTGACCATTTCCATCAGGATCATAAGATAGTATGCCTGTGGATGAATTGTATATTAATCGTTCGTGACCATTGTCTGCTTTTCCGGTTACATTGGATACAAATGCTTCATCATCGTTGGCAAAATGTCCTAGATTACCCAATTTATTTAACATCGGAACACTAAACTGTAACTTATCAAGTCCCGTGGTGAAGTCAGTGATGATGATTTTGTTGTTTTCTTCTGGTTTGGCGTTGTAAAGGAATGTGTCACTGCCTGTGCCACCGGTTAAAGTGTCATGCCCACCATTGCCAATTAATAAATCATTTCCAGTTCCACCATCCAGTGAATTATTGCCAGTGTTACCCATTAGAATGTTATTAAGATTGTTGCCATTAGCGTCGATAGAGCTATTGCCTACTAATGTGATGTTTTCAACATTATCTGGTAGGGTATAAGAAACTGAGCTTTTTATTAAGTCAGTGCCTTCGTTTACATTTTCGATAACAACATCTAAAGTGCTATTTACGATATAAGTGTCATTTCCAGCCAGGCCGATTAATGTGTCGTTACTAGAGTTAGTTGTTAAGATATTGTCAAGAGTATTACCTATTGCTAAAGTGGCTTTATTTCCAGTTAGTGTTAAATTTTCAACATTGTCTGGTAAGGTGTAATCTATAGAGCTGTTTAGTGTATCATTGCCGGCATTTCTGTCTTCAAAAACTGTATCGTCAACACTGTTTATTGTATAAGTATCATTACCGTATCCGCCGTTCAATGTAGTAGGACCATTGCCCGCGATTAATTCATCGTTACCTGTTCCGCCATTTAAAATAGTTTGTTGGTTTCCACCTATTAAAGTTATATTGTTTTTACCAATGTTGTTAATGGTGATTTTACCAGTACCATTTATGTTTGAAATATCGACAGATTTTAATGTGTTAATTAAAAGTGAGCCATTATTAAAGCTCGAAGTATTAGCTACCCAACCATTTAATGATGTGGCATTTAAGGTGCTATTTGCGTAAACATTAATAATGTCTCCTATTTTCAAGTCAGTAATTGAGTCATATGAAAAATTGCTGGCAATGAATGTATTATTTCCGGCGCCTCCGGTAAGTAGGTTGGTTCCAGCGCCACCCGATATAGTATCATTTCCAGTGCCACCAGTAATTGTGTCGTTATTATATCCTCCCGCTAAGTTTATATTGCTAGCGCTTTTTTCGGCATGAATAGTCACACCTTTGGATCCTAATAAATAACTCAAATCTATATTAAAGTTATTTGAATCATTAATAGAAATGACACCATTATTATCTGAAGAACTATTTGGGCAGAAATTGCCCGTTAATGTTGCTTTAACAGATGCACCTTTTGATACACAAAGCGTATCATTGCCTAATCCGAGATCTTTAATGGTATTAGTGCCCGAATTAATCATAAAAATATCTGATCCTAATCCGCCCGTTAAAGAAGCATTTTTGGCAGTTACGTTAATATAATCATCTCCATTACTACCTAGAATTTTTTCACTGGCTTTGTGAGTTGATAACACATGACCAATGATGTTGGTTGTAGCACTTGTCACCAATTCATGTGCACCATAACTATCTATGTAGTTGGTTTGAACTGAAATGGCTTTACCTATATCGCTTTTAGTTAATGTGTATTTTGAGTCAGTTGCATTTGCAATCGCTATACCGTTAGCTAACCATTGGTAGTTGAAATTACCTAAACCATCAAGGTCTGTTAATGTGTTAATTGTTGTTAAAGTGTTTAATTCTGTGTTTCTTCCACTTATTATTAAATTACCACTTGGTAAGTCATTGACGTTAAGCACCTCCGGTGTAGGATTGCTAGACACACGTTCATTTGCACCGTAGCCATCTAAGTAACTGGCATTAACGGTAATGGCTTTATCCACTTCTGCTTGCGTTAAGGTGTAAGTAGCGCTCGTTGCGCCCGATATTGCAGTGCCATTAGCAAACCATTGGTAGTTCAAAGTGCCTAAACCATCTT
>CAJADF010000019.1 GCA_903938485.1 uncultured Methylococcaceae bacterium
CTCACTTTATCGTATAGATCATTACGATATAGCTCTTCTATAAAAATAGCATCTGCTTGACGTAATAAGTCCGCATATTGTTTCTTAACTTCGCCCAAGATTCTAACGCCTAAACCTGGGCCTGGAAAAGGATGGCGGAATACCATCTCAGATGGCAACCCCAACTCTAGTCCTAATCGTCTCACTTCATCTTTAAATAATTCACGTAAAGGCTCAACCAGTTTTAACAGCATATTTTCAGGTAAACCACCCACATTATGGTGTGATTTGATTAAATGCGCTTTACCACTCTTAGAACCCGCTGACTCGATTACGTCAGGATAAATTGTGCCTTGTGCCAACCATTTTGCATCGGTAATCTTGGCCGCTTCTTCATCAAAGATTTCAACAAATAAATTGCCAATTATTTTACGTTTATGTTCTGGATCAGTGATGCCGACTAACGCATCTAAATAACGCTGTTCGGCATCTACTCTTATGACTTTAACACCCATGTGCTCAGCAAAGGTCGCCATCACTTGGTCACCTTCATTTAAACGCAATAAGCCCGTATCAACAAAGACGCACGTTAACTGATCTTTAATAGCTTTATGAAGCAATGCCGCCACAACAGATGAATCTACTCCACCTGATAAACCCAAGATAACATGATCAGAACCAACTTTTTCTCTAACAGCAGCAATACTATCCTCAATAATATTGCTAGCCGTCCATAAAGCTTCACAACCACATATATCTAAGACAAAGCGGGAGAGTATTCGGCCACCCTGCTTAGTGTGTGTTACTTCTGGATGAAATTGTAAGGCATAGAAAGATTTATCTTCATTAGCGATACCAGCAATCGGCGCGCCATCAGAGCTGGCTATTAAAATAAAACCTTGAGGTAGTTCAACAACGCGATCACCATGACTCATCCATACATCTAATAAGCCATAGCCCTCTGAAGTTAAATGATCTTCAATACCTTTTAATAATTTTGAATGACCACGCGCTCTAACTTGTGCATAACCAAATTCTCTATGATCAGAGCTCTCTACCTTTCCGCCCATTTGCTCTGTCATAGTTTGCATGCCATAACAAATACCTAAGACAGGCACGCCTAACTCAAAAACACTTTGAGGCGCTCTAGGTGTATCACCTTCGGTTACTGTGTCAGGACCACCCGATAAAATAATTCCGCTAGGTGCAAAGCCTTTGATTTCTGCCTCTGTACATTCGCAAGAGTAAATCTCACAATAAACACCAATTTCACGAATACGTCTGGCAATCAACTGAGTATATTGAGATCCAAAATCTAAAATAAGGATCTTATGGTTATGGATGTTAGTAGATTCTTGTTTCACAGTAGATTTTAAAATTTATTGACTAAAATAAGATTCATATTTTGCTGACCAATCTATAATTCAAACATCGATATTATTAGATATGAAGTCAGCAAATAAACGAAATAGGATAATTAAGCGGCTTTCTTACTCGACACGATAATTAGGTGCTTCTTTGGTGATAGTCACATCATGAACATGGCTTTCTCTCATGCCCGCACTTGTCACTCGAACAAACTGAGCATTATCATGTAACAATTGAATAGTCTGATTACCGGTATATCCCATACTCGCACGTATACCACCTAATAATTGATGAATAACGGCTAACAAACTACCTTTGTAGGGAACACGACCCTCAATCCCTTCAGGCACCAATTTTTCAACTGAATCAGTTTCTTCTTGAAAATAACGATCGCTTGAGCCTTGTTGTTGACCCATAGCGCCTAATGAACCCATACCACGATAAGATTTGTAAGACCGACCTTGAAATAATTCAACTTCACCCGGTGCTTCTTCAGTACCCGCGAATAATCCACCCAACATCACTGCATATGCACCAGCAGCTAAAGCTTTTGCAACATCACCAGAATAACGAATACCACCATCAGCAATCAAAGGTACACCTGTATCTTTTAGGGCTTCTGCGACATTACTAACGGCTGTAATTTGAGGTACACCAACACCCGCAACAATACGAGTTGTACAAATAGATCCAGGACCTATACCTACCTTAACACCATCAGCACCTGCTTCAACTAATGCTAATGCTCCTGCAGCTGTGGCAATATTACCGCCAATGACTTGAACAGAAGGATACGTTTGCTTTACCCAACGCACTCTATCTAAAACACCTTGCGAATGTCCATGCGCGGTATCTACCACAATCACATCAACCCCAGCTGCGACTAACGCAGCGACTCGATCTTCTGTATCTGCTCCAGTACCTACCGCAGCACCTACACGCAATCTTTCCTGCTCATCTTTACAAGCTAATGGATAATCCTTGGCTTTTTGAATATCTTTAACGGTTATCATGCCACACAAATGAAAGTCATCATTTACAACCAATACTTTCTCAATACGATGTTTATGTAGCAACGCAATAGCTTCTTTTCTATCTGCATTTTCATTAACCGTAACCAACCGGTCTTTAGGCGTCATCACTTTAGAAACAGGCTCATCAAAACGAGTTTCGAAACGTAAATCACGACTGGTTACAATTCCCACTAATTCATCGCCATTAACAACAGGAACGCCAGAAATATTTTTTGCACGCGTTAATTTAATTACATCACGTATACTTACGTCTGGACCTACAGTGATTGGATCTTTGATAACACCACTTTCGTATTTTTTTACATGACGAACTTCTCTTGCTTGCTGTTCAGCAGTCATGTTCTTGTGAATAATACCAATACCACCTTCTTGAGCAATGGCGATAGCAAGGCGAGCTTCAGTAACTGTATCCATTGCAGCTGAAACTAAAGGGATATTAAGGGTGATTTTCCGTGTTAGTTGAGTTGTCATCTCAACCTCACGTGGCAACACAACAGAATGTGCAGGGACTAATAATACATCGTCAAACGTGAGAGCTTCCTGAATAATTTGCATAAACCGCACCTAATTATTACTAAAATAACTCACTATTATACGGTGACTTTACCAACTACTGTAGCATTAATTAGACCGATTACTTTACTAGACGTAAATTAGGTCTAGTTGATTTTTGTGTTGGAGTGGGAGGAGGCTCATCTGAAGCATCTTCATCTTGATCGAAAATCATACCCTTACCGTTTTCTTTAGCATAAATTGCCATAACAGCAGAAATAGGCACGATTATATTCATTGATTGGCCACTAAACCGCGCTTTAAAAAAAATTTCTGAATTTCCTAAAGACAACTCTTGAACAGCTTGAGGTCTAATATTTAGGATAATTTTACCGTCTTCAACCAATTGCTCGGGGATGATAGCACGACTATTTTCAGCGTCGACTAAAAGGTAAGGTGTTAAATCATTATCCATTATCCAATCATAAATAGATCGAATTAAATAAGGTTTTAAAGACGTCATATTGATATTACTTTACTAATTCAAGCATTTCTTGCTCTGCATCACTCAAGCTACGCTTAAATGCAGGCCTATTAAAAACCCTCTGAGTATAAGCAGCAATTACTTCACTAGAGCCAGTTACATCAATACCAATACTGGGTAATCGCCACAATAATGGCGCAATTGTGCAATCTATTAATGAAAACTCATCACTCATAAAATAGGGTTTAGCAGCAAAAACTGGTTCTGCAGATAAAATACTTTCTCTCAATATTTTTTTTGCTTGCGAAGCTTTTTTCTCACCTGAACTTAAAATTTTAGCCAGTTGATCATACCAATCCTCATCTATACGCTTAATAATCATACGAGCATTAGCACGAGATACGGGGTCCATTTGATGTAAAGGCGGGTGAGGAAACCGCTCATCCAAATATTCCATAATAATTCTGGAATCATATAGAACTAAATCACGCTCTATAAAGGTTGGAGAAGTCCCATTAGGATTCAACTCAAGTAAATCTTCAGGCGGATCATTCGGGTCATAAAATTCTATATCTGCTGTAACGGCTTTCTCGTGCAACACAAAACGAGCACAATGACTCATTGCACAGTTTGGCGATGAAAATAGCGTCATTACAGATCTACGATTAATATTATTTGCCACGACTAACAACCTCTTGGACGTATGGGCCGATTAAAGCATTATTGTAGCATAGACGTAAACTATTTGAGTTCACGTCATATACAATTCAGATCATCGATTACGAAAAAAAATTTCCTTTTTTCACTTCAGAAATGCATTAATCTACATCTTTCCAATATTCTTTTTTAAGCAAATAAGCGATCACTAGGAATATTATTAAGAATAATAATACATACTTACCCAATCGTTCACGTTCAAGTTGAACAGGCTCTCCAACATAAACCAAGAAATTAACCAAGTCATTTACAAATAAATCAAATTCATGCTCAGATAAACTACCCGGAGCGTCTAATTCAAGCTTGGTATATTCACCATAGATGGTCTTTCTCGCTTCTGCATGCTGCTCACCTTGTAATTTCCACAAAGGGTTAGGCATTGCTGTATCTTGAAAAACCAAGTTATTTACCCCAAAAGGTCTCGAAGGATCAACATAATAACTCTTCAAATAACTATACAACCAATCCGCGCCCCGTGATCTAGCAATTAATGATAAATCGGGTGGTTGAACACCAAACCATTTCTCTGCATCGTGCTTATTCATAGCGCTATGAATTTGATCGTAGATACTGGCTCCCTCGGGTGCAATATCATTCAGAACTTTTTTGGGGTCCACTCCTACATCTAAAGCGAAACGTAAATAACGCATATGTTTAGCTGAATGACAACCTAAACAATACGTTACAAAGTGTTGCGCACCTCGTTGCAATGAGTCCGTGTCTGACAAATCAATATTTGCTTCTTGTAACTCTACTTCTTCAGAAGCGCTAACATTAAAAACCAATGTAAATAATAATAAAATCGTCACTAAACTTTTCATCAGTCAAGACTCCTTTTTAGTTTGGTAACTACTCGGCTTAAAACGTGCACTATACCCTGCGGATTGGGTCTTCTATTAAAAAAAGCACCTTTAAATGCTGGGTGACCAATTTCTGTCGATACTGGCTTAACCTCAGTAATCTCATCTATCAAAGCAGGAATTTGTTCTTCTATTTCGTGTAATTGGTCTTCGAAACTCTTCACTTTTGTTAATCTTCTAGGTACTGGCTTAGTTTTTTCCCATCTTGTATAAATTGGCATCAACAAGAAAAACCCAAAATAGATAGTCGTAAACAATCTTGCTAGAGTGGTTGCAACAGGCGTTACAGGCTGAGTACCTAAATAACCTAAAGCTAAGAAACTAATCACAAACAAAAACAACGCTTTCTTAAAGATACCACCGCGATATCGTATCGACTTAACCTTACAACGATCCAGCCAAGGCATCAAAAATAAAACGACAATAGAACCACCCATACCAATTACACCTGCAAATTTATCTGGGATCGCACGTAAAATTGAATAAAAAGGGGTGAAATACCAAACAGGCGCAATATGCTCTGGCGTTTTCATAGGATCAGCAGGTATAAAATTAGCATGCTCTAAGAAATACCCACCCATCTCCGGCATATAAAAAATAACCGTTGCAAAGAATAGTAAGAATACACCAACCCCTACCAAATCTTTAACCGTATAGTAAGGATGAAATGGAATACCATCAACAGGATGACCCCAAGGATCTTTAGATTCCTTAATTTCAATACCATCGGGGTTATTAGAGCCGACTTCGTGTAAAGCCACTAAGTGCATAAAGACCAACATAACCAATACTAATGGCACGGCAATAACATGAAATGCAAAAAAACGGTTTAATGTTGCATCCGCAATAACATAATCGCCTCTAATCCAAAGAGACAAGTCATCACCAATAACAGGAATCGCACTAAATAATGATATAATTACTTGAGCACCCCAGAAAGACATTTGTCCCCATGGTAATAAATAACCCATGAAAGCTTCTGCCATTAAAGCGACAAACAGCAACATGCCAAAAATCCAAATTAATTCACGTGGATGTTTGAATGAACCATATAGCAAGGCTCTGAACATATGCAAATAAATCACAATGAAAAAAGCGGATGCCCCGGTTGAATGCATATATCGCACTAACCATCCCCAGGGCACATCTCGCATAATGTATTCAACAGAGTCAAAAGCTAACTTTGCATCTGGCTTATAATTCATAGTTAACAAAATACCAGTAAGAATCTGATTCACCAAAACCAATAAGGCCAATGATCCAAAAAAGTACCAAATATTAAAGTTTTTAGGCGCATAGTACTGCGCCATATGATCATTCCAAAATTTTGTGACAGGAAAACGATTTAAAACCCAATTTCCACATTCAGCTAAACGACTTGGTTTCATGCACTTTTCTCCTCAGAAGACTCACCAATCATAATGCGTGTATCGCTAATATAGCGATAAGGCGGAATTTCTAAGTTAGTTGGTGCAGGCACTCCACGATAAACACGACCCGCTAAATCAAACCAAGAACCGTGACAAGGACAGAAAAAACCACCCTGCCATTTTTCGCCCAAATCAACAGGCGCAATTTCTGGACGGAAAGTAGGCGAACAGCCCAAATGAGTACACAAACCTACCGCTACAAATATTTCAGCTCGCTGAGATCTACCAGCATTCTTACTAGAAGGTGGTTGGATTGATTCGTTTGACAAAGGATCCCTTAACTCACTATCCAATGTTTTTAAAGTAGCCAATACTTCAGGCTGTCTATTTAAAACCCAAACAGGTTTTCCACGCCAAGCAACCCTAATAAGTTGGCCATCTTCTATCTTACTAATATCAACCTCTACAGGCGCTCCAGCTGCCATAGCCTTAACACTAGGCTGCATTTGAGCAAGAAAAGGAACTGCTAAATAGCCTGAGCCCACAGCACCGACCACGGTCAAAGCCGAAGTCAAAAACTGGCGTTTAGACTTATCTACGCCTTTATTATTCATTATAGAAATCTCCTGATTTTTTATACGGCCTTACAGCTCATTTTTATTTTCGCCAATATAACACTATAACCTGGTGAATTTGAAGCACTTGGTTACGATAATTTAAGTATTGAGCACCCATTAATCTTACATATAGTCATTCTAAAACATGAGACAGATATTATTTATAATAATATGCCCAACATAAACCCCAAACTATTCATAGAGTTAAATCTGCTAAACTTTTTCTTAAAGCAGCCAAAAAGGCCTCATTTTCATCGTGTTTACCTATTGTCACTCGTAAACAATCAGTCAACAAACCACCCTGCCCCGTCATATTTTTTATTAAAATACCTTGATGCTTTATTGATAAGAAAATATCTGTTGCTTTATTATGCGGTACCTTAAAAAGTATAAAATTAGCCGCACTCGGATAAGCAATAACAGATGCCAGCTTTACAAGTTCATTAAAAACATAAGTTCGTTGCTCACAAATGCTCTCTGTTTGTTGTGCAAAAAAATCCTTATAAGTAAGCGCAAAATCAGCAGTGACTTGAGTAAGACAATTAATATTATAAGGTAATCTAATCTTATTCAATTGCTCAATAAGTGCCGGTTGCCCCATCACATAACCTAAACGCAACCCAGCCAATCCTAATTTTGATACCGTCCGCATAATCAACAAATTGTCATAAACTTTAAGCTGATTAATAAAACTTGCATTCGCAAAAGGCGCGTAGGCCTCATCAACAACCACTAATCCCGGCGCCATTTTTATAATCGCATGAATGGCATCCGCATTAAATAAATTACTGGTAGGATTATTAGGATACGCTAAGAAAATAAGCAAAGGCTGGTGTTTTTCAATTGCAGACAGCATAGCAGGCAAATCCAAATCAAAGCCCTCTTCTAAGACCGGCACACCTATGTAATTTAAACCTAAACTATCACTGATTTGTCTATACATTACAAAACCAGGCGCTGGCGCTAATACCGATGAGCCTTCTGGTAATGCCATTAATAATAATTGAATAATTTCATCCGAACCATTACCCAATAAAATATCAAACTGCTCAGGCAAATGATCTAGTGCCCTAATGGTCTTTATTAATTGAATAGCCTCAGGATCAGGATATCGATTTAATTGGCAATCTCTCAAATGAGCAAGCCACTGACTTTTAATTTCATCTGGCCAACTATAAGGATTTTCCATGGCATCTAATTTAATAAAGCCTTGGGCATTTGCGACTTTATAAGCGACCATCGCCAACACTTCTTTTCGAAATACCTTGGATATTAATGCAGAATTATTCATGAGATAAACTTATTGTTAAGCGCTTCAAAGTAAACATAAGCTGATAACTTTGAATCTTATTTAATTCTGTATTCTGCTGAGCGAGCATGGGCAGTTAAACTTTCTCCACGCGCTAATATTGATGCAGTTTTACCTAAGGTATCCGCGCCAATTTCAGAACAATTAATGATACTAGAACGTTTTTGGAAATCATAAACGCCTAATGGGGATGAAAACCTCGCCGTACTAGATGTTGGCAAGACATGATTAGGTCCTGCACAATAATCACCTAATGCCTCTGCTGTATATCGACCCATAAAGATAGCACCGGCGTGATAAATACTGTCTGATAATGTTTGCGGATCTTCAACCGATAATTCTAAATGCTCTGGAGCAATACTATTTGCAATCTCGGCAGCCTGCTCTAAGTTTTCGACCTTAATTAAAGCCCCCCTGCCTGATAAAGAAGCACTAATAATCTCAGCACGTTCCATAGTAGGCAATAAAGCATTAATGCTTTGTTCTACCGCTTGCAAGAAATCACTATCATGAGAAATTAATATAGACTGCGCATTTTCATCATGTTCAGCTTGCGAAAACAAATCCATAGCAATCCAATCAGGATTTGTTTTACCGTCACAAATAATCAATATCTCCGAAGGCCCAGCAATCATATCAATGCCCACCTGCCCAAAGACCAACTTTTTAGCCGTAGCAACATAAATATTACCTGGACCCACTATCTTAGCAACCGCAGGAATGGTTTTTGTGCCATACGCTAAGGCAGCAACCGCCTGTGCCCCACCTATAGTAAATACTCGATCAACACCTGCTAAAAATGCTGCTGCCAACACTAAATCGTTAGCCTCACCATTCGGTGTAGGCACCACCATAATTAAATCTTTTACGCCTGCCACTTTAGCCGGAATAGCATTCATTAATACAGAAGAGGGATATGCGGCTTTACCGCCAGGCACATATAAACCAACACTAGGCAATGCCGTTACTTTTTGACCTAATATCGTGCCATCTGCTTCAGTATATTGCCAAGATTGCAACTTTTGATGTTCAGCATAAGCCTTGATTCGATCTGCAGCTGTTTGCAATGCCATTGCTTGGTCAGCGGGCAAAGTTTCCCACGCTGATTTTAATCTATCGATAGAAAGCTCTAACTCGCTAGCCTGCTGGATGTCTCGATGATCAAACTGATTCGTATAATCAATAACTGCTTGATCACCCTTCTTACGTACATCAGCAATAATGTTTAATACTCGCGCTTGTATATCCAAATCATCAGCCGCATCCCAAGCTAATAATTTTTGCAATTGCTCTGCAAAACTAGCCGATGTAGCATCCAATTTATTCATACTTAGATAAGCCATCTTAATTCCTGCTAGCGAGCGCTTTCTCAAAATGAGCTATTAAATCTGAAACCGCTGCGTGTTTCATTTTCATAGCCGCTTTATTAACGACCAATCTAGAACTAATATTCATAATCAATTCTCGAGGTTCTAAATCATTAGCTTTAAGAGTATTACCGGTATCTACTAAGTCGACTATGCAATCTGCCAATCCAACTAATGGCGCCAACTCCATCGAACCATACAGTTTAATAATCTCGGCTTGTATACCTTTACTAGCAAAATAACTTTGCGCTATTTTTACGTATTTTGTTGCAACCCTAATACGCCCATTCAATTCTGGCGCATTTTTATGCGTAGCGGTCATCAATCGACAACACGCTATGTTTAAATCTAATGGCTCATATAGGCTTTCAGCCCCATGCTCCAATAACACATCTTTACCAGCCACACCCATATCCGCCGCACCATACTCTACAAAAGTAGGTACATCCGTTGGACGAATAATAACCAATTGCACATCAGGCCTGGTCGTAGCCAGTATTAACTTACGACAAGTCTTTGGATCATCAATCGGCACAATGCCTGCAGCCTCCAACAAGGGCAATGCATCTTCGTAAATTCTACCTTTAGAAACAGCAATAGTTATCATAAAACACCCTTAATTTGGCACACGACGGATAGTCGCACCTAATTGAGAAAGCTTTTCTTCAATATGATCATAACCACGATCTATATGATAAATACGATCAACCAAGGTACTTCCTTCAGCTACCAAAGCAGCAACAACTAAACTCGCAGAGGCTCTTAAATCGGTTGCCATTACAGGGGCTCCCACTAATTTATCCACACCCGTACAAATAGCCGTATTAGACTCTAACTTTATTTTTGCACCCATACGTTGTAATTCTTGGACGTGCATAAAGCGGTTTTCAAAAATAGTTTCGGTAATAACGCCCACACCTTCTGCAATCGAATTTAAAGCAATAAATTGCGCTTGCATATCAGTTGGGAAGGCTGGATAAGGCGCAGTACGTAAAGACACGGCTTTAGGTTTTTTACCGTGCATATCTAAGGCTATCCAATCTTCACCCGTCGTTATTTCAGCGCCTGCTTCAACTAATTTTTCTAGCACGGCATCCAAAATATCTGGACGAGTATTCTTTAACTTAACCTTACCACCTGTTATAGCCGCTGCAACTAAATAAGTCCCTGTTTCGATACGATCTGGCAAAATTTCATAATGCAAATCAACAGTACCTAAGCTTTCCACACCTTCAATCACTAAAACATCTGTACCTATACCGGTAATTTTAGCGCCCATAGCATTTAAGAAATGCGCTAAATCGGTGACTTCAGGTTCTTTAGCGGCATTCTCAATAATAGTTGTACCTTCTGCTAAGGTAGCAGCCATTAATAAGTTTTCAGTACCTGTTACCGTAATTTGCTCTAAAACCAAGCGACAACCTTTTAAACGAGTCGCTTTTGCATGGATAAAACCACCTTCAACCGTAATATCCGCACCCATCTTGATTAACCCATTGATATGTATATCAACAGGACGCGTACCAATAGCACAACCACCCGGCAAAGACACATGAGCCTCACCAAATCGTGCCAATAACGGCCCTAAAACCAATATAGAAGCTCGCATAGTTCTTACGAGTTCATACGGTGCTACATAACTATTGATAGTGCTACTATCAACTTCAATATTCATTTTCTCATCAACGACCAAACGCACACCCATGCGTCCTAACAACTCCATCGTTGTAGTAATATCATGTAAATGCGGAATATTTCCTACACTAACAGGTTTATCTGAAAGTAAAGTGGCCGCCAGAATAGGTAGAGCCGCATTTTTTGCGCCAGAGATTCGTAATTCTCCAGATAGACGCGTGCCACCAGTAATTATTAATTTATCCATAATCGGTACTTTATTTAAATAGTTTCTATGTAAGGTGAGGACTCATCATCAACGTCAGCATTAGCTTGCATTGCAAAATGAGTTGTTTTATCTAAACCGCTTAATTTAGCTAAATTTAGTAATTGTTCGGGGATATTTTTAAAAACGATGTGCAATCGATGTTGGCGCGCATATTTAATCCATTCAATCATCAAAGCAAGACCCGCGCTATCACAAGACGCAACGCCCTTCAAATCAATACAGATTTGTTTAGTAATACCTGAGAAATCAAATGATTTTAAGGTCTTCGCGCCAATAGTCGCAAAGCTTAAATCACCATTAACAATAAAGTCTCCAGCCCCTTGATGAATGACAGTTAGTTTTGTCACTTTTTCTCTTCCGCCGCAGATTTAAACAAGAATTGACCTATCGCTTTTTCAAGAATAATGGCCGACTGGGTGATTTCAATCTCGCCACCTTTCTTCAAATAAGTATCGGATCCACCCGGTTCAAGATTGACATATTGCTCGCCTAATAAACCCGCCGTAAAAACACTAGCCGTCGTATCATCAGGTAGCGTGTTGTATTTTGAATTAATACTTAATTGCACTACTGATTTATACGTTTTAGGATCAAAAGTAATTGCAGTCACTTTGCCTATTTTTACACCGGCAGCAGAAACCGGTGATTTAACCTTTAAACCTCCTGAGTTTTCAAACTTAGCAGTAATGGTATAACTATCTTCATCAGTGAAAGAACTCAAATTACTCACATGCATTGCCAAGAAAAATAGACCGGCAATACCAGAAGCGACAAAAAGTCCAACCAGCGTGTCCTGATTACGGGTGTGCTGCATGTTAATGATCTCCAAACATGAGTGCAGTCAAGATAAAATCTAAACCTAAAATAGTAAAAGCAGAATTAACTACGGTACGGGTTGTTGCCCTACTGACACCTTCCGACGTAGGAATTGAATCATAACCTTCAAATAAGGCTATCCACGAGGTGACAAAACCAAAAACGATACTTTTAATTACACCGTTAATAATATCATCATAAAAATCTATATTGGACTGCATTTGCGCCCAATAAGCGCCTTCATCAACGCCCAACAAGCCACAACCGACTATTTGACCACCCATAATACCCACGGCACTAAATAATCCAGCCAAAAGTGGCATAGAGATTAAACCGGCTAAGAAACGCGGAGTAACAATGCGTTTAACGGGATCAATTGCCATCATTTCCATACCAGAAAGCTGTTCCGTAGCCTTCATTAAACCAATCTCTGCAGTTAAAGCAGAACCCGCTCTACCTGCAAACAATAAAGCTGATACCACAGGACCTAACTCTCTTACTAAAGACGCGGCGACCATAACACCTAAAGTTTCTTCTGCACCAAAATCAGACAAGGTGTAATAGCCTTGTAAACCTAAGACCATACCCACAAACAATCCAGAAATGGTAATAATTAAAAAAGACATCACTCCCACAGAATACATCTGCTTAAGTAATAATCTTGGGCGCAATAACACACTAATGACGCCTGAAAAAATCTGAATTAGAAAATGGGTGCCTCTACCCAATTTATTAAAACCAGCTCTGGTTCCACTACCTAAATTTTCTATAAAATCCATCATCTTATCTATTCTTAAGCTATCAACGTTAAATTCATAGGGGCTTAGTAGCGTTTTCCTGATGACATCAAGTCATCAATATAGTCTTTTGCTGGATAATGGAAATGAACAGGTCCATCTGCCGCACCCGTCATAAATTGCTGTACCCACTCAGAGTCTGATTCCTGTATTTCTTTAGGAGACCCTTGACCGACAATTTTGCCACCTGATAGCACATATATATAATCAGCGATGGCCATCGTATCGTGTACATCATGAGACACAATAATACTGGTTAAGCCTAAAATATTATTCAACGATTTGATCAAATGTACTAAGACGCCCATGGAAATAGGGTCTTGGCCCGTAAAAGGCTCATCATACATAATCATCATAGGATCAAGCGCAATAGCTCTAGCCAAAGCCACTCGCCTTGCCATACCACCCGACAACTCATTCGGCATTAATTGACTAGCACCTCTTAAGCCTACCGCCTGCAACTTCATTAACACTAAAGTACGAATCATGGATTCAGGTAATTGGGTATGCTCTCGTAACGGAAATGCCACATTATCAAACACAGACATATCAGTTAATAATGCCCCGCTTTGAAACAACATACCTAAGCGTTTACGCAAGGTGTATAAATCTGCTCTGCGTAATTTATGTACATTTTGACCGTCAACAAACACCGTACCTTTATCGGGGAACAATTGCCCACCGATCAATTTGAGCATCGTGGTTTTACCCGTACCACTCGGCCCCATAATAGCCGTTACTTTTCCACGCTGAAAATCTAAAGAAATATCATCAAAGATTTTCTTATTACCGCGCGAAAACGTTAAATCTCGAACAGAAACTAAGTTATCTTGGTCAGAAATACGATTATTCATGCTAAGTTTTAAGGGCACTAGCCAATTCAAATCGGCTATTTTCTATGACTACTTGTAATGAAGTCAATCTATTGTCACGAATAGCGTGTTGCACAACCATTACCCTGCCCCACAACAACGTTTAAATTTTTTACCGCTACCACAAGAGCAAGGTGCGTTTTTGCCTAGATTTGTTTGTAAATCCACTTTACCCATAGACTTAATAACACCATCTAAATAAAACCAACGCCCGTTCACTTTAGTAAAGCGACTGATTTCATTCATCACACATTCTTCGCCATCTTGCATAAAAAAGGCTTTAAAAGCGACCACACCTTTATTATCTTGAGCAGAACCCTTTTTGGTATCTGTTATTTCTAGGCGCAACCACTCAATCGTTTCTTTAGTAAAGTCGATAACTTTTGGGCGCCCACTTAACTCCCAGGTATCTTGCAAATAAGTACCAATACGCAACACATAAGCAGAATAACGCGAACGCATTAATGCTTCTGCCGTTGCCGGTAATTTAGTTCCAGAATGATACGGTTCACAGCATTGGCTATAAGCCAAGCTGGAACCACATAAGCAATTTGAGAGGGTATTCAAATAATTAACGCTAAGTTGATAAATTAATTAAGACTCTTGTTTTTCTAGCAAGTAATCCAACCATAAGTTAGATAATTTCTCTTGCACGGTATTTTGACGTAAACGCGCATTTAAATGTGGGAAGTCCACTTTATCTAAATCTTGATCTTGGTTGTAGCAAGAATAAACAAAGTATTCTTTACCTGAATCAGCATCCACATGCTTACATAAGCATTGTGCACAAATGCCCTTCATCATACATTGCATCGGTGAGTTGATAGAACCAATCGCATGATGCGCTTTAGTTAGATAAGGTTTTAAGACATCAAAACGTGCTGATTTTACCGCCGCCATCATCCGGTCTGAACCAATGACCACTAAATGATCAACATCCGCTAAGGAAATAGGTTGATCACCTAAATCACCCGTCGCATAAGCCACCATACATTCTAAGATGTTACCAACAAAGCTTTTATCTTGTGGACGTGTTGGTACAATCGCCTCAACGCCTTCGCCTTTATCAACTGACCACACGATTAAATCGGCAGCCGCTTCTACATCCTCAACTTTAAAACGGTCTTGTGAAAATTTATAACCCGCAAAATAAATCACGCGATTATTAGCCGCACGTAAAGCTTTACCAATTGAGAACAATACTGCGTTACCTAATCCACCACCTAGCAACAATACGGTTTGATTGCTGGGGATATCCGTTGGCGTTCCGGTTACACCCATCACAACAACCGGATCACCTACCTTCCAAGTTGCACATAAGCGTGAAGAAGAACCCATTTCTAAAGCAATTAAAGAAATAGTCCCTTTCTCTTTATCCACTTCAGCACCGGTTAATGCTAAACCTTCAGCCGCTAATACAGTACCTTCAACAGTCGGCGCAAAGGCTTCATAGTTTTGTACGCGATAGAACTGACCAGGATAGAACTTCTCTGCTGCGAAAGGCGCTTTAACCACCACTTCAATAATAGTGGGTGTTAAACGATTAATTGCCACAATCGTCGCATTAAAAGCTTCATCTAATTTTGAGAACAATTGCGTTAGATTTGCATCACGCTCAGCTTGTTTTGAGGCATCCAAACTTGCCAATTCGTTAGCAAATAATTTAGCGACATAAGGATAGCCATTCTTAGCGCTAGCCATCGCCTTAACCACGTTACCCGCATACACAGGATGATTATCACCATAGAAACTAATAAATTTACCGTCTTTTTGATAAGAGGTTAATGGTGCAGGCTTACCTAACTTAGGCATTTTTTCATCGTGCATAGGTACTAACTCAACGCTATCGTTAGTCCACTCTGGCTCATAACGTTGGAAGAACCATTTATCCATCACAAAAGTTTCAGGATATTCGCTTTGATAAATAGTATTAGGCGAAGTACCCGCTGCTACATATAAACTACGTAAAGGCACATTTACCACTTCACCAGAATTAACCCAACGCTCGCCATCTAACACTAATTTTTCAAAATCAACAGACGCTAAATGTCCAAACTCATCAGGCTCAGCGCCCAAAGGACTCATGCCTTCTGCTAAAGCAATCCCTTCTTCTAAAGCCTCGCTGATTTCTTCATGATTTTGACGATACGCTGGCGCATCCTTCATACCCTTACGGTAGAACAAGGTCACGCCACCCCATGCTTCCACTAAAGGTTGGAAGTTTGGCGCTTCGCCTTCTGCTTCTGCACGAGCGCGCTCTGCATTAATAACTTTACCGTGCGCTAAAAACTCATCCAGAATAATAATTTCTTCTTTGTCATAACGAGCACGCACTGCTTGCTCGCCATACACGTTTACTAACGTTTCATAACGATGCAAGATTTTCTCAACTTGCACAGGATAGTACGCCATCAATTCTGTTGCCGTATCAATCGCGGTTAAACCACCACCAATAACACCCGCAGGTAAACGCACTTGTAAATTAGCCATTGAAGAGGCTTTGGCCGCACCGGTTAATTGTAAAGCCATCAAGAAATCTGATGCTTTACGGATACCGCGCATTAAATTATTTTTAAGATCAATGATAGTAGGTTGACCCGCACCAGAAGCGATACAAATATGATCAAAACCCAACTCCCAAGCGTCATCAATGGTTAAAGTACCACCGAAACGCACACCACCGTATGATCTAAAAGCTGCGCGTCTTTGTAAGGTAAGATAAATCACTTTTAAGAAGTTTTTATCCCAACGCACAGTAATACCGTATTCAGCCACACCACCAAAGCCGGCTAAAATACGCTTATCTAAATCTTCATATAAATCTTTAAAATCCAAAACGGGTGTTGGTAAGGTATTAGCATCCCCTGTTAACTCCACAGGTAATGGTTCTAATTTAAGACCATCAATCCCAGCAACCGCAAAGCCTTCATTTAATAAATAATGGCTCATGGTGTAACCCGCAGGCCCTAAACCAACTACTAAGGCGTTTTTGCCGTTATAAGGCAACATCACAGGGCGTTTTACATTTAACGGATTCCAGCGAGTTAATAAACTATAAATCTCAAAACCATACGGCATGAATAACACATCCGTTAACACGCTGGTTTCAATTTGTGGAATGTTAACTGGATCGGTTTTTTGGTAGATACAGCCTTTCATACATTCGTTACAGATACGATGACCTGTACCTGGGCACATTGGGTTATCAACCACGATAATCGCTAAGGCACCAATATTGTCACCTTTGCGTTTAACCAAATGCATTTCGGAAATCTTTTCATCCAAAGGACAACCAATAGTCGTTACACCCAATGGATCGGTTTTAAACTCATTAGTTTTTTTATTGCGCATACCTTTGGAACATGAATCTGTGTCACGCTCATGGCAATAAATACAATGATTAACTTCTGATAAAACTTGTCTTTGATTATAACGAGGATCAGTTAACTTAAAACCATCACGACGGCGACGGTGCTCTAACTCACCCATCCAAGCCGTAAATTGACCACGATCAACCACTTCATGCTCAACTAAATTATCGAAATCTCTTTTTTCTGGGAATTTAAAACTTAACCAATCCGCAACAATGTCATTATCTTGTTGAGCAACAAAACTCCAGCGTTGCACAACATCCATTAATCCACTCACAAAATCAGCTGATTCAGTAGCTGCGATAATGTCAGCAAATTCTGTAGCCGCCAACTCATCAGCCACTAATTTAGCGCGTAAAGCTGACACTTGTTCTTCGGCATTTTCATAAGCACTGTCTTTGCCTTTAGCAACTAATTTATAGTGGCTAGATAACAAACCAATCACCGCACCCACACGAGCGACTCGATGTTCTGGATCTGGATCTTCATTCGCTTCTGAGAAACCCGCAGCGATTAACAAATCAAAACGATTTAATACATCAGGAATTTTCCATTCACTGGTATCTTGGCCTTTAAAGACCACACCCAGTTTTTCAACTACTTCATTCTTAAAAGTGAAAATAGTATCAATTTCATCCTTAATCTTATCGGTTTGAGCTTGATGTTCTGTTGACACATTAAACAACTTAGCCACAAACTGGCCAACATAAGGCCCCATGGTAACCAATAATTCAGAAACATCTTCTGGCTTTAAACCCTCGCCCTGATTTTGACGATAAGCAGAAAATTTATCATACAATTCAACATCATGCTTTTTGATAGACTCATCAAACACATCCATTAAATCTTTTAGACGGTTAGCATCGTATAAATCGGCGTAAGTAAAAGTTGGGATTCCAAGAATAAGATTTTTCTGTTCCATAATGCTTTGGTTTGATTAGCTAAAGTTATTAAATAACAGTAAATTGCTTAATAACAGTTCACTAAGGTTACTGAAAGGTATTTAACCGTGTATTTTAAGTAAATAATTCTATTTTATCCATCACTAATATACATTAGTGGCATGAAATAGCTTTATTTGTTAAATAGATGCGAGGGATAGGGGAAAAGCTGATAAATCAGTCTTGGGATTGCTCACTGGATAACAACGCTTTTAAGCGATCAATTTCTAGCACTGCAGCTTGCGCTTCTTGCAAAGCCAGTGACTCACGGGATTTTGATTCCTCAAGCTCGTGTTTATATTCATCAGATTCTAACTTTAAATTTTCTGACTCTAATTTTAATTGCTCTGACTCTTGCTTTAAATATTCAGATTCCAGCTTTAATTGCTGGGTTTCTAGTTTTAAATGCTCAGTGTGCATTTTTAAGAGTTCAGATTGTAATTTTAATTCTTCTGTTGATTTAACAGCGGAATCGAGTTCCTTTTGAATCGTGCGTTGCTGACGCAAGTAATCTTGCCGAGCTTGATAGCGATAATACGCCAGGTCTTTTTCTGAAAAACGATTTAAAGTACTCATAGCTTGTTGCATCTCTTTGGTAATCATCCAATTAGGCAAGATATTATCATTTAGGGTATTGCCCTCTTTAAAAAACTTTAACCAGCGCTGGTCTTCAGTTTCAATACTATCCGCCTCAAACTTTTTAAGCTCTAACACCCAAATACCACCTTGCTCGGTAAAAGGATTGCCTTGATCATTTGGATCAATGGCGTGCAACATGGGGGCTAATCCAGTGATAGGAACAGCAAGACTGGATTGTAAGGTGTAGGACTTAACTAAGCAATGTAAAATAAATCCAAATAGCGTCACAAGCCGTCGTTACTTATAATTATATTAATAACTATCATCACTAATTAGATAGGAACAAATAACACCACATGCATAAGCTATTAACTGAGGCAACTCTGATCACCCTAAGCTGCATTTCTGTAACTACCCAAGCACAAGTTATTGACCCACCGTACACCATAGAGCGCGCCATCAACACCATTAAGATTAATGCCGATGCCAGTAGCGAAGAAACAAGTGAGTTAACTACATTAATAAATACTCAACAAGTCGCCAATAGAGGATCTGATGACCAACTCACTTTTAGCGCAGAAACGGAAAGTATTAAAGTGGTAGAAGCCTACACGCTATTACCCGATGGCAAACGCATCGATGTAAGCAAGAATAATATTCATATAAAAGACTTGAGCGGTGGTCGTATCAGTGATGCTAAAAATGGCCAACTGCGATATCAATATACTTATACACAAGAGTTAAAAGCCGAAGACAGTGAAATTAGTTACGAAGATTACGCAGACCATTTGCATCGAAAATCAGGGATGAAATGAATTAAACCACTAAACCTTGTGAAATCCTTTCAACGCTGATTGACTCCCCATAAACCAGAAGGGCCTACTGTGTTTGCTTATGATGGCAAACATAACGAGTATTAACAATACTTAATTGATGCCTCGAGTAGATGAGTCAGTGGTTGAATATGCTGATGGTGATTGCGAATACTTTGTGCTTTGCAGAGGGTAAAATTTACAAGGCATTGTTAAACGGTTAAATGGGAAGTTAAATATTGGTTCAATGACCGTAAGTTTTCCAATGAAGATAAATACCTTATTATGAAGCTGTATGACATTAATAATTAAGTCTTTGGATATATAGAATACCTATAACCATAAAATAAAAATTCATGCTGATATATTTTAACCCTGTTTTTCGGAAGAAACTGGCAAATATTTAACACTGATTAACAATCAACAAGCAACCTTTCTGGAATTTTTATATGAAAAGGTAAATTTTTTACTTCATTCCAGCATGCTTCTTCCTTAAGCCAAGCGGGGCGAACTCCAAATTCTTTATGTGGCTTGGTTATATAATTATGAATATATCCAACACTTAAATTCAGAATATCTACCAATTCTTTAGATACAGACTGAGTAATCCAAATTTGATTAAAATCTAATTTTTTACCCGTTTTACTGACTAAATGAGATAAGTGAGATAGTGCATATGCACTCGTATGCGATTTATAGCCTTTGTTTGGCCAATCAGACTTAGCGATTAGGTTATAAATGTATCTATACAATATGACTTTAGCAACTGCACTTTTGAAAAAAACGTCATTGACAGTGAAATTACTCTTAACAATGTGCCTATATAAAACTTCCCTGAGGACTTCAGGTCTATCGTGAGCAAGAAATGGCTTTTGCAACCAAATAATTTCACTCCTAGCAAGGTAATTAGTATTTATAACTTGATTCTTAGGGGTTTCTAAATCAAATAATGCTCTACTTGGAATATTTAAATTAAACCGTGCGCTGAGATATTCGCCTTTAATCCTTTCATAAAACCAATATGTATGTATTTTGGATTCACCAAATAACGGAGTTTTTACTTTGAATGAATGATTTTTAAAGTCTTCATAAAATGAAC
>CAJADF010000020.1 GCA_903938485.1 uncultured Methylococcaceae bacterium
AGTCTGAGACAGGCTTAGCAAGCCTTGCGACACGTCTCGCCATCATACAATCTGAGCCGACATATTCTTGTGGCGTGTGGCGATATGCTCAACACGTCTGGCAAAGGTTGCGAGATGTGTCAACAGAGTGTGGAATCGTGTTAACAAGTCGTTGAGACTCCATACTAAACAGCGCAAATCGCCTTAACTTTATGGCGAGACGTCTCTCAAATATCCCAAGACACCTTATTAAGCCCCCAAACACTCTAAAGAACAGACAAAGAAATCTTTTAATAACATTAGCCTGGTCATTAGGCGACTATCTGTTGTATTTATAATCGTGCGTTTCCATATGGCTTTGATCTGCATTTCCTTCATTAAACCATTACAGATACTTTAAAAGTTGGTTTAATTTAAAAAAGCTCTTATCGCCGCTATGCCCTGAGCACCTAAACTTTTAGCCTGAGCTAAATCGGTTTCGGCTAATCCGCCCAAGGCATAAACGGGAATATTAACTTGTGAGACCAAATCGGCAAATTGTTCCCACCCCATGGGTTCGGTATCTGGGTGTGTTTGAGTTGGTAAAACTGGAGCTAACACCACAAAATCTATACCTAAGCGTTGGGCATGTAAAAGCTCTTTTAAGGTATGGCAAGAGGCGCTGACCCAATATTCATTTTCGGCAATATCGTATTCAGTCACAGGGCGACTACCGATAGCCATTAAATCTGTACTCGTTAAATGCAAACCATCTACCGGAAATTCTTCGGCATGTTTAACAGCAGAATTAAGTAATAACACCACGCCTAATTCTTGGCAGAGTGGATAAGCTTTTTGTAAAAAGGCTTTTATAACAGCTGTTTGCGTATTTTTTAAACGTAGTTGAATAAACTTTATATCGCGGTCTAATAAGATTTGTAAATGTGCTAATAAAGTAAGCTCATCTTCTGCATCATCTAATATTGCATATCGATCTGGTAGTTGCGCGGCTTTAATAATGGTTTGATTTGCAGCCGGAAAGGTATGTGCATTAAGTTCCGTTGACGTTACCCATTTAAACATCTGACCTTCGCAGGCTTTTGCTTCCCCAGAAAAGTCTGTTACTAAAAACACATGTAATTTTACTGCTAAATCAGCGTACTTATGCTGTATGGTAATCAAGGGGGTAGCGCTATTAACTGTAATATCTAGCTCTTCTTTAAATTCTCTAACTAGGGCTTGCCCTGCGGTTTCGTTAGCATCCAATTTACCGCCCGGAAACTCCCACAAGCCACCTTGATGCACACCCGACTTTCTTAAAGAAATAAGAATTTGGCCATCTGCGTTTTTTAATACCCCAACAGCCACTTCTAATACTGATTTATCCATCATGTAGCTAACTTAGGTTCTGTATTCTGCATTAATTTTTACGTAATCATACGATAAATCACAGGTAAGCACTTCTTGTACTGCCACACCACGACCTAATTTAACGGTCACGGTAATTTCTTCTCTATCCATCACTGCTTGACCGGCTTCTTCTGTGTAATCATCTGCACGGCCACCGTTTCTAACGATACACACATCATCTAAGAAAAGTTGCACATCTTCTAAAATCATATTTTCAACCCCTGCTCGCCCTACGGCAGCAAGGATACGTCCCCAATTTGGATCACTGGCAAAAAATGCGGTTTTAACTAAGGGTGAATGCGCAATAGTTTTACCGACGCGCACCGCTTCTTCATCAGTTAATGCGCCTTCTACTATAATACGCATTAATTTAGTGGCGCCCTCACCGTCCCTAACAATAGCTTCCGCTAATTGTTTGCAGACAGTCATCACGGCATCAGCAAAGGTCGTGTAATTTTCAGTGCCCGCTAAAATTTCTGGCACCGCAGAGCAACCACTGGCCATTAACATACAAGCATCATTAGTTGAGGTATCGCCATCTACAGTAATACGATTAAACGATTGCTCAACGGCTACCGCTAAACATTCTTGCAATAGTGTTTGGCTAATTTTAGCGTCAGTCGCCATAAAGCCTAACATGGTGGCCATATTAGGTTGAATCATACCTGCGCCTTTTGAAATACCATTAATAGTAATGGTCTCACCGGCAATACTAATAACTTTAGAAACACCTTTAGGAAAAGTGTCTGTCGTCATAATGGCCTGAGCGGCTTTATCCCAATTATCTATCGCCAGATTGCTAACCGCTGTAGGTAAAGCCAAGGTAATTTTATCAACGGGTAAAGATTGGCCTATGACACCCGTAGAAAAGGGAAGCACTTGTTCTGCTAAACCAGCCACTACTTTGGATACCTCAACACATGATTGCAGTGCATCTTGCATGCCCTGCTCACCTGTACCGGCATTGGCATTACCTGAATTGATTAATAACCAACGAGGATTGTGCGCTAAATTAGCTTTTGCTACGTGAACAGGCGCGGCACAAAATGCATTTTGCGTAAACATACCGGCACAGGTGGAACCTTCCGCCATTTGAAATACTAAAATATCATCTCTAACAGTTTGCTTAATACCAGCATTACTTGTGCCTAGCGTTATTCCATTGACATTGTGCATGATTGGAAAATCGCATTGTCCTACAGCCATCTGTTATTCCTCGTTTTGTTTAAAAAATAATACGATATCATTGATATCTTTTACGCGTTTTTTCATGACTTTAATCTGCTTTTTTAAAGCCTGCATTAAAGCAGTATCTGCACTTAAGACAAACGGTAAGATAAGCTCAACTTCAATACATTCACTAAGATAGTGAATTCTAAAATCTTCTATATGCACCTCAAAGTCAGGCAAGTATTTAGCTAATAAAGCCTTAACTTCGTTGCGAGTTAAGGGTTTGTGTTTTTCAAAATAGGCTTCATCATCTTCTGGATCCACGTGCACTAACACATCCATCACATCATCAAATCGACTAATGAGCTCATCCCGAACAATATCACCAATCGCATGGCCTTCTGACACGGTAATACGTGGATCAACTACAATATGCGCATCAATTAAGGCATCTTCACCCATTTGGCGAGAACGCAATAAATGTATGCCTTCTACGCCATCAATACCCATGATTACATTGCGAATTTCTGCGACTAAAAGCGGAGGTAAAGAAGTATCAACCAATTCTTTAACACTATCAAAAATCAGATTTAAACCAATTTTTGCCACCATTAAAGCGACAACAATTGCGGCAATGGCATCTGCCAACGGATAACCCAACATAACTGCCGCAATACCAAACAGCACCACAATTGATGAAATAGCATCACTGCGTTGATGCCAAGCATTTGCCATTAAGAGTTTAGAGCGGGTTTTTCTAGCGATGCGTTTTGTATAGTGATACAACCATTCATTAATAATGATAGAAATAGCTGCGACCGCTATGCCTAAGGAGTTGGGTGCCGGTAATTCTTCAGGATTAGCTATGCGGGTCATAACCTCCCATGAGATTCCACCACCAATCGCAATTAAACTTAAACCTAAGATAACCGTTGCGATCGTTTCAAATCGGCGATGTCCATATGGATGCTCATGATCTGCTTCACGACTCCCTAATCTAACAGCAACTATAACTAAAAGATCGCTTAATAGATCAGATAATGAATGTATACCATCGGCAATCAACGCCGCTGACTGCCCCCAAATACCGAACCCAATTTTAATAAGGGTCTGAAAGACATTAACAGCAGCACCTACATAACTGGCTTTAGCTTTTAATTTATTCAGTTTTACGGTATCAAGTGGGTCGTTCATTTTTTACCTACTTCAAGCACAATTATATATTCATGATCACCAGAACGGCTTTCCAAAACTTTATGACCATTTATGCGACACCAAGCGGGTATATCATGCATTACCCCTGGATCTGTACAAATGACTTCTAACTGATCGCCAGTGTTAAGTTGCTTGACCTTATCTTGTGTCCGAATAACCGGCAATGGACATAAAAGGCGCCTGGCGTTTAAAGTTTCTCTTATTATTTCTTGCATAACAATTTTAAACGTGCCACTCATTAAGCACTTCTGCTTTAGAAAAAGGTTTTACTTGGATGGTTCTCTCTGAGCCATCTTTCTGAGTAATCGTTATGTCAACTTGATCTTCATCACGACCTTGCGCATAACGCGCGACAATTCTAGCGGCAAAGAATAAGTCTTCTGCTGACATCTCACCATCAATTAAAGTTAAGGGACCAGGATGACTAGAACAATGCATACTGATAAATTCTTTTTTATATCCCTGTAAAAAACGCCCTTCGCCTTCTTCTCGCGCTACAATCAATTTAAAGTTTGGTTTTGGTCTAATGTGTCGACCCACCTTTAATAACATGATGTCATCAAGTTCGTAATCTTTATCGCCTTGGGCTTTCCATAAATCCACTAGCTTTGCCGAATAGTATTTATCCGTTAAAAAGCAACATCCGCCCGCTGGTTGAGAGTAATCATCAATACCAAATTGCTTAGCCATTTCAATTTGTGGCTTACGTGAACGACCGGTAATATCATGCAACTTTTCTCTATCAACCCAACCTTCTAGTTCTGGCTTAGTTGCCGGCAAGTTTTTAGCGCACATTGGGCGTAACAACAAATCATCTGCACCTGATTGTTTTGCTACGATGGGCATTTTTGATTTCGTTTGAGACATGGGTCTTTGACCTATCACTTCGCCGGTGATAATAAAGTCAAAGTCATTTTCAACTATCCATTGTTTGGCTTTATTGACCATAAAAATTTTACAATCCAAACACGGATTCATATGTGAGCCATAGCCATGTTTTGGATTGATGAGTACTTTTTTGTACTCTTCAATTACATCAACAATATGCAGTTTAATGCCTAATTGTTCGGCAACCCATAAAGCATTATTACGATTGGGCTTGGCGTTATCTTGAGCCCGAATAGCATGTGTGTGACCTTCAACACAAAAGCCCGTAAAGAAGTTAATCCCTTCAACATGAACGCCTTGTTCCATCACTATTTTTGCGGCCAACATGGAATCTAGACCACCCGAAATTAACGCCACTGCTTTTCTTTGCTTACTCATAACACCTTTGGATTTAAAAACACGACATTGCCATAAATAAATAAAATCTAATAGCAATCCTGACAATATTATAACTTAATATTTATAGACTAAATTCTCTAACAGATAAAGAGAACGAATATGAATGCTCATGAAATATGACTAGACAACAAAGCGTATACTCTATTAACAGCACCTTGATTTTGTTTAATAAAATGCTTCCCCCGCTCTGCTAATGCACTACGGTGTTCTGCATCTTGATATAAAGCAAGCAAGGTATCAAGCACCTCAGTAGTGGTTTTACATTGTATTGCCGCTTGTTGTTCTAACACGCGTCGCGAGATTTCTTTAAAATTGGCCATATAAGGCCCAAACATAACCGGCACACCAATAACAGAAGCCTCTAAAATATTGTGTCCACCAATGGGTACCATACTACCACCGACAAATGCCACATCAGCAGCGGCATAAAGTAACTTTAATTCACCCATAGTATCTGCCAAATACACATCGGTTTTATCAACAACTATTTCGTCAGTTGTTCTTAAAACTACATTTAAGCCCTGATGGATACATAATTGTTTTACATCACTAAAACGCTCTGGGTGTCTTGGTACTAAGATTAACAATAACTCAGGAATCTTTAGTTTTAGTTGTTTGTATAAGGCTACAAAGATAGCCTCTTCTTCAGTATGGGTGCTAGCAATTATCCACACAAAACGCTGGGCAAATAAGGTGTTTTTTAAATCAGCACCCGCAGAAATAACTGTGCTCGGCACATCAACATCAAATTTGATATTTCCTAAATTTACAACTCCATCAGAATGCGCCCCAATACTAACAAACCGATCAGCATCATCTTGTGTTTGGGTAGCAATGGTTTTTACCTGCGCTAATGCCTGATTGACTAGGGTCGGAATCTTTTTATAGCCTCGTGCTGATTTCTCTGATAGTCGCGCATTAATCACATACAATGGAATTGCGTTCTGCCCACAAGCAATGAACAAATTTGGCCACAGTTCAGTTTCCATAATCACCGCCATCTTAGGCTTAAACTTGGCCATAAAACGCGCAATTGAATCTGGCATATCATAAGGTAAATAAACATGACTTACGGAGTTACCCATAACGGCTTTAACGCGTGCAGAACCCGTTGGAGTAGTCGTAGTAATTAGAAGTTGTGCATCTGGGTGATGCTGTAGAATTAATTTAAGAAGCGGAAAGAGTGCTTCTGCCTCTCCTACAGAGACGGCATGAAACCAAATAACGGACTGAGGATAAATTTCTTTATAAAATCCAAACCTCTCCAACCATCGAAGACGATAATCAGGAGCCTTAATACCTCGCCAAAATAAGCGTAGAAGTATAAAGGGGGTTAAACAGTAAAATAAAACGGTATAAATGATACGCATAATAAAAATCACAAGGCACAGAGGTCGTCGGTCATAGTAATAACCAGTTCCCTCTGATACCTTGTTTTTTTATCTATTATGCTTCAGCGACTACTTTAATACTTAAAGTAACGATAACATCAGAATGTAAGTTGATGTCGATATCGTAATCACCAATGTGACGAATTGCACCGTGTGGCAAACGAATTTGATGTTTTTCAATAGCGATACCAGCCGCAGTAATTGCTTCTGAAATGTTATGAGTGCCAATGGAACCAAACAATCTACCTTCATCACCCGCTTTATGCGCAATAGAAATAGCTAATTTGCTTAGTTCTGTACCTAATTTTTGAGCGGCTTCTAATTTTTCTTTAGCTGCTTGTTCAAGTTCTGCACGACGCACTTCAAATTCAGCAATTTTATTCGCTGTAGCGGCAACTGCTTTACCTTGTGGAACAAGATAGTTTCTTCCATAACCTGATTTAATAGTGACTCTGTCACCTAGGTTACCCAAATTTGCTATCTTTTCAAGAAGAATAACTTCCATCTTTTTATCCTCACCTTTCGGTTATTAACCAATATTTATACGCCCTTAGGCATGTGTAGATTCGATTTTAATTTTTCGTAAGTTCAACCACGGATCACTCAAACCAACCAATGCAACAATTAAAAATGCATGTGGAATCAAGAACAGTGTTATATAAAGCATAGGTACTGTATATTTTTCCAATTTTGTGTTTGAGAAAACGGTATGTAATACAGACGTCCCCGTTACCGAGAACAACACGAACAAAAGAATTGTTGTGTTCCAAGCAATCTCTGATACAACGCCTGAAGTCGCAAAAGCAAGACCAACTATCGCAAATGTAACGATTGATAATCTACCTTTACATTGCAAAAATAAAAATTCTTGCCTAAATCCTCCAGGATTATAAAGATTAGCTTGCCACCATCGCCCCAGAAACAATCCAAACAAAAGCCCACATACAGAGCCAGCAGCAATAACACCCGTCATATAATGCACAAGCATATCTATTTTCTGCTGAAGATCTACAATCGGAGCCTCTACAGGAATCATTTGAGACAGCATTGTCTTCCAAAGAGCCGCTGGATCTGCATTGTAAAGATAAAACCCTACAACACCAAAAACTCCAACCCAGACAGCTATTTCAATTGTTAAGAACAAAGATCTACTTTCTCTTAAAACAATTGAAAATATCCAGACTGGCAACCAGAGCACCATCACATACATTAATGCAAACTGAAAGCTATCTATTAGAAAAGAACCTAATAATGCTGTTGCTATACTCGAGCAACCCAAAATATTAAGCCCTTCTTTTGCACCCAATCTTAAAGTTACAAGAGAGACAGTAGCTGAACTTAAAACGCTTACAGGTGGCATCATTAGCGACAATAAGGCTAAAGACGTTGCCACTATCATGGCTTGAATTCGTCCCCGCATAATGTATGTCGCTAAAAAATTCACAAACCTGTCCGTGTTATTTTCTTATTTGTGTGCGTCGCAGAACGGTAGTAAGGCAATAAAACGCGCACGTTTGATTGCAACACATATCTGTCTTTGATGCTTAGCACTTGTACCTGTAATACGACTAGGTACAATCTTGCCTGTTTCAGTAATATAATCGCTTAATAAATCTAAATCTTTATAATCGATTTGAGAGCCGCCTTCTGAGCTAACTCGGCTAAATTTCTTACGTCTAATATTTCGTGCCATATTAATTTCCGTTATCTAAAAAGTGTTCGTATTATTCAACGATGATATCGTCAGCGTCATCTATATCAGCATCAAAATCAACATCAACATCATCTAAGTCAATTTCATCTTCAATATCACCTGTTGCAGGCACGACAACAGCTTCTCTTGCAGCAGCTTCTTTAGCTCTAGATTCAGCCGCTCTATTTTCTTCAGCAGTTGATGTTGCAATTAAAGATGGCTCAGTAATAGCTTCTTTTTGCACTAATGTCATACTTCGCAAAATTGCATCATTAAAACGGAAACCACTTTCTAATTCTTCTAAAGTAGCTTGATCACACTCAACATTCATTAAGACGTAATGAGCTTTATGTATCTTTCTAATCGGATAAGCGAGGTGTCTACGACCCCAATCTTCTAAACGGTGAATTTTACCTGCTGCAGTTTCAATCGTTGACTTGTAACGGTCAATCATTGCTGGAACCTGAGCTGATTGGTCCGGATGGACTAAAAAGACAATTTCGTAATGTCGCATTATTTTTCCTTTCGGTTAAGCCTTCCTCCTCTGTCTTATAAAGAAGGTAAAGCAAGGAGAGGCGATATGCCTCGATGAACCGCGCATTATAAAGTATATTTATAATTTAAGAAAATTATTTGTTAAATCAAAGGCGTTTACTAAATATAAATACCCGCCATCCTTCGCCAATAGTACCCACTGTGAGCCCTATCATCCCACACCAACAACTGATGATCTATATTCTTTGAATTAAGTATGGCACTAAACTGCTGATTATTATCTAAAAAAGGATCTTCCCTACCTATCACTAAAACGATATCCATTTCCCTTAAACAACTTAATCGCCATGAACATTCTAGATTAGGTAAAAAATGACTGGGGGTATGAAAATAAATATCCTCATTGTAATAGCCGTCAAATAAATCATTGAAATACTCTACACTTAACGTAAGATCATAACGCCCTGAGAAGGCGACTAATTTCTTAAATAAATGTGGATTTCGAAATGCTATATTAGCCGCTTGAAATGCCCCTAAACTAACTCCGTGTGAAATCATACAATCATGAGCGTTTTTTTGATCGATAAAGGGTACAACTTCTTCTAAGATATATTTTTCATATTCAATATGTCTAGATATTCGATCTTTTGGATGAGCATCTTTGTTATATAACCCTTCAGCATCGATTCCATCAATACAAAATAACTGCAGATAACCTTGCTGAACTTTCTCTCTTAATGAATTAACTAAGCCTAACTTCTCATACTCATAAAAACGACCAAATCTAGACGGAAAAATTAATACTTTTGCACCCGCATGTCCAAAAACGAGTAATTCCATATCACGTTTTAATCGAGCACTCCACCATTTATGATATTCACGATTCATTTGACGTAACCTGATAAAACGCTATCATTGCGCGCATTTTTTATGACTGCTTCAAACAATCTATATTTCATTAAAAAAAATATCAAGCTGTTCTATTAACTCTTTTTCTTGTTCAACTTGATTAGAGTAACAATGATGACCTGCCTCAAGAACATAAAGATGCTTGTCTTTGGTTACAGCGTTATAAATAGCAAATTGTCCTGGGGGAGCGACACAAGGATCATATAATGCACAGGCAAAGTGCACAGGAATTTTAATACGCTTTGCAGCAATAGCTGCATCGTAATATTTTAAGGTCCGAATAGTCTGTTTTTTATGGGTTAAATAATATTGCTGAACACTATGTGCACTGCCATTAGTTTGCAATTTTAAGCGTAACATTTGATGCCCAAAAGTAGGGACATTGAAATGTGCCTTATTGATACGCTTATCCCAAGCTACCGCCATAACCCCTATTCCGGCTCCAAAACTAATACCCATATACGCTAGATGCCCAGATAAAGATGGAAACAAAGATAATAAAGCACTGACACCTAGCCAAACATCCTCAACACAGCCCCCCAAAATATAGCGATTTATATTATCTATATCGTGTAAAACATGCCAATTGGGTTCTGCAGAAATACTTGGATGGGAACTTAATGCCAAGCCTCTGAAACACAGAAACAATATTGCTGCATCTTTAAAAGGAAAGTCAAAAACTGGCCCATTACAACCACCATAACCATGACCAACTATAAATCCGCGTTTAATAACTCCTGAAATCGGCAATAACAACCATCCAGTAATAATAAAATTATCTGTTGAGGTATAGGTTATTTCTAACACCTTCCAGTCAAAAGAATTTTCAGAAAGTAATTTTGTTATGGGCTGGGGATTTATAGCAACTGCTTTTTGGTAACGTTGCTGCCAAAATCTATCAAAATCCCTCGGCTCACTGAATACGTCTACATTTAGCAAAGTGTCTAACGTATACCCATAACTTGGATCAAAATTGTATTGCATTACTACCGTAATCCCTTAGTATTAGTCTCATTAGTTAACGTTTTATGATTAGGTCTTTTATATCATAACCACTATTACAAAATCATTTAAATACTAAATCCTACACATAAATAAGTAGATTTAATAATAGACGCGGAAAGCCCCCTGTATCTGCCCAAACTCGTACAAATAAGGCTGAGCAACTTGGTGATTATTAACAATGACCAAAAGATCATGTGAAAATACCGAAGTGTTATACCAATTAAAACTTCCCTCCAGAACAACTCGCTCATCAACAATACAATATTTTGAATGTATAGGTGAGTAAGGAACGGGATGGTCATCTTGCCCATACACTAAGCCGACTTGAATACCTGAATTTTTTAAGTGCTGTATTGACGGCAATAAGGGGCGCTGCAACTCATCATCCATTGACCTCTCGACGCCAATCCGACCCTGTCTTGCCAAATGTCCATTAAAAAGAATATGTACATCAACCCCCCGGTTTTTTGCGTTAATCAATGCGTCAACAACGCTATCATGATGTTCACCTAATAAATCCCCCATCAAAAACAAACACAACTTGATTGAATGGCGCGCTCGATGAACTTCTGCCAAAATAGCATGATGAGGCCTATAAGGCTTTCCATTCAGTAACATCTGACGCCCAAAAGTGTACAAGAGATTAAAATGACTTAACGGATCAATCCCATACTTTTGGTTTACACCACCCCGCTGACTTTGAAAAATATTATCCAGCAATCGGCAAACGCCTTTGGAATGAAATGTCATTCCTGATTCCCAATTTGCCCACCAACGATCAAAAGTGATATTAAACGAACCTAAGATACAATCCTCATCATTAAAAATAACGAATTTGGTATGCATATCGGGCTCAACTTCAATCAAATGATGTTTAGGTGTACAAAAAACGCCAATAAGCTCAACACGCGCCAACTTTAATCGCGAATAATTATGGCTATTAGTTAGCGTCATCTTGCGCCAATCAACAACACATTGAACTAAAACTCCTTGCTGACTTGCATAAATTAGATGCTCAACAAAGTCAGTATCATCAATACAATCCACACTCACTTTTATGGTACATAAGCGATCTGGATTTTCTTTCTTTACTCGAACGACCTTGTCTATATGATCATGAAGATAACGTTTAGGATGATAGGGATGATACTGCTGCCCCTTAGTAAATTTAGGTGTTAAATTTAGCGTGTCAAAATGATGGTTATACCAATCAACATCAGATTGTAATTGCTGAGCATTTAACTCATGCGTGCAATATGAATTATGTGTCGAATGCTCAATGGTAATAGGTCGATATCTATCATCATCACTGCTTAGATGATGTCCATCCATGTAGATATATTCATTTTGTGAAGCGATAGACCGTTCGCCTAAATGAATAATATAAGAAAATTTAATGCAGTTTATATGTCCAAAATGCTTGGACCAGGGCAAAATATAAAAATCTCTGGTTCTACGCTTGTGCCTATTCCATTGAATCTCATAGGCATCTGAGTCCACCAAATAGGTTTCACAAACACCATTCTCTCGATAAACTTTTAAGACGATTTTGACATTAACTTGAGAACCATAGAAAACATCAAAATCAATCCTACCCCAACGCAACTGAAATTTATCATTAAAATCATTAATTCGTTGAAAATACCCACCTAACTCACCAGAAAGTGGCATGGCATAATGCTCAGCTATTGGCATATTTATACCTAACTCGTACTTAGATTAGTTTGGTTCAAACGTCATTAAATAACCACAATGATCAGACACACGCCCATAGTCATGCTCCGTAAATATCATTTTCACAGAGACTATTTGTAAGGCGCTTTGTTTTTTCAAAAAAACATAATCAATACGACAATCATCAGCAGGATAATCTTGCCAATATTGATCCGAGACCTTAAAGCCTTTTTCAAGACTACTAGCAATATGGCTGCCCACATCCTCATACGCTTGATTAAGAACTAAATCATAACCCTCTGAATCAGGAATAACATTAAAATCCCCACACAAGAGCGTAGCTTGCACTTCCTGCGTATGATTCAAAACCGCCCAATCATTTAAACGTTTGAACTGTTCGGAAAAACCATCAGCCCACCAACTTAAATGCGCTGAATAGATATTGATCAACCCCATATAGGGAACATTAACCTGGGCCATCAAAACTTTTCGAGAATGAATATTATCTAAGCTTGTATCATTAGAGACATACTTAGATCCTTGTTTTAGTAGTGGAAATCGACTAAGGATTGCAACACCTTCACGATACTTATCGAAACCCAAATGAGACCAATCTGAATATAAATAATAAGGGTTTTTGAGACGCTGATTAATTATTCTAGCGGAATTGCTTTCCCAGTCACCATGCCCATTGTTCCATAATTCCGCTACCTCTTGTAAGCAGATAACATCCACTTGTTGTTCATCAATTGCTTTAGCAATTTGTGAAAACTTATAATCTTGATTATCTTCCTGATAACAATGTAAATTAAGAATAAGAACACGCAATAAATCGTGGGATAAAGAATAATTCTTTCCAAAATTATTATCCCAATGAATACAGCCATCTGATTCGTAACATAGACTGTATTCTAATGAAAATGGATCCTCAATTTTCAGTAAAGCGTTCCAAATTTTAACGCCATATTGATTCCGATTACGCGCATAACTGCCTAAATTTTCGGACCAATAATTTCGCGTATATTGACACTCAGTTTTCTGAGTATTTTTCCAATTATCTGTCGTCCAATGAATAACAACTGACTCTGCTTGGATATTTTGCTGAACTGCAACTGTAACCGACAGGAAACGCTGTCCTTGATAAAATTTATTATCAAAATTAATATTTTGCACTACCTGAGAATGAGTTAACCTTAAACCAGAATCAGCTTGACTAAAATAATTAATCCCCTGATTATTATCCCAATATTCATCATTCAGAGCTTTATATCTTAAAACACATTCAATATTACCCGGTAATGACTCCATATCACTCGCATCACAAGTCAAACTTGCTTGCCAATACTCTTGGTCATCATCTATTGCACTATGGAAATGAGCGGATAATGTATGCCATTGCTCATCTTCACCCGCCCAAATTACCTCACAAACTTTATCTGGGCTTAAATTTTGTAATTTAATAAAAAAAGTTAACTCTTGAATAAGAATATTTTTCTTTTTATAAATAACATTTTGTACATAGAGCAATTGAACTTCGTTCATAGATAGAACCACCGGATCAAAAGTTTTTTTATCAGTCAGTTTTTTTATTTATTATTTAAAGACTATCGTAAATAGATAAGTATTTTTCAGCGCTTTTTTGCCAAGAAAAATCTTTTTTCATCCCTGAAACTTGCATTTTTTTCCAGTATTCTGGCGTGCTATAGAGTATTAAAGCTCTCTTGATAGCTTCTAATAAAGAACCGGCACTTGCTTCATTAAACACAATACCACTAGCACTGTTGTTTAATAACGTTTCTGGCAAAGTATCAGTTACTGTATCAGCTAGTCCACCCGTTTTTCTCACAATAGGAATGGTTCCATAACGCTGACTATACATCTGATTTAAACCACAAGGTTCAAATCGAGAAGGCATCAAGAAAACATCTGCCCCAGCCTCGATAAGGTGCGACAAACCTTCATCATAACCTATGTTTATAGACATTTTGTTAGGATATTGCAATGCGATTGCTTGCAATTTTTTTTCAAAAACTTTATCTCCGCTACCCAATAAAACAAACTGAACTTCCATTTCCATCATTTCTGGTAGACACTCCAAAATCAAATCTATCCCTTTTTGCTCGACTAAACGACCAATCAAACCGAAGAGAGGGACATTATCTTTAACTGGTAACAAAAATTTAGTTTGTAACGCCGTTTTATTTAGACGCTTTTGATCGAGAGATATTTCTGAAAAGTTATAAGGAAGAGAGGCATCCGTTTCTGGATCCCATTGATCCAAATCAATACCGTTTATTACTCCGCCCAAAGAGTCTTTACGATACTCCAAAAGCCCTTCAAGACCATAACCATATTCTGACGTCTGTATCTCAAGTGCATAAGTTGGACTTACAGTAGTCACGTAATCTGAATAGACAAGACCACCTTTAATAAAAGATAAGTTATTATGAAACTCAAGTCCCTCAGGATGCCATAATTGACCAGGAATATTTAATATCGCCACATCACTGACAGGGAACAAACCCTGATAAGCCATATTATGAATCGTAAAAACGGTGGCGGGCCTGTCATTTTCTAAAGACAATAAAGCGGGAACCAAACCACATTGCCAGTCATTACAATGGACAACATCAGGCTTCCAATCTTGATAAGCTCTATCCATCGCAACTTCTACTACAACGCGACAAAACAAGGCAAAACGTGCTGCGTTATTAGCCCAGGGTTCGCCCAACTCATCCACATAAGGATTGCCAGGTATATTGTAATAAGTTGGATAATCAACCAACCACACCACCACATGACTATCAGGAAGCTTTGTTTCTAAAATATTAATATTGCGATTATCTACACGCAGAGAAAACAAAAACCTTACATCTTCAGTTTTCTTAAGCGCTTGATAATTTGGAATAATCAACTTAATATCTTGATTTAAATCGGCTATAGCTTTAGGTAAACTTCCACAAACATCAGCAAGCCCTCCCGTTTTTATTAAAGGATGAGCCTCACTCGTAACAAAAAGAATTTTCTTCATCTACTTTCAAAAAAAGTCCAATAAACCACTAAATATTTAATCCTAATGGCGATAAAAATCACACTAAGATCCAACGATAAATACTTTAAACTCTTAAAATCAAAGCACCCAGAGGGGGCAAATTAAGTGTGATAGAGTAAGGTTGATTCATCCAAGATATAGCTTCAGATCCTACCGATCCATTACCCACATTACTACCATCATAATATTTAGAATCAGAGTTAAAAATCTCTGTATACACACCTTCATCAGGCACACCTAGACGATAGTTTTCTCTAGGCACGGGAGTAAAATTTAAAATAACTATGATTTCTTCATGATTACTTTTACGTCTAAAACTAATGATAGACTGCTGAACATCATGACAATCAAGCCATTCAAAACCTTGCGGCTCAAAATCATGCGTGAATAAAGCAGGATGCGTTTTATAAACATTGTTTAAATCTTTAACCAAGGTTTGCATGCCCTTGTGATGTGGATAATCTAAAACATACCAATCCAATTCTCTATTAGCATTCCACTCAGTACCTTGTCCAAACTCACAGCCCATGAATAACAGCTTTTTACCTGGGTAGGTATACATAAAAGTATATAACAATCTTAAATTAGCAAAGCGTTGCCACTCATCACCCGGCATTTTACTTAGTAAGGAACCTTTACCATGAACTACTTCATCATGTGAAAACGGTAAGGCAAAATTCTCAGTAAACGCATACAACATACCAAAGGTTAATTTATCGTGATGATACTTACGATGAATAGGCTCTTCACTCATATAGCTAAGCACATCGTGCATCCAGCCCATATTCCATTTCATCGAAAAACCTAAACCACCCGTCCAAGTTGGGCGCGTTACTTGTGGCCAAGAAGTTGATTCTTCAGCCATCATCACCGTACCCGGATGCAAATCGTGGGTCACGGCATTGAGTTGTCTAAAGAAATCAATAGCCTCTAAATTCTCATTACCACCATATTGATTGGGCACCCAATCATTTGCCTCACGCGAATAATCCAGATACAACATAGAAGCGACCGCATCCACTCTTAAACCATCTAAGTGATACTCTTCTAACCAAAAGTTCGCACTGGCTAACAAAAAGTTTTTAACTTCATTACGACCGTAATTGTAAATGAGAGTACCCCAATCTCGATGCTCACCTTTTCGAGGATCTTCATGTTCATACAGCGCACTACCGTCAAAACGGGCTAAAGCAAAAGCATCCTTAGGAAAATGTGCTGGTACCCAGTCTAAAATCACACCAATACCGTTTTGATGACAAGTATCTATGAAGAAACGAAAATCATCAGGCGAACCATGGCGACTAGTAGGTGCAAAATACCCAGTGGTTTGATAACCCCAAGAACCATCGAAGGGATGTTCAGTAACGGGTAATAACTCAACATGAGTAAAACCCATGCGTTTAACATAATTGACCAACTCAACGGCTAAGGTTCGATAGCTTAAAAAGTTATTCTGATTATCTCGACGCCATGACCCTAAATGCACCTCATAAATTGACATGGGTTCATGTAACCAATCCCGTTTAGCGCGCTCAGCAAGCCATTGCTCATCTTGCCAACTGTAGTTTTTTTCTTTAACCACAACTGAAGATGTATTAGGACGGAATTCAAATTGCTGGCCATATGGATCCGTTTTTAATAAAATTTCTTGCGTATAACGATTGAGTATTTCAAATTTGTATAGAGATCCAGCCTTAATACCTGGAATAAAAATCTCCCATATTCCACTCCCCCCCAAACTACGCATAGGATTACAACGCCCATCCCAGCGATTGAAATCCCCTACAATGCTGACACGACCCGCATTGGGTGCCCAGACGGTAAATAAAACCCCGTCAATACCATCAACAGTATGGCAATGGCCGCCTAGTTTCTGATAAATGTGCCAATGTTTGCCTTCGCCAAATAAATGTTGATCAAACTCGGGTAATTGCACACCAAAATCATAAGGATCGTAATTTTTATGGGTATAACCGTCTTTGTCTATCCAAGATAATTCATAATGTTCGGGTAATTGATTTGGTTCTGCTAAATATTCAAAAAAGTCAGAGCCTGTAATACGAACCAACTCAGAGCCATCATGACTTAATGAGACTGTTTCGGCATAGGGAAGATAAACCTTTATCTTAATTTGCTTATTTACATCATGCCTACCTAAAACAGCGAAAGGATCGTGGTGCTTTGCAGCAATAATTTTTTGCTCATCATCATTCAATTCATAAAGACTTGGGTTAATAACTTCGCTCTCCCCTTTTATTGGCTTAGTTACTTTAAGCTTAAGCTCTTCTTGATTTTCTACCTTTGTTTTGACTGATTTTTTTGCTGTAGTAGCAGTTTTACGCTTTGGTGTAATTTTTGTTACTTGTGGGGTAACGTTAGAATCGGGCGCATTAATTTCCGTTTTATCAATGATTGTTTTTGTAGCATCGGATTCAAGTGTATTATCAGAACGCTTTTTCACTTTAAATGGCCTCGGTGTAGTAGTAGAATGGATGTCGAGTAAATCTTACCAAAATAACTATGAGTTGTAATATCTATATCAGCATGGAGATTAAAAATGTCAGCGCCAAGCAATAACCAATATGACCAAAATATAGGTCATTTGACCCGAAATACCATTGCATTAATATTAGCTGGCGGCCGTGGCTCAAGATTGATGAATATGACTGACTGGAGAGCTAAACCGGCTGTTCCTTTTGGTGGTAAATTCCGAATTATTGACTTCCCACTATCTAACTGTGTCAACTCCGGCATACGTAAAATAGGCATCTTAACCCAATACAAATCAGACTCTCTTATCCGCCATATTCAACAAGGCTGGGGATTCTTACGGGGTGAGTTTGGCGAGTATGTTGATTTAATGCCCGCCCAACAAAGACATGATGAAAACTCTTGGTATAAAGGCACAGCTGATGCGATTTTCCAAAACATTGATATTTTACGTAGTCGTAATCCAAGTCATATATTAGTTTTAGCGGGAGACCACATCTATAAAATGGATTACAGCGCAATGCTCGCTGATCACATTCAGAAAAAAGCCGATTTAACCATTGGCTGTATCGAAGTATCCTTAGAAGAAGCTACGGCATTTGGCGTAATGGATGTGGATGATAATCGTCGTGTAAAAGCCTTTGTTGAAAAACCAGAACATCCACCCGTGATGCCAGGCAGAACCGATACCGCCCTTGCCTCAATGGGCATATACATCTTTAACACTGGCTTCCTATTTGAGCAACTCATTAAAGACGCTGACAATAAAAACTCCAGCAATGACTTTGGAAAAGATATTATTCCATCTGTCATTGACAAATATATCGTAAACGCATATCCATTCTTAGATTTACAAAGTGGCGCTCAAAGTTACTGGCGTGATGTAGGAACAATTGACGCCTACTGGGCCGCCAACATGGAGCTTATTGGTGTTAATCCTGGTTTAAACTTATACGATAACACTTGGCCTATTTGGACACATCAAGAACAAACACCACCGGCTAAATTCGTGTTTGATGACGATGACAGACGAGGACTTGCAGTTGACTCAATGGTTTCAGGTGGCTGTGTTATCTCTGGAGCAACGGTGAGACACTCTTTATTATTCTCTAATGTTAGGGTTAACTCATACAGTACAGTAAAAGATTCAATTTTATTACCGCAAGTTAACATTGGTCGACATTGCCGAATTACTAAGGCCATTATTGAAAAAGGTTGTGACATCCCTGAAGGTACCATTATTGGTGAAAACAGAGCTGATGACGAAAAAAGATTTCATGTCAGTGCTGGGGGGGTAGTCTTAGTCACCCCTGATATGCTAGGGCAAAGATTGCATTACGTTAGATAATTAAAACCAGCAAACACTGTAACGCATCATCAAAAGGCGTTACAGTGCAGCGCTAATGTGACTATAAATTCTTAAGCAAAATTGATCGTTTTATCATGTAGTATTTTCTGATCTCGCCGCTCATTGGCTATAATTTGTGAGAGTTTATAATGATTGAGAACACAAATAAGTTAAAGCTAGTCTTATGTTGGCATATGCACCAACCGGAATACCGTGATTTAAAATCAGGGGAATTCAAACTACCATGGACCTATTTACATGTCATTAAAGACTATGTAGACATGGTTGCTCATCTTGAATCAATACCTAAAGCTAAAGTTGTCATTAATTTTGCGCCCATTTTACTTGAGCAAATAGATGATTATGCCCAACAAATCAATCGCCATATCCGTACAGGTTCATCTTTGAACGATCCTCTACTAAACGCTTTAATTGCTTCTTCTCCGCCTGAAGATCTAAATCAACGTTGGTTATTAATTAAAGATTGTTTACGTGCCAACAAAGATCGTCAAATTAATCGTTACCCTCATTTCAGCGCTTTAGTTGAATTAGCAGAATGGCTAGAAAAACACTACGATACTTTTCAATATATTGATCAGCAATTTATGTATGACATAGTCGTTTGGTATCACTTAGCTTGGTTAGGTGAATCAGTAAAACTGAGCGACAAACGCATACAGATCTTAATTAAGAAAGGTAAAAACTTTAACTTCGAGGACAGACTACAACTCTTTCAAATTATAGGTGAATTAATCAGTAACGTTATAGATCGTTACAAAGTTTTAGCTCAAACTAGCCAAATCGAGCTTTCAGTTACCCCCTATGCTCACCCAATCATTCCTTTACTTTTAGACTTAAATTGCACTCATGACGCCATGCCTGATGCACTTATGCCGCAATTACAATCTTACCCAAAGGGTAAAGATAGAGTGTTATGGCATCTAAATAAAGGTCAAGAGACGTTTGAACGCTATTTTGGCTTTAAGGCAAAAGGTTGCTGGCCTTCAGAAGGAAGTGTCAGCAATCAAACTCTAAATATATTAAGTGATTTTGGTTTTACATGGACAGCTAGCGGTGGATCGGTATTACTGAACAGTTTAAAACATAACCATGCATCAGAAACTGAAATATCCAACACACATCATCCTTATAAATTAACTGAAACTGATATCGCTTGTTTCTTTAGAGATGATGGATTATCTGACTTAATTGGTTTTGAATATTCAAAGTGGCAAGCAGAAGATGCCGTTAATGACTTCATTAAACATTTAGTCAATATTAATGAACATGAACCCGGTGAAAAAGTAGTTTCCATCATTATGGATGGGGAAAATGCTTGGGAGTATTTCCCTAATAATGGCTATGACTTCCTAAATACTTTATACATACGCTTATCAAGTCACCCGAATATAGAACTATGTACATTTTCTGACTGCTTAGAAAATAATTCTGACATATTACCGCTCAACAACTTAACGGCCGGCAGTTGGGTTTATGGGACATTTTCAACGTGGATTGGATCTATTGATAAAAATCGTGGCTGGGATATGCTAGGTGACGTAAAATGTGCCTTCGACAAAGCCATAATGGCTAAGCAATTAACACCGAACCAAGTTAATCAAGCCGAAGCTCAACTTGCTGTCTGTGAAGGCTCAGACTGGTTTTGGTGGTTTGGTGACTATAATCCCGGAGAAGCTGTCAGTAGTTTTGAAAAGCAGTTCCGACTTAATTTAACTAATTTATATTTATTATTAGGCGAAGAGCCTCCTGCTTACCTAGCTCTATCCTTTACGCAAGGCCATGGTGACCCCACCATGGGTGGAGCAATGAGACCGGGTATTGAACATTAACTTGAGGCATAAGCGTGAATAACCTTTTAAACAAACGCAGAGCAGGCATACTTCTTCATATCACTTCTTTACCTGGCGTAGATAAACAAGGTAATTTAGGAAAAGAAGCTTATAACTTTATAGATTTTCTACAAAATACCGGCGTAACTGTATGGCAGACACTTCCCTTAGGTGTCACTCATGCAGATGGGTCTCCGTATCAATGTTTATCTGCACATGCAGGAAACCCTATCCTAATTGATATAGATAGTTTAGTTGAACTAAACTGGCTAAATGCCTCGGAACAATGTGAAGAATGTAAAGGCTCAGTTGTCTTCAATAAGAACTGTTTAATTGCTAAAGTTTTCAAAGGTTTTTTAGAAAGAGCCGAACAAAAAGACAAAGAAGAATTTGCGCAATTTTGTAAAGATAAAGCCTTCTGGCTAGACGACTATGCCTTGTTTATGGCATTAAGAAAAATCTTTAATCAACAATGCTGGAATCAATGGCCAACCCCATTTAAAGAAAGAGACCCCATTACACTCAAAGAAGCCTCTCTCCGTTTAGCCGAAGATATTGGCAATATAAAATTTGAACAGTTCATCTTTTTTAAACAATGGATGGCTTTAAAAGCCTACGCAAACTTACATAATGTACTTTTATTTGGTGACATCCCAATTTTCGTTTCTTATGACAGCGCCGATGTGTGGGCTAATCGCAAAGTATTCAAACTGAATGAAAATGGGGATATGTCAGTTGTTGCCGGCGTACCGCCCGACTATTTTTCCGAAACTGGACAGCGTTGGGGTAACCCTCATTATGATTGGGACTACCTACAAAAAACCGGTTTTAACTGGTGGATTGAGCGCATGGAGTCACAATTAGAACAATTTGACATATTAAGAATTGATCATTTTCGTGGGCTTGAAGCGGCATGGGAAATACCAGAAAACGAAGATACCGCCCAAAATGGCGAATGGGTTAAAGCACCCGGCAGTGCGTTATTAAAGGCTATGAAAATCAAATTAGG
>CAJADF010000021.1 GCA_903938485.1 uncultured Methylococcaceae bacterium
AAGAAAGAGTTTAAGTAAAAACCTTCTTGACTATAGATGAAATGGAATTTATAGTGGCCTTAAGTGGTAAAAAGTGGTGAAAAATGGTTTTTTCTTGAAGGTATCTGGAGTCAATTTTGTTTCGAGGAATTAGTTCAATTAATTTAGACGATAAAGGCCGTCTTGCAGTTCCTACCCGTTATCGGGAAGAGCTACACGATTGTTGCGAGCGTCAAATGATTGTAACTGTTGCTGTAAACGAAAGATGTATTGGCGAAACAGGCTGTTTGTGGCTTTATCCTTTGCCAGAATGGGAACATCTTGAGCAAACAATCAGTAAATTACCTACATTAAATAAGACAGCAGGCAAGTTGAGACGTTTTTTAATTGGAAATGCATCAGAGTGTGAGATGGATGGACAAGGTAGATTGTTATTGCCAGAAAAACTTAGAAAATTTGCTGAAATGGATAAAAAAATTGTACTTGTCGGGCAACTTAATAAGTTTGAGATCTGGAATGAAGATGCTTGGACGGCTAAAGAACAAGAATGGCTGAAAGGCGATGATGATGAGGGTCTAGAAGAGTTAGGCACTTTATCTTTTTGATACCGGAGTTTTGATGGAACATCTGCCCGTCATGTATGCTGAGGCATTGCAACATTTGGCGATTAAAAAAAACGGTATTTACATTGATTGTACATTTGGTCGGGGTGGACATAGTCAAGGGATTTTGGCTGCTTTAGGGACCGATGGTCAGTTAATAGCATTCGATCGTGATCTTGATGCGGTTAATTCAGATTATGCAAAGAACCTGATAAAAGATCACCGATTTAAATTAATACACAGTAGTTTTTCACAGTTAGAAGCGCAGTTAGATGACTTAAGTTTAATTGGCAAGATAGATGGCATATTGATGGATTTAGGGGTGTCATCACCTCAGCTTGATAATCCAGAAAGAGGCTTTAGTTTTTTAAGAGATGGTTCCTTGGATATGCGCATGGATGAAACTACTGGGCTTTCGGCAGAGCAGTGGCTAGCAAGTGTTGATGAAAAAAATTTGGTAAAGGTTTTATTTGAATATGGTGAAGAGAAGTTTGCACGCCGAATTGCTAAAGCCATAATAGAGAAAAGGCTTGATAGCCCTTTTACGACAACTAAACAATTAGCAAACTTGATTGAGGATGTAATTCCTAATAGGGAAAAAAATAAACATCCAGCAACTAGGACATTTCAAGCAATTCGTATTGAAATTAACAAAGAATTAGAAGAGTTAAAGCAAGTATTAGAGCAGTCGACTAGAGTTTTGAGTCCTAATGGCAGATTGGTCGCAATTTCATTCCACTCTTTAGAAGATCGCATAGTAAAGCGCTTTGTTAGAGATGAATCTGGGGCGAAATATGATCCAGGAAGGTTTCCAGTTAAAGAAGTTGACATAGCTAAAGGCGTTTTGAAAAAAGTGGGTAAAGCTTATAAAGCGGGTAATTTGGAAATAAAGCAAAATCCCCGAGCTAGAAGTGCTGTTATGAGAGTTGCGGAGAAGATTTAGTGGTTACGTATCGTCTTTTAATAATAGCCGGTGTTGTGCTGTTGATATCATCTTTAGCGACTATATACAGCAAATATTATTCGCGATTACTTTTTATTGGTATACAGAAACAAGAAAAAGCCCTGGATCAATATGAAGTGGAATGGGGGCAAATGCAGTTAGAGTTGACGATGCTGGAGGAGCAGAATCGTTTAGAGTTGGTGGCAAAGGATGAATTAAAATTAGTTATGCCATTAAGAGAAAAGATTATTTATATAAAACCATAGATGTTAGATTTTCGAGATAGAAGTCCCGCTAAAAAAGCAAATGATGATTTTTCGGGCAGACGGAAATTTCTGATTAGTTTCATGTTGGGTTTAATGCTTATTTTGGTGATGCGAGCTATATATTTGCAAGTGATCACTAAAAATTTTTTAATCCATCAGGGGGATATGAGGCAGATTGATGATGTTTCTGTTTCGGCTTATAGAGGTGTAATTGTTGATAGGCAAGGTGAGCCGTTAGCAATAAGTACTCCTGTTGAATCTATATGGATTAATCCTAAAGAACTTAAATCTGCTAGGGAAGAGCAGATTAAAATCGTAGAGAAATTGTTATGTTTACCAGCAGGTAAAATAACTGAGTGGATAAAAGAAGATCCTCATAGACAGTTTCTTTATATTGCAAGAAGAGTAAATCCGCAATTAGCTGATCGGGTTAAAGAGCTTAAGTTAACAGGGGTTTATTCAGAGCGAGAATTTAAACGCTTTTATCCTACGGGTGGTGTTTCTGCACATTTGGTTGGTTTTACAAATGTGGATGATATCGGACAAGCTGGGTTGGAATTTGGTTATGAAAAGCTCCTAAAGGGTATGCCAGGAAGTAAGCGTGTTATCAGAGATGGCCAGCGAAGAATTATAGAAGATATCGAGAATATTTCAGAGCCTATATCAGGAAAGGACTTAGAGTTAAGTATTGATCAGCGTATTCAATATTTGGCTTATAAAGAATTGCAAGTAGCTGTAAATGCGAACAAAGCTAAATCAGGGGCTTTGGTGGTTTTGGATGCAAAAAATGGTGAAGTATTAGCGGCAGTTAATCAGCCTTCATATAACCCCAATACCAGGAATAATTTAAAAGAGGGTTTATATAGGAATAGGGCGTTTACCGAGGTTTTTGAGCCAGGTTCTACGGTTAAGCCATTTGTGGTTGCTGCAGCATTAGATGGTGGATTTATAACGCCAAATTCGATTTTTGTAACAAATGGCACCTATCAAGTTGGGCATAATACAGTAAAAGATACGCATAACTATGGCACCATGGATACGACTAAAGTTATTACTAAGTCGAGTAATATTGGGGTGACAATGATGTCGCTAAAGATGCCGCCCAAATATTTGTATGATATCTATCACCAATTGGGATTTGGGGTTTCAGCGAGCTCTGGCTTTCCGGGTGAAGCCAGTGGCATCATGAAGGATTATAAAAAATGGCATGATTTTGATCGTGCCACTATGGCTTTTGGTTATGGTTTAAATGCCTCTGTCTTACAGTTAGCTAGGGCATATACCGCATTAGCTGATGATGGGGTTTTGCATTCAGTCAGCTTGTTAAAGCGAGAAGATGACGATGATGCAGTTCGAATTTTTTCAGCTAAGACAGCAAAAACAGTTAGAAAAATGATGGAAACGGTTTTGACTAAGGATGGAACTGCTATTGAGGCAGTTGTCCCCGGGTACAGTGCGGCAGGTAAAACCGGAACTGCAAAGAAGGCTACTGCACATGGTTATACAGAAAAAAGTTATTTTGCTATTTTTTCTGGAATGGCTCCAGTTGAAAATCCGCGCTTAATTATTGCTGTAATGATAGATGAGCCCTCCGCAGGTAATTATTACGGTGGTTTAGTTGCTGCCCCAGTTTTTTCAAGAGTAATGGCGGGCGCATTGAGGGTTCTTGATGTGGCGCCGGATAAGGAAGAGACCATGCCTATTTTATTAACGCATAAGTAGCCATAGCCATTTTTAATGAAACTTAATGATTTATTAGTCGACATAGTAACAAGCCCGCACATTGATGCATCGTCAATGAGCGAAACTTTTGTAACAGGATTGGCTCTTAATAGTAGCCAAGTAAAAGCCGGTAATTTATTTATTGCCTTGGCAGGTTCTCAACAACACGGTTTAGTTTATGCAAAACAGGCCATTGAGTTGGGTGCTATTGCAGTCATATTTGATCCTGTAGGTGGAGGGAAAGAAATGGCTCAGCAGATTGAAAATATACCAGTATTAGCAGTTGATGATTTGGATAAGCACTTAGGTGCAATTGCTGCACGATATTACGATTATCCTTCTCAATCAATAGGTGTAATTGGCATTACAGGGACAAATGGTAAAACATCTTGTAGTCAGTTTTTGGGGCAAATGCTCGAAGATTGTGGCGTTATTGGTACCTTAGGTTGGGGTGAATGGGGTGCTTTAAATAAGACGATAAACACTACGCCTGATGCTTTAGAAATACAAAGAATTTTAGATGCGTTGCGTAAAGACAAAAAACAGTGGGTTGCTATGGAAGTTTCATCCCATGGCTTGGTTCAAGGTAGAGTTAATGCGGTTACTTTTATAGGTGCTGTGTTTACTAATATTACCCGAGATCATTTGGATTATCACGGCACTATGGAGTCATATTTGGCTGCAAAGTTGCAGTTATTAGCTAAGCCAGGCTTAGGTTTTGTAGTCGTTAATTTGGATGATGATTACAGTGATCAAGTGATTAAGGCTGTACCCAAAAATGTTGTGATTTGGGGAGTTAGTGCTAAGGGTCAAAAATTATCAGGGGTGGAAACGGTTAACGTCAGTTCTATTTTGCATAAATCAGCAGGGTTAGCATTTGACGTGCAGTGGCGTGATCAAAATCATAAGGTTGAAGTGCCCATTTATGGTGATTTTAATGTTGAAAACATATCAATTATCCTTGCTGTAATGTTGGCTTTAGAGATAGATATGTTGGTGGCAGTAAAAAAATTACAGAGATTGCAACCGGTTATTGGACGTATGGAATATTGGGTAGGCAATGATCAGCCTCTGATTTTCGTAGATTATGCGCATACCCCTGATGCACTTAAAAAGGTTTTGTTAAGTTTAAGAAAACATTGTCAACAAGATTTATGGGTGGTTTTTGGTTGTGGTGGTAATCGCGATAAAGGCAAGCGTGCAGAAATGGGACAAATTGCACAAGAGTTAGCGGATTATGTAATTGTTACAGATGATAATCCTAGGTTTGAAGAGAGTACAACAATAATTAATGAAATTTTGCTGGGTTGTAATGAGTCATCTCCAGCAAAGGCAGTCGTTGAAATTATTCAAAATAGAGAGTTGGCCATACAAACAGTTATTAATAAAGCAGCTCAATTTGATTGTATTTTGATTGCAGGTAAAGGTCATGAAGACTATCAAGAAATTAATGGTACACGGCTAAAATTTAGTGATAATCAAGTAGTCAAAAAGGCCCTAGAAATGAGAGTTGGGTCGGTGTGAAGATGTTGCTTAGTGATTGTGCAGAAACAGTTAGAGGAACAATGAATGGCGATGACGTGCTGTTTAGTTCAGTGAGTATCGATACGCGATCTTTAAGTCCAGAACAGCTTTATGTGGCCATTAAAGGGCAAAATTTTGATGGAAATGAATTTGTAGATCAAGCACAGCAATTAGGGGCTGTAGCAGCCATAGTTCATGTTGGGGTTAAAACAACAATGCCTCATATTGTTGTCGATGATACCCGCTTAGCATTAGCGCAAATGGCGGGGGCTTGGCGTAACAGTTTGTCTCAAACTGATAAAAGTGTTCTTTCAGTAGTGGGTGTAACAGGTAGTAACGGTAAAACCACGGTTAAAGAAATGGTAGCCTCAATATTAGCTGTCAATGCCAGCGTTCTGTATACACAAGGAAACTTAAACAATGATATTGGTGTGCCCCTTACCTTATTGCGTTTAGATGAAACTCATAGATATGCAGTGATAGAAATGGGTGCTAATCATGCAGGTGAGATTGCCTATGCAAGTCATTATGCACAAGCTGATGTTGTCATTATTACTAATGCAGGCGCTGCACATTTAGAGGGTTTTGGCAGTGTTGAAGGGGTTGCAAAAGCAAAAGGAGAGATTATTGAAACGCTTAAATCAGATGGTTTTGCCGTCATCAACAAAGATGATTTTTACTTTGACTATTGGTCAACTTTATCAGGCAAAAGATCGGTTGTTTCATTCGGATTTGATAACAGTGCTGATGTGACAGCTACGCAAATAAATACTGGAATTGTAGACAATAGATTTTTGACTACATTTAAATTGAAAACATCAAAAGGGGTTATTGATATCAATTTAGGTTTGGCTGGACGACACAACATTCTTAATGCTTTAGCCGCAACAGCGGCAACAATGTCGTTAGGTATTGAGTTGGTACAGGTTAAGTTTGGCTTAGAAAGCTTAGCACCAGTAACAGGTAGGATGGAACCCTTAGTTGGAGTTTTGGGTAATATAATTATTGACGATACTTATAATGCAAATTCAGCCTCTCTTAAAGTAGCGCTGAATGTGTTGGGTCAATTACCAGGTAAGTTGTGGCTGGTATTGGGCGCTTTCGGTGAATTAGGTGAAGAAAGCACTAATATTCACAGCAGCATGGCTGAAGATATTAAGTTGAGTGGTGTAGAGCGAATATTTGCTGTAGGAGCAGAAGCAAAGTATACGGTGCAGGCTTTTGGAGCGGGTGCCAAATTTTATGAAAAACAAGAGGATTTGATTGCCGAATTAAAACAAGAATTAAAAGGCGATGAAACCATTTTGATTAAAGGTTCAAGAGCCCAGCGCATGGAGAGTGTAGCATCGGCTTTAGTTGAAAATTTTAGGAATTAAGCAATGTTACTATATTTTACAGATTATCTGATGACATTTGATGGTGGGTTTAGAGTATTTCAATACCTAACGTTTCGAGCCATTTTAGGAGCACTTACCTCCTTAATTATTTCATTCATCATTGGTCCTGTGATGATTAGAAAATTAAGTTCTAACAAGATTGGTCAAAGTATTCGTGAATTAGGTCCTCAATCACATTATGAGAAGTCAGGCACGCCTACTATGGGCGGTGCTTTAATTTTAGTGGCTATTTCTATAAGTACATTACTGTGGGCTGATTTAGGTAATCGATACATTTGGGTGATTTTATTGGTCACCATGGGCTATGGTGTTATTGGATTTATAGATGATTATAGAAAAGTTATAAAGCGTAATAGTGATGGTTTATCCGCCAAAGCTAAGTATTTAGGACAGTCAATTATTGGTTTAACGGCAGCACTTTTTTTATACAAAACAGCCGCTGTGCCTGCTGAAACCCAGCTTATTATTCCTTTCGTTAAGGACTTTATGCTGGATATGGGTTGGATGTATGTCGTATTAACCTACTTTGTAATTGTGGGCACTAGTAATGCAGTAAATCTTACTGACGGTTTAGATGGTTTGGCGATTATGCCAACTGTAATGGTGGCGGCAGGATTAGGTGTTTTTGCTTATCTATCAGGGCATATTGGATTTTCAGAATATTTGGCTATTCCTTATCTACCAAGCTCAGGTGAGTTAATAGTATTTTGTGCGGCTTTAGTTGGAGCTGGTTTAGGATTTCTTTGGTTTAACACCTATCCTGCTATGGTTTTTATGGGTGATGTAGGTGCGTTGGCATTAGGTGCTAGTTTAGGTGTTTTGGCGGTATTAGTTAGACAAGAAATTGTACTAATGATTATGGGGGGGGTTTTTGTAATGGAAACGCTTTCAGTAATGATTCAGGTGGCTTCATTTAAGTTAACTGGAAAGCGAGTATTTCGTATGGCGCCTATCCATCATCATTTTGAACTTAAAGGTTGGCCAGAGCCCAGAGTTATAGTGCGATTTTGGATTATAACGTTTATTTTAGTATTGATAGGTTTAGCTACCTTAAAGTTGAGATAAATTAATGCTTAAAAATACTGAATCTATTTTATCCATGCTACAACAAAGAGTGAATATATTGTGACTATGGATAATATGGCTATTTTAGAATCTCTTAAGGAGTCTTTTGGGTTAGATCCTAAAACTTCAAAGGTATTAGTTGTAGGCTTGGGGCATACGGGTGTTTCTGTTGCACATTATTTACATAAATTAGATTTTAAATTTGCAATTACTGATAGTCGAGACAAGCCACCTTTAAAAGAAGCATTCTTTCAAGTACTGCCTGATACGCCAATTTTTACAGGGGGCTTTGATGAGTCAGCATTTAAAGTTGCAACTCATATAATCGTTAGTCCTGGTGTGTCTTTAATGGAAGAGTCAATTGTTCAAGCGATAGCGGATGGCGTGAAAGTTGTGAGTGATATCGATTTATTGGCGTGTTCAATTACAGCTCCGATTATCGCAATTACTGGATCAAATGGTAAAAGTACTGTCACCACTATGGTTGGTGAAATGGCTAAGTTGGCGGGTAAAAAAATTGCAGTTGGTGGTAATTTGGGAACCCCCGCTTTAGATTTGCTTACAGAAGATGCTGAGTTATTTGTGTTGGAACTTTCTAGTTTTCAATTAGAGCGCACGAGTGCACTTAATGCTGCTGCGGCTTCAGTGCTCAATGTTTCTGCTGATCATTTAGATAGACATGATGATTTAGAAACATACGCGAAAGAGAAACAAAGGACATTTAGGGGTGATGGTGTTTTAGTAATTAATTTAGACGATCCTTTAGTAAGGAGCATGTCAGAGCATGGAAGGAGTTGTTTAACGTTTTCAATTAAACATACTGAAGCAGATTTTTATATTGGTACCTTAGAAGATCAAGAGTACTTGATGCATGGTAAACATGCATTAATGCTATTAGCGGAATTACCGTTAGAGGGCCGACATAATGCGGCAAATGCATTGGCCGCTTTAGCCCTAGGGATGGCAGTTGGTTTAGATAAAGAAGCAATGTGTACAGCATTAAAATTATTTAAAGGCCTAGACCATAGGATGCAAAAAGTAGCTAAAATCCGAGGCGTGACTTGGGTCAATGATTCAAAAGCCACTAATATTGGTGCATGTGCTGCTGCTTTAGAAGGATACGATACCAAAGTGATTTTAATCGCTGGAGGGGATGCAAAGGGTGCTGATATGAATGAACTTGCGCCTTTAATAAAGGATAAAACTAAAAGTGTGGTCTTAATAGGTAAGGACGCAGACTTGATTAAGCAGGCAATCAATGAAAGTGTACCGACTTATTACGCTAGAAATATGGAAGAAGCTGTCAAAATTTGCGCAGAATTGGCAGAGGGTGGCGATAGTGTTTTGTTATCACCAGCATGTGCAAGCCTTGATCAATATAAAAGTTATCAGGATAGAGGCAATCAATTTTCAAAAGCAGTATTAAGGTTGATGGCATGAATGTAAATATGAAGCCATCAAGGATTGGAAGGTTTCATTTTGAACCTTATTTAGTAGTTGTTGTTTTTAGTTTATTACTGATTGGTTATGTCATGGTCGGATCTGCCTCTTTACATAAGAGCGGTGATGCTTTTAATTATTTAAGAAAGCAAACACTAAATATTGGAATTGGGCTGGCCGCGGGTTATTTTGTGACAAGAGTTCCGATTAGGTTTTGGGAGAAATATGGCCAAGGTTTATTCCTGTTAGGTTTGTTGCTCTTAATAATAGTGATTGTGCCAGGGATAGGTATTAAAGTTAATGGAAGTACGCGTTGGTTAGCTTTAGGTGGATTTAGGTTTCAGGTTTCAGAAATTGTTAAGTATTTCTCGGTAATCTATATGGCTGGTTATGTGACGCGACATCAAAAAACGATTAGTGATTCAGCATTTAGTTTGATTAAGCCAATTGGTTTGTTCGGAATAGCCTGCTTTTTACTGTTGTTGGAGCCAGATTTTGGGTCGGCTGTCGTCATACTTACTATAGCTATGGGGATAATGTATTTAGCTGGAGCAAGAATAATTCAATTTACTACGATACTTGGTATTTTATCTTTTCTTGCATCTGTGTTGGTTTATATAGCGCCATACCGTATGAAAAGGGTAACGAGTTTTTTAAATCCTTGGGCTGACGCAAAAGATACGGGCTATCAATTAGTACATGCATTGATTTCTTTTGGACGGGGTGAGTGGGTTGGTGTTGGTTTAGGTAGTGGCATTGAAAAACTATTTTATTTACCAGAAGGACATACCGACTTTTTGTTTTCGGTTATTGCTGAAGAGCTAGGTTTATTAGGCGTGTTAACCATTATTAGTTTATTTGCTGTATTCGTGTGGCGAACATTCCTAATTGCAGAGGCGGCAGAACAAATAGGTGAAAAATTTTCTGCGTATATCGCTTATGGTTTAGGTATTTGGTTTGGTTTTCAAGCATCAGTCAATATGGGCGTTAATATGGGAATATTACCTACTAAAGGACTTACATTGCCATTAATGAGTTATGGTGGTGGAAGTATGTTGATTATGTGTTGTGCGGTTGCTTTATTGTTAAGAGTAAATAGTGAAGTTCAAGAAATTAAAGCTAATAAGCCAAAAGAAAGGTCAAAATGGGTAGCCGTATAATTATAATGGCTGGAGGCACTGGCGGCCATGTTTTTCCTGCTTTAGCAGTAGCGGAATTACTATTGGAGAAAGGATGGCAAGTGAGCTGGCTGGGTACTCAAAAAGGTTTGGAAGGTAGAGTAATACCAAAAAAAGGTATTGAGATAGATTGGCTATCGGTTGCTGGTGTAAGAGGGAAGGGTTTATGGTCAAAAATTTCTGCAATCCTGAATTTATTTAGAGCTTGTTTCCAAGCAAGCAGGATTTTTATAAAACGTAAGCCAGATGTGGTTTTAGGTATGGGGGGATTTGTAGCTGGGCCAGGTGGATTAATGGCCAAATTGTTAGGTATTCCATTGATTATTCATGAACAAAATAGAGTGCCAGGAACAACTAATAGACTTTTAGCCCGTTTAGCAAATCGAGTATTAGAAGGTTTTCCGGGTAGTTTTGAAGCAAAATATGCTGCTAAGGCAACTGGGAATCCATTAAGAAAAGCATTTTTATCGGGTTTGGATCAGCAGGGCGATAGGGAAGAAAGCGCAGTAAAATTGCTTATTGTCGGTGGTAGTCAGGGCGCAAAAATTTTGAATGAAACAGTACCTGGTGCCATAGTTGAATTAACAACTTTATTGCTAAACAACCAACAGATATTAGTTAAACATCAAACAGGTTTAGCGATGTTTGATGAAGTTAAAGATCGCTACAGACAGTTGGCTATAACAGCAGATGTAAATGCTTTTATTGAAGATATGAGTGCTGCTTATCAGTGGGCGGATTTAGTCATTTGTAGAGCGGGTGCCATGACAGTGAGTGAAATTGCCGCAATGGGGGTTCCTGCTATCTTTATACCTTTGCCAAGTGCAATTGATGATCATCAAACTGCTAATGCTCATTATTTAACTGATTCAGGAGCAGGAATAATTTTAGCGCAGAAAGAATTAACCCCAGAGTCTTTAGCTTTATGTATAAACGTAGCATTAAAAAAATTAACAGTCATGAGTAATGCAGTAAAAGAATGTGCTTTCTTGGATGCAACAGAAGTTGTTGCAAATTATTGTATTGCTGAGGCAGCGCGATGAACGGGCCAGTATCATCACAGTTAACTACAACGTTTGGAAATATTAAACGAATCCATTTTATTGGGATTGGCGGTACCGGTATGTGTGGTATTGCAGAAGTATTATCAAATTTAGGTTATCAAGTTTCCGGTTCAGATATAAAAGAAAGCTCAGTAACTCAAAGGCTTGATGAATTGGGCGTTACGATCACAATTGGCCATAACCGTGAAAATGTGACTGATGTGGATGTGGTCGTTGCATCTACAGCAATAGATAGAGCAAATGAAGAAATTGATCAGGCCTATCTAAATAGAATACCTGTTATTCCAAGAGCTGAAATGTTAGCTGAGTTAATGCGCTTTCGGTTTGGTATTGCTGTGGCAGGTACGCATGGAAAAACCACCACTACTAGTTTAACCGCTAGTATGTTGGCTGAGGGTGGCTTAGATCCCACGTTTGTGATTGGTGGTCGGTTAAACAGTGCGGGTAGTAATGCCAAATTAGGTTTAGGCAATTATTTAGTTGCAGAAGCTGATGAGAGTGATGCGTCATTCTTATATTTACAACCTATGATTGCAGTGGTGACAAATATAGATCAAGATCATATGGAAACTTATGAAAATAATTATCAGCGATTAAAAGATACCTTTATTGAGTTTCTGCATCATCTGCCATTTTATGGCTTGGCCGTACTGTGTATGGATGATGAAGGCGTAAGGGAAATTATCCCGCATTTGTCAAAACCAGTTATTACCTATGGCGTGCATGACGATGCAGATATTCGAGCTGTTAATGTTAAGCAAGAAGGTATGTTGACAACTTTTGATGTTATTCGTCCCGGTTATTTGCCATTGCAAGTGACTTTAAATATGCCTGGCTGGCATAACATGCTCAATTCTTTGGCGGCAATTGCAATTGCAACCGAATTAGAGGTATCAGATGATGCCATTATAAGAAGTTTGTGTGCTTTTAAAGGAGTGGGCAGACGTTTTCAGGTACACGGTGATTTACCAACAAACCAAGGTATATTAACTTTAGTTGATGATTATGGGCACCATCCACGAGAAATTGGAGCCACTTTAGAAGCGCTAAAACAAGCTTGGCCTAAAAGACGTTCTGTGGTTATTTTTCAACCACATAGATATACAAGAACGCGAGATTTATTTGAAGATTTTGTTCACATTTTATCGACGGTAGATGTGTTGGTGTTGATGGATGTTTATTCTGCGGGTGAATCAGTGATTCCCGGTGCAGATGGACGAGCTTTAAGTCGTGCAATCAGAATGAGAGCTCAAGTTAATCCAATATTTGTTGAGAATTGGGAAGAGTTGCCAAAAATATTAGCTGGGATAGTAAGGTCAGAGGACGTGATTTTAACTTTGGGTGCGGGAAACGTTGGGCATTTTGCGACGCAGTTGCCTGATTTATTGACCCAAGCATTAGATTCAAGAATCACGATTGTTTAGTTAACGTTTATATGAAAGGACAGTTATTAACTAACGAAAATTTGTCTAAATATACTAGTTGGCGTGTAGGTGGGCCTGCAGAAAAGCTCTATATTCCTTTTGATAAGGAAGATTTATGCGATTTTGTAAAAGCCTTACCGATCAACGAGCCACTATTTTGGATGGGGTTAGGTAGTAATTTATTGGTTAGAGACGGCGGTATTCTCGGTACGGTGATTAATACTAAAAGTCGTTTGAAAGGATTACGTTTAGTAGACGATAACACAGTTTATGTTGAAGTGGGTGTGCCTTGTGCCCATGTGGCGCGGTTTTGCGCAGAGAAAGGGTTGGTCGGAGCCGAATTTTTAGCAGGTATCCCTGGCACAATGGGCGGCGCGTTAAAGATGAATGCAGGAGCATTTGGTGGTGATACATGGAGCATTGTAAAAGAGGTAGAAACCCTTGCTTTATCGGGACAATTAACTCATCGCCTGGCTGAAGAATTTACAGTGAATTATCGCTCAGTAAAGTGTCACGAAAATGAATGGTTTTTAAGTGCTTTCTTGAATTTAGAGAAAGGAGATTCTGCAGACAGTCAGAAAAAAATTAAAGCTTTTTTAGAAAAAAGAGCGCAAACACAACCCACTAATCAGCCTAGTTGTGGGTCAGTGTTTAAAAATCCACCGGGTGATTTTGCGGCTAGATTGATAGAAGTTAGTGGATTAAAAGGTTATGCGATAGGGGGAGCGCAAGTATCCGATAAGCATGCCAACTTTATAGTAAACACAGGTAATTCAAGTGCAACTGATATTGAACAGTTAATTTATTATGTTCAAGATAAAGTAAAAGAAATTCATGGTGTTGAATTACACACAGAGGTATGTATGGTAGGTGAATTTAATAACGAAACGCAAATGGAAGAGCCATTACAAAACCCTGCTAAATTTGGAAGAGTTGCGGTATTAATGGGTGGTTCTGCAGCAGAGCGCCCGGTGTCTTTAAAAAGTGGCGCAGCTGTTTATGAAGCTTTGTTGCGTAAAGGTGTCGATGCGATAGCCGTTGATGTGACTGCTAGCCCAATTGAAGCCTTAAAAGATTTAAAAATAGATAGGGTTTTTAATATCATCCATGGACGTGGTGGTGAAGACGGAGTGTTACAGGCAGTTCTAGAAGTGATCGGTTTGCCCTATACAGGAAGCGGTGTTTTGGCATCGGCACTAGCTATGGATAAGTTGAGAACCAAATTGTGTTGGCAGGGTTATGGTTTAGTTACGCCACAATGGTTTCTTTTAAAAGATGAAAAGGATATAGATGCTTGTATAGAAAAGCTTGGTTTTCCAGTGATAGTTAAGCCGGCTCAAGAAGGCTCAAGTATTGGTATGAGTAAAGCAAGCTCTAAAGAAGAATTATGCAAAGCGTTACAACTAGCCTTGGAATATAACTGTGATGTTTATGCAGAAAGTTGGGTAACAGGTAAAGAGTATACCGTAGCGGTATTAAATGCTATGGCATTGCCGGTCATTCGTTTAGAAACACCTAATGTTTTCTACGATTATGACGCCAAATACAATGCGACAACGACTCAATACTATTGTCCTGCAGGTTTAAGTGATGAAGAAGAATTGTTTTTGAGAGATTTAGCGGTTAAGGCTAGTCAGGTTATAGGTATAAACGGATGGGCTAGGGTAGATGTCTTTATTGATGCTAATGGCCAGTATCAACTAATTGAGATTAATACTGTGCCCGGTATGACTGATCATAGTTTAGTGCCTATGGCAGCAAAACAAGCGGGTATTTTATTTGAAGAATTGGTTTGGCAGGTATTGGAAACCAGTTTAGAGTAATGAATAAAGTAGGTCTTAAACCTTTATTAATTGGATTAACTTTAATTAGCCTTTTTGGATTATTTGGGTATGAATTTATAGTAAAATGGCGAGTTAAAATGCTACCTATTAAAAGCATTTATCATCCCATTAAATATGTAAGAATTGAAGGCGTTTTTCAATACTTAAGCAAAAATGAAGTAAAAATAGTTGTTCAACCTTTGGTAATGAAAGGTTTTTTTGAAGTCGATATACAAGAGATAACATCGACAGTTTCAACATTACCTTGGGTAGATAGTGTCATTGTAAAGCGAATATGGCCAGATGCAATTGATATCAAAGTTTTTGAGAAAAAGCCTTTTTCACGATGGGGCGAGAGTAATTTGATTACAGAACAGGGTGTTATATTTACACCTCCACAAATTGAGGCATTTAACAATTTGACCTTGGTGAAAGGCCCTGAAATGCAACAAATTAAAGTACTTGAAATTATGAAAGGGATTAAGACTGCTTTAGCTGATCAAGCTATGGAATTGGTAGAGTTTAATATTAATGACCGAGATGCCTGGAAAATTAAATTATCTAATAATTTAGAAATTTTGTTAGGCCGTAATGAGCAACTAAAGAAGTTGCAAAGGTTTTTGAGAACGTTGGACGTGTTAAAGCAAGATCAAGTAGAGCAGATGGCATTAGTAGATTTGAGGTATCCAAATGGATATGCGGTTTCATGGAAGTTAGGGACACCAGAAATTGATTGGCGAGCTTTATCAAATCCTAATATTGAGTAAGTTTACGAAAAGATGACTAAGAGCAAATAAAATGGCAAAAAAAACAGAGCGTAATTTAATAGTCGGACTAGATATTGGTACGTCAAAAGTCGCGGCCATTGTGGGTGAACTAACTAGTGATGGTAATATAGAAATCATTGGTATTGGGGCTACGCCATCAAGAGGATTAAAAAAAGGCGTTGTTGTTAATTTGGAATCAACTGTTCAATCTATCCAAAAAGCTGTAGAAGAAGCTGAACTAATGGCAGGGTGCCAAATTCGTTCAGTATTTGCCGGTATCGCCGGTAGTCATATTAAAAGTTTAAATTCTCATGGTATTGTGGCTATAAAAGATAAAGAAGTGACTCAATACGATATTGATAGAGTGATTGATTCAGCTCGTGCAGTTGCCATACCTGCTGACCAGAAGATTTTACATATATTGCCCCAAGAGTTTGTGATTGATTTACAAGATGGCATTAAAGAGCCTATTGGTATGTCAGGTATTCGCTTAGAAGCTAAAGTTCATATGGTTACTGGCAGTGTTAGTGCTTCTCAAAATATAATTAAATGTATTCGTCGTTGTGGATTAGAAGTGGAAGATATTGTTTTAGAACAATTAGCTTCTTGTAATTCTGTACTAACCGATGATGAAAAAGATTTAGGGGTGTGTTTAATAGATATTGGTGGCGGAACCACTGATATAGCAATATTTGTTGAAGGTGCTATAAAACATACCGCGGTAATTCCAATCGCCGGAGATCAAGTTACTAATGATATTGCGGTGGCTTTAAGAACGCCAACTATTAATGCGGAAGAAATTAAAAGAAAGTATGCCTGCGCTTTAACCCAGTTAGCAAACGTAGATGGCGTAATTGAGGTGCCAAGTATTGGTGATAGGGCACCGCGTAAAATTTCAATGCAAAATTTAGCTGAAATTATTGAACCGCGCTATGAAGAGTTAATGTTGTTAGTGCAATCAGAATTAAGACGCAGTGGTAACGAAGACTTGATAGCCGCGGGAATAGTGTTAACTGGTGGTAGTTCTAAAGTAATGGGTTTGATTGAATTAGCAGAAGAAATATTTCATATGCCTGTCAGAATGGGTGGGCCACAAAATGTTACTGGCTTAAATGAAGTAGTAAGAAATCCTATCCACTCAACGGGGGTAGGTTTATTAATGTATGGAAAAGATCACCACATGTTAGGTAGAAGCTCAGAATCTGATGGGTTAAGTTTGTTGTCAAAGTTTAAAAACTGGTTTCAAGGTAATTTTTAATTTTTTAGTGTAAAAAAGGGGTAGTGTCGTGAAATATGAATTAGTGGATACATATGCGCAGTCTGCTGTCATCAAAGTAATTGGTGTAGGTGGCGGTGGTGGAAATGCGGTAAATCATATGGTGGGGTGCCATATTGAAGGTGTTGAATTCATTTGTGCAAATACAGATGCACAAGCATTAAGAAAGGTAACTGTTGATACGGTTATTCAATTAGGCGTTGAGTTAACTAAGGGTCTGGGAGCTGGTACAAACCCAGAAATTGGTAAATTTGCTGCTGAAGAAAATAGAGAGCGAATTAAAGAAGTACTACATGGTGCTGATATGGTGTTTTTAACAGCTGGCATGGGCGGTGGGACCGGTACTGGAGCTATTCCTGTTATCGCTCAAATAGCTAGAGAAATGGGCATCTTAACGGTGGCGGTTGTTACAAAACCCTTTTTATTTGAAGGAAAACAAAAACAAGTTGTTGCTGAGCAAGGTATCGTAGAGTTAGAAAAATATGTTGATTCATTAATCACTATTCCTAACCAAAAATTATTGCCTGTATTAGGTAACAATGTATCTTTAATGAATGCATTTAAGGCGGCTAATGATGTGTTGTTAGATGCAGTACAAGGTATTACTGAGTTAATTATACATCCAGGGATGATTAATGTGGACTTTGCCGACGTAAGAACTGTAATGTCTGGTATGGGAGCGGCTATTATGGGTATGGGTTCTGCTTCTGGCGAGCACAGAGCAAGAGAAGCTGCAGAAAAAGCTATTGCATGCCCATTACTTGAAGATATTAATTTACAGGGCGCTAGAGGTATTTTAGTTAATGTTTCTGCTGCAGATATGGGTGTAGCAGAGTTTAATGAAATTGGTAACATCGTACATGAATTTGCTTCAGAAGATGCTGTTATCAAAATTGGTATGGCAGTTGATCCAAACTTAGGTGATGAAATTAAAGTAACGGTTGTTGCAACAGGTATGGGCGTTCCTCCTTTAGCAGTTGCTAAAGCACCTGTAACAGTGCTTCGTAGACAAGCTACTCTAACTGTAGACATAGATGAATCTGAAAAAACAGCAACGGCAAGAGCATCTGTTAAAGCTGAGTCTAGAGAGTCTCGTTTTGGAGCTCAAGCCAAAAAAGACGTAGATTTAGATTATTTAGATATTCCAGCTTTTTTAAGACGTCAGGCTGATTAAGTTTAATTCGACACTACACTTAATTAAATAGATTTCAGGGTAGGCGTAATGCCTGCTCTGAAATCAGCTTTAACGTTTGGTTTTAATAGGTTCTTTCAGCACGATAAAATATCGTTAAGTGCTAAGATGTTCTGTAGCCTAAATTTTATTAGCTTCGTAGTGAGCTAAGCTTAAATTTGTTGTCAAATATTACAATTTATTCTTTATAGGCGATTAATTTTTAATTCTCATAATTGGCCTTTATAAATAAAAATTTGAATAAACTGTTATATCTTGGTTTCAAACATGAAGTGCAATGCCTTTATATTTCATAAAATACTTCATGAGGCGTTTTAAATTCAAGCTTTTTTC
>CAJADF010000022.1 GCA_903938485.1 uncultured Methylococcaceae bacterium
ATGGCAAAAAGTAGCAACAGCCGAATTGTAATTAGGCTTACACCATTTACCAAACACATTAGGTAAACGATAGATAAATACCGCCGCACCAGAATAAGCCGCATACGTGCGTAAAGCCAATTCGGCCGCTAACTTACTTTGACCATAGGGATTATCTAAGGCCGCTTGCGTCGAAGATGAAAATATCACTGGAATCGGTTTACCCGTGGCCAACAACGCTTTGGCCAAAGTTTCTGTTAAACCGGTATTACCTAAAGCAAACTCTTCAGGGGAGGGGGGTCTATTAACCCCCGCTAAATGCACCACAGCATCAATATCCGCAACTAGCTGAGTTAAATCTTGTTCAAGGGATTGTTTAGAAAAACTAACCACCTCAAAATCTTGTAATTCAGTAAGTCTTACACTTAAATTTTGAGCAATAAAACCGTTGGCACCGGTGAGTAAAACTTTCATTACTATCCTAAAATTATAAGTATGAGCTGATAGGTAAATTAAATTGATAATGCTGACGCGTTGAGTTATTTAAACAACAAATTAAATTATCCACAGTGGTCATGGGATTAATGCTATTGCTAGATTTATGATACGCCCGACATTTACCTGCATTTTTAACTGCGATGGGGGTTTTATCTAAAAACTCAGTTGAAGGTAACCACTTGCCCTTAGAATAATTTTTAAGACTGGTTTTAGATTTTAAATACTGCTCAACTTGGGCAGCATCTTGAAAAGGGGCTGTTGTATATTCTTCATGCAGTAGTAGCCAATATTCAAAACTTGGATCAGAAACAGCAAAATTAATCGTATTAATAGCCGTCAGTTTCTTGGCTTCATTCGCTTTTTGACGATGCGCAGAGTCTAAAGTCTCTAAATCAAACACCACCCACACTTCATCATAGGGCACTTTATCACTGCCTTTAGCAATCTCTTTTTTTCTTTTATCTCTTAGTGCAATAGCGCTTTTGGTTAAGCTAAGCGGATCAGTTTGGCTAGGGTGGATTATTTGCACATCAATCGTTGATAATCTTAAACGATCCTTAATAGCATTAAGATAATTCGGTTCGGTTTTTTCACCCTCAGTCACAATCAAAAAAGTTTTACCCTTATTGGACGGAGAAGATTTACCACGCTGATATTTAGCCGTCCCTCTAGAAAAGAACTGAGAATCCCTCATAACATTAAACCATTAGGCAGATAGGGGATAGCGCCATAGCGCCCCGCTAAATAACCTTTTGCTAAAGCCTCATCTTTACGAGGTTGATACGCCGTTAAAGGATAAAGATGCGTTGCGCCCTCAGGCGTTTTTTCTGTAAACCACACTTGGTCTCTTCTTAGTAAGCTACTATCCAACAAAACCGTGTTGTGGGTACTAAAAATAACTTGAGCGCCTTTAGGATTGGTGGTGCTATTAAATAATAACTTTAACAACTCTCTAACTAAGATAGGGTGCAGACTGGTTTCAAGTTCATCCACAAACACCGTATAACCATTAGAAAGAATTTCTAACCAAGGGCCAATTAATGAGAAAAATCTTTGCGTGCCAGCAGATTCTTCAGTATCAAAATTAAGAGACATAGACTCTACACCCTCGGCTTTATGCAACAGTTTAATTTCAAGTTTTTGTACTAACGAGGGGGAAACATTTTGACTTACATTATCTGTGCTAATTTCTTTAATATTGGCATCAACAACCCCTATATCGGCATTGCGTAATAAATGTAAAACTAGCTGATAATACGCCGGATTATTTTTTATAAGCTGAGCTGTAAAATGACTATTAACGCGATTATCTGCATTTAAATGCAGAACTTTTAAAGACGATTTAAACCAATCAAACGCAATAGATAATTGTGGATGATTCCATTGCGGCCCTACAGACAAAAATAAATTATTCTCACGGGTTTTATCTCTTAAACTTTTGTCATCCTTAAAGCGTGTTGAGGGTGTTGCCCAAGTATAACTATTCTCTGATTCATTAAAAGTCCTGTGATACCATTTTTGAGGAGAGCCTTTTGGATAGGCTACCAAATACTCTTCTAATACGCGTTGCGGGGTTAACACAACACCAAAAACAAAACGTATCTCTTGTGTTACAAAGGTTATTTCAAATTCTGAGGCATTTAATAAAGACGCATGATTAAGCTTAAAAGGTTCTGTGCCTGTACTATCACCGGGCTCAAGTTTGGTAGCTGATTTTTTAACAAACTCAGCTAAAAAATTAATGGCTTCTATCAGGTTAGATTTACCCGAAGCATTAGCACCATAAATAGCAGCGCCTTTTAAATATTTTAAACCTGACAAACCAGGTAGTGGCCTGTCCAGAAGGGCAGAGGTCATATCCTTATCGATGTTATCAGCAACAAGACTTAATGATTGCATTTCTCGTATAGAACGAAAATTGGCAACCTTAAATTCTATTAACATGGCTTCGCCTTTATTAAATATTAAATTTTAGCCTTAATTTTACGACTTTTTGGTTTTATTAGCCAGAAATGTTCATTCCGATCAAACACAACCGTTCTCTCCCGCACAAACACATCCGTTCATCCTGAGCTTGGTCGAAGGAAGCTTCTCTAAGGCCTTTTAAACCCTTAGCCCTTAAGCTCTGCTTGAATATAATCCAACTTTAACAATAATTGCACCATACCCTCTACATCTAAACGCTCCGTGTTCTCAGACGTGTAATCCGTTTCTTGGGATAAAGCTTTTTCGCCTTCTTCGTAATACATACTGTAATTTAAATCCCTGTTATCAGCCGCTACCCGATAATAACCGCCCAAATCTTCGGCTTTTAAATATTCTTCTTGGCTTAACAAGGCTTCATGCTTTTTCTCGCCATGGCGAGTACCCAAAATACGAATCTCATTAGAGGCATTAAAAATCTTTAATAAAGCTTGGGTTAAGGTTAAAACAGTCGCAGCCGGGGCTTTTTGCACAAACGTATCACCTTGGTGGCCCTTATTAAAAGCAAATAAAACCAACTCAACCGCATCAGGTAAAGACATCATAAAACGCGTCATATCCGGATCCGTAATAGTTAACACTTTGCCGGCTTTAATTTGCTCCACAAATAAAGGAATAACAGATCCCCTAGAGGCCATCACATTACCGTAAGGGTATTGCACAGCGTAGTACCACCCTCAGTCTGCTCCACTTGCCATCGATTAGCATAACCCTTTGAGCAATATACCTCCCGTTCACCCGGCAAAATAAATTCTCAGACGCTTTTAAAATCAAATCAATGCGCAATCACTTGCTATAATGCCCTATGAGCCAAGACCACGATAGCAGTTATAAGTTTTTGTTTTCCAATCCGGAATTAGTCCGAGACCTCGTTATGGGGTTTATTCCCGATGAATGGTTACAGTCATTGGATTATTCAACTTTAGAAAAAATCCCCAGTAGTTATGTTAGCGACGATTTTAAACAACGCGAAGATGACGTGGTTTGGCGTGTTAAAGTAGGGGAAGACTGGGTTTATCTGTATTTGCTAATCGAATTTCAGAGTAGTGTTGATAAATACATGGCACTGAGGATGATGGTATATATAGGCCTGCTATACCAAGATTTAATAAAACGCGGAGAGACGCTTGCCGATGGTCGATTGCCACCTATATTACCCATCGTGCTTTATAACGGTAACCAAAAATGGACGGCGACTACCAATATTGCAGATTTAATCCCTGAAGTATCGGGAATGATGAGCCAATTTAAGCCGTCAATGCAATATTTACTAATAGATGAAAATAATTACACCGATACAGAGCTAGCTTCTTTAAATAACTTAGTCGCCGCCGTATTTAGATTAGAACACGCCAGTAGCCCTAGTGCCGTCAGTGATCTTGTTAAATTGCTCATAGATTGGTTACAAGATAGACCCGATTTAAGAAAAATGTTTGCGCAATGGCTACGCGCAACATTGATGAGAAAGCCAGAATACGGTATCGTAATGCC
>CAJADF010000023.1 GCA_903938485.1 uncultured Methylococcaceae bacterium
TAATTTATAAAAAAAATTAAAAATATAAATCAAAATAAAATAAATTTTATTAAAAAAAAGTTAACATAAACAAAAAAATAAGTTAACATAAATCCAGGTTCGATAAATATTACATCAACAAACACGACTGAACACAAATTAACTTAATAGTAATAATATTTAATGAGAGTGCCACCGCAATGACTACAATAAATTATAAAAACGTAAATCTTGATAGTGTTATTGTTTTCAATTCTGGAGACACATTATCATTCGACAACGGTTACAGTGCTTCAAACCTAGTATTTGTGCAGCAAGGCTCCGATTTGCAAGTCCAATACAATGATCCGAATAACGTATTAACAAACAACATTTACTTATCAAATACTTTATTAACTGATTTAACGAATGATCAATTTTTATTTAGTGACGGCAGTCTTGTACTATTAGGCTCGACTGGCGACGATTTATTATTAGGTGGCATGAACGATGATCTTATTTACGCCGAGACAGGTAACGACACTATTGATGGTGGCAATGGCAATGATACTTTCGTATTTTCTTTGAATGATGGGACGGATACTATCAATCAAACAGAGTTTAATTCATTAAATAATATCGACACCATTCAATTTAGCAATATTGCATCGACTGATATTAGCAATATTGTAAAAATTAACAATGACCTGGTCTTAAGTTATGGCGTTAGCGATCAAATTACTATTCAAAACTTTTATGACATAAATATTAATCAAATTAATCAGTTTCAGTTTAGTAACGGGGAAACCTGGACAGCAGGATTCTTAGAAAATACTAATTTCATATTCGGCACAACTAACAGCGATGCTATCAGTGGTGTCACGGGATTAGACAATTACCTATCTAGTGGAACTGGTGATGACTCAATAACAGGAGGCATTGGCAATAACACTATAATAGGTGGCACAGGAAATGACGTACTAGAAGGCGGATTAGCGAATGACTTGTTTGTTTTTTCTCTGGGAGATGGAATTGATTCTATAATACAATCGAATCTAAGCGTAACAACAGATACAATACAATTCACAAATGTTGCTTCGACAGATATCACCGCCGTAACACAAATTAACAATGATCTTGTATTAAATTATGGCGTATCTGATCAAATCACTATCCGCAACTTCTTTTCAAGTACTTATAACAAAGTTAGCCAGTTTCAATTTAGTGATGTAACTTGGAACAACAATGACCTTATAAGTAAATATATACCGCCAGTTTTTACAATATTTACTACATCTGTCAGCACCGGCCCTATTAACACTCAAGTACCTGTTGCATTGAACAATTTAAAGAACACTAGTAATGCTTACGATAGTCACAGCGAAATAATTGGCTTTATCATAGATACAGTTAATTCCGGCACACTATTAATTGGCGAATCCATCAGCACAGCAACGCCATGGGATGCTTTATCCAATAATAAGATCGATGCAACTCATAGTGGATTTTGGACACCAGATATAAATTCTAACGGATTATTAAATGCCTTCACGACATTAGCAATTGACACTAATGGATTAGTATCGACTACAAGCGTACAAGCCCAAATAGAAATACAACCCCCCATTGCTACTCCAATCTATACCAATACAACATTAAACACGCTAGAAGACAATGCACTAACTATTGAAAGCAGCAATTTTAACTTTACAAATACTGATCACAACGAAATCCAAGGCATTGAAATCAAGGAACTGCCCGGCTCTGGAGTTTTAACCCTTGACGGTGTTATTGTGACTGAAGACCAGTTTATTACTGCCAGTGATATTTTAGCAAACAAGTTAATCTTTACTCCCGAGAGCAATGCTAATGGCAATAACTATACTAGCTTCAGCTTCAATACAAATTCGGGAACTAGTACTATAACTATTGACGTAACTCCAGTTAACGACGCCCCAATAGGAATCGATGCCATATTAAGTACTTTAGAAGATAACGATTTAATAATCGGCACTAGTGCCTTTGGCTTTACTGATATTGAAAACAATAATCTTCAAGGGATCTATATCAGCAGCTTAATAACTGCCGGCACATTAAAATTTGATGGTAGCGATGTTTTTGCGGGGCAATTTATCGCTGTATCAGATATCGTAGAAAATAAATTAATCTTCACTCCAGATGCCAATGCAAATGGAGAAAACTACGCTAACTTTAGTTTTCAAGTTCAAGATGATGGTGGTACAGATAATTATGGGGCAAACACTGATGCCACTCCAAAACAAATAAGAATTGACGTTACCCCAGTTAATGACCTACCGACCGGCAGCATAATCATTACAGGTGATGCAATTCAATATGGTGTTTTAAGTGCTGATACCTCTTCAATTGCTGATATTGATGGCTTAGGGGACTTTAGCTACCAATGGTTTGCTAATGGTATTGCGATTGACGGTGCTACTGGGGCCAATTACACATTAACTCAAGCTGAAGTGAATTCTAACATCACTATTCTAGCCAGTTACGTTGATTCATTTGGGTCTTATGAAAGCCTTACTAGCGCTCCAACACCTGCGGTAGCAAACGTCAATGACTTACCCACTGGCGCTATCGTCATCACAGGTGATGCAATTCAATATGGTGTTTTAAGCACTGATACCTCTTCAATTGCTGATATTGATGGCTTAGGGGACTTTAGCTACCAATGGTTTGCTAATGGCACTGCAATATCGGGCGCAACGAGCGCTACTTACACCTTAACGCAAGCAGAAGTGGGTAAAGCCATTACCGTTAATGCCAGCTACTTAGATGGCTATGGTGCAAATGAACGTGTGTCTAGCAATCCTACACCGGCGGTGACTAACGTCAATGACTTACCCACGGGTGGCATAGCAACTACAGGAACAATTGCTCAATACGGCATCTTAACAGCCGACACATCA
>CAJADF010000024.1 GCA_903938485.1 uncultured Methylococcaceae bacterium
AGTTTCTTTATCGATCATGGCACCGGCGTTGTTATCGGTGAAACCGCGATTATTGGCAAAAGAGTACGGGTCTATCAAGCCGTGACGTTAGGTGCTAAACGCTTTGAAAAAGACAGCAATGGCATATTAGTTAAAGGCCATGCTAGACATCCGATTGTTGAAGATGACGTGGTGATTTATGCCGGCGCGACTATCTTAGGACGCATTACGATCGGTCAAGGCACAACGGTAGGTGGCAATGTCTGGTTAACCCATAGCGTGCCCCCTAATAGCAACATTATTCAAGCGCATGCGTAACCCTTAAACAAACAGGAAGCTCCAGCTTTTAATAAAAGGAAGAGACTCTTCCAACAATCATTCCAATCTGGAGATTGGGATAACCCCCATAACTTATAATAAATATAGGAACTAACGATGTCAGATATCCATGAAGGCAATACCGCATTAGGTGATGTAGCCGCGCGTACCTTAGCTAATGCCACCAAAACCGTCCCAATGTTATCAACCATCACGCCACGATGGTTAGTGCATTTATTACAATGGAAACCTTTAGAAGCCGGTATTTACCGTGTTAACAAAGTAAAAAATGAAGCAGGGCTATTGGTTGATTGTTCTAGTCTTGATGAAAAAGAATTACCACAAACATTCGTAGATTATGAAGAATGGGGCCGTGAATATCGTTTAAACGCTGTTAATACCGTGTTAGACGTACATACACGTATCTCTGATTTATACAGCAGCCCACATAACCAAATCCACGAACAATTACGTTTAACGATTGAGACCATTAAAGAGCGTCAAGAAAGCGAATTGATTAACAACGCAGAATACGGTTTGTTAAATAACGTAGCGCCGGGGTTCAGAATTCAACCGCGTAACGGTGCGCCCACACCTGATGATATGGATGAATTGATTTCTCGTGTTTGGAAAGAGCCAGCATTTTTCTTAGCGCATCCATTAACGATTGCGGCTTTCGGTCGTGAATGTACACGTCGTGGCGTACCCCCTGCTATCGTGACATTGTTTGGCTCACAATTCTTAACATGGCGCGGTTTACCGATTATTCCATCTGATAAAGTAAAAGTGGTTAACGGTAAAAGTAGCATCTTATTATTACGTACGGGCGAAAGCCGTCAAGGTGTCGTTGGTTTATACCAACCTAACTTGACAGGTGAATTAAGCATGGGACTTTCTGTGCGTTTTATGGGTATCAATCATAAAGCGATTGCCTCTTATTTAATCTCACTATATTGCTCTATCGCAGTATTGACAGATGATGCACTGGGTGTGCTCGAGAATGTCGAAGTGGGCAGATATCATGACTACAAGTAACTTTGAGCCCCCTACTTCAGTGCCACAAAGTTTTCCACAAGATAACGGTTTGCCAGATATTGGGCAGTTAACAAAGCTGGCAAATGAGTTGTTTACGGCATTGCCTTGTGACGGCTCTCGTTTAGGTCTTGCTAAGGCGGCATTACCGAATGAGATACCCAGCACGGTAAGTTCACCTTTGCCAGGATTTAATCAATCAAGTTTGCCTACTCAATTCGGGCAACAATCGTTTGATTTGCCGGGTGATGTGGAGTTGCAAAAGTTTTTTGCTAAGCCAGAAAATTCATATAAAGATGTGCCTCATGCGCTAGATACCAGCCCTGTTTTAGGCGGGGCGCCGTCTACTGAACACAGTCTGGCAAACTTTGATAAATCAACGTTGTCAGGTATTTTGCCCAGTGACTTTGGCTTACCTGATGAAGCACAGTTACAACAATTATTAGTGTCACGTAGACCGGCCGGTAGCCATCCTAGTGCGCCTCCTGGTGTTGATACCCATAATCCGGTTGTACCTGCTGAATTATCAGAAGCGTCTAAGTTAAACAGCCCACCTCAATCTTTTGAAACGGAGTTGCAAAAACTGTTTGCCGATAAAAAAATTGAGCAGCCGTCTTTTACGTCACCTAGTGCAATACCGACAGATTTGAATGGATTTAATCCCGCCTTAATTGCCGGATTAACACTTGAAGCTTATGGTTTACCCGGTGAAGCTCAAATCAAAGACCTGTTTGCTGTCACAGAAAAAGCGCCAGTAACGCTTGAGGAAAAACCCACGTTTTATTTTCTTGATGAATTAAAAACAGGCGAATATAACCCTCAAACGGCGCCTATCAGTTCTGCGCATCCTGCGTTTGATGTGCATGCGATTCGTCGTGACTTCCCCATTCTTAAAGAGCGTGTCAACGGACACCCTTTAGTGTGGTTTGATAATGCCGCTACCACTCAAAAGCCACAATCGGTGATTGATAGAATCTCGTATTTTTATGAACACGAGAACTCTAATATTCACCGTGCGGCGCATGAGTTAGCCGCAAGATCAACGGATGCTTACGAAAATGCGCGTGATATTGTGGCTAAGTTTGTGAATGCGTCATCACCTTCAGAAATTGTATTTGCTAGAGGCACCACGGAAGCGATTAACTTAGTCGCGAAAAGTTGGGGTTATCAAAATATTAGAGAAGGGGATGAGATAGTCATTACCTGGCTAGAGCATCACGCTAATATCGTGCCTTGGAAACAATTGTGTGATGCAAGAGGTGCGGTATTAAAAGTGGCGCCCGTGGATGATCATGGCCAAGTGTTATTAGATGAGTATCAAAAACTACTGTCGTCTAAAACTAAATTGGTGTCTTTTACACAAGTGTCTAATGCCCTAGGTACCGTGACTCCTGCAAAAGAAATGATCGAAATGGCACATCGCGTGGGTGCACGGGTCTTATTAGACGGTGCGCAATCAGTTTCGCATTTACGTGCAGATGTACAAGCTTTAGATTGTGATTGGTTTGTATTCTCGGGTCACAAAATATTTGGCCCTACCGGTATTGGTGCCTTATATGGCAAAGCAGATTTACTAGAGTCTACGCAACCTTGGCAAGGCGGTGGCAATATGATCGAAGATGTCACCTTCGAAAAGATTGTTTATCAACCTGCGCCAGCACGTTTTGAGGCGGGTACCGGTAATATTGCTGATGCGGTCGGTTTAGGTGCCGCCTTAGAGTATGTATCTAAAGTCGGTATCGATAATATTGCGCGTTATGAGCATGAGTTATTAGTGTATGCGATGGGTGCTTTAAGAAGTATCTCAGGCTTAAGATTGATTGGTACTGCACCAGAAAAAACGAGCGTTTTATCGTTTGTATTAGACGGACACAGCAACCAAGAGATTGGTGTACAACTGAATAAGGTCGGTATTGCGGTTCGTACAGGCCATCATTGTGCTCAACCTATCTTACGTCGCTTTGGCTTGGAAACAACGGTTAGACCCTCTTTAGCTTTTTACAATACCCATGCAGAGGTTGATCTCTTAGTGGATACGGTAAGACGCATTAAAAGCGGCTACACTGTATAAAGCATAAATAAGCCCTGTTTCACTGTTAAGGTGAGGCAGGGTTTTTTATTGTCTAGGTTTTTTTAAAGAATCAACATTAAGCTCCTCTCCTTATCTACTGAATTAAAGAGATTAAAATACGCGAATTACTTGGTAATTAATTTAAAGTGATTTTTTTTTATGTAAATTTTAAGACAATTGTGTGAACTGTATTACACCTGTTGATATTTCAACACCTAACAAGCATATCGTGTTTGTTAATCAGCAGTTACAATTGGTTTGTAATATAAAAAACCTTGAATAACATATACTTAAAAGTTGGCATTGTGTTTGCTATATATTTAATGGCAATACAGCTAGAAATCTTTTTTTATTTTATTTGAGGTACAAATATGAAAAAAACTACAAAAATAGTCGCAGCAGTGACACTGGCTTTAATAGCTGGTGGCGCATCTGCGGCAATAGTGGCTCCAACAACTGCAGGTGGGCTAGGGTCAGTATTATTTTCTTTAGAAGATAATAATGCTACATCTACAAATTACAAGCATTCATTTGTGCTTGATTTGGCATTGGGTAATGCGGGTCTTAACTATTCAAGCTTTGTGAATGGCACTCAAGGTGCTAATGGCACTTTAAGTTGGGATTTAGCTACGATTCCTGAGTTTTCTGGCTTTGCTTCTGATACAGCTGATTTAAATTGGTCAGTTGTTGGTGGTAGTCAAAGAACAGGAGTCTCTGGTTCTGCAAATAATATTGGAACTGGTGTATCGGGTTATAACGCGGTTGCACCTTGGGGTGCTTTGTCAACTGCTCAGGATGCTACTAATTTTAAATTAGTGGGTAATACTGCAATATCTGGACAGTTGGCTAGTACAGGTAATATTGGTAATTGGTACTCATTTAATGTTTCTAATTCTAGCGCTACAGATGTGGCACCTCTAGATGCAGTTACATCCCAGTATGAAACTATCTTGCCTGATGTTGGCACATTAGGTCAGGGCTCAACTTCAAGCGGAGCATTAAATACTTTAGGTGTTGGTACTGATAATTTTTATTGGATTACTAACAATGCCACTGCAGCAATTTCTCCTGCAACAACAAATGTAACGCAACTATTAGGTACTTTTAGCTTAAGTGCAAATAATGTTCTAACGTTCCAGTCAGCAAATATAGCTGCTGTGCCTTTACCTGGTGCTGTATGGTTATTTTTCTCGGCGCTAATGGGTGTTTTGGGTATCTCAAAGCGTAAAAAATCATTCTTAGCAGCCGCGTAAGCAATTTATATTAGGGAAATTTATAATGAAAACTAACACACAATTAACAATTAAATCGTTGGCAGTGGCTGTGTCATTGTTAGCGGGCTCTCAATCTGCGCAAGCAATAACTCCATGGACACCTGGTAATGATGTACCTGATGTGGTTATTTACACTTCAGGTGGTGCTGCTCAAGATGATGCTTTAGAGCGCGTTATTACGCAGAATTTAGCTGCAGCAAGCTCTGTTGATAAATTTCAAGATGATGCTAAACGTTTCTCAGGATATTATTTTACAGGTGCGACAGCGTTGAATGGCTTGTCTGGTACAACGGCGCCTTACAACAGTTTAGCGGGTAAAAAAATCTATATAGCGAAGCGTTCTCTAGGCGCCGCTGGTTATGGTGTAGTTCCGCTTTTGGCGAATAGTGCTGCTGGTATTGCAATTGATAACTTAAACATTTTTAAAACAATTGATGCGACTAAATGGAAATCGGTCACTGCTACAAATGGTGCTGTTGGTGCTTATCAAGTAAGTACTGATGGTGGTACAACAGCAGGTAAGTTAACAACAGCTAACGCGGCTACTTATTTGGATTCCAAGCTTTCGGATGGTGGTTTCACAGGTGTTGATGCGGCGACTTTATTACAGCCAGGTACTTTTAACTATCCTGAAACAGTAACTGAATTGACAACAAATGCGTTAACAGCCGGATGGGTCGATACATTAAAACCCTCTGCAATTACTAATGCCGTTACTGTTGTACCAACCGGTGGCTTGGTTTATGGTATTGGCGTTACAAAAGATTTATATCAAGTGTTACAAAAAGCCCAAATTTTAAGTGGTACTTTGTCAGGTGTTTATAAAGATGACGCCAATTTAAGCCAAAATACTTTAGGACGTTATGAAGAAAAAGCTTTACCAAGTTTAAGCCGTAACTTTTTAGCTGCTATATTCTCAGGTTCTGTAGCAACTTGGGCTGATGTTAAGGTCGTGCCAATTTATGATACTGCTGGTAACTTTATTTTACCTGTTAACCGCACAGCAGTGCCATTAACTACTTTAGCAAATACAGCTTATGCTTCAGGTCCTGACCTAACTGTTACTCTTCCTGCAATTCCTTTACCAACTGATAATCAAGTTGGGGTTGGTGTGCGTAATAAAGGTGCTGCTATTGGCGCGGTGGGATATGCTAAGTTACTTAATTATCCAAATGTAGCGGGTAGTTATAAACCTGCTGACGCGAGTGTTTCAGTTCCTGGCGACGCTATTCAACAACCAGGTGGCGCAGGTGACACTGGTAAATTATTAGCTGACTGGCAAGCAGGAACGGCTACAGCGGTTGATGCAAATGGAGCTAAGTTGAATACAGCGAATTTAACTCGATGGGGTTTAGCATTAAATAGTGCTGATAAACTTAGCTCTACCGCTGTGACTGCCGCAGGTGTAAGTACAGCGGCAAACGATTGGCGTTATATTGCTATAGATAAGTTTGCGCCAACACTAGAAAATGTATTTTCAGGCAATTATCCTTACTGGGCTGAGGGTGAGGTTTTAATTACGGCTAAAAATAGTACTCAAACTGAAGCTTTATTAGGAGCAAGTCCAACTCCTGGCCAAGTTACAGCCTATAAAGCTGGTAAGAAAGCTGTGTTAGCTAAGTTTGCAAAAGACTTAGGCAATGATACTGCTGTAGGTAAACTAGTTAACGATGGTTTAAAAGCAGCTTGGGGCGCAACAGGTATTTTCCCAACTACTTATACAGACCAAACAGCAACTAACGCTGTTCCAGTTGTCGCTTCAAATCCAGTTTCTGTATTTGAACATGATTCATCTGGTAACGTTAAAGTACCACGCGTTGGAATAGTACCGGTACCTTATCTTAATGGTGTTGGTAATACAGCCATTACACTTCAGTTGAAATAAGCCAATGTTGTTATAGTTAAACGGATTTTAAAAACCAAGGACGGTTTCTATAATTTATCAAGTAATGTTTTTTACCGTTGCAATGACGGGAATAAAGGCGTTTTTACGATGGTCAATGGTTTGACTAAAAATGGACTTTATAATGGATTTGCCTGATGGAATATGGAGTTGGCAGATAGGATAAGGATTTATAAAGCTCTGGATAAGATATTTATCCAGAGCTTTATAATTAATTACAATATGAACTTTTAGTGGGCTTCGAGTAACATCGAGGCTTTTTTGTTTATGCCGATTTGGTTTATAAATACGCATTTAAAATAAAATGTTTATTTATAACTTAAGTTTCAGGCTTTTTTATAATACCGTACAAATCGGTTTATTTGAATTATTAGATATATTTATGATTAATCATTATTCTTTAATGACAGAATTACCTGTTAGCAAACAAAAACCTTTAGTGTTAGCCATTCGGTATTTGATAGCAGGAGGTTTTGCATTGGGGGTTTCTGCTGTTAAAGCGGAAAGTTTGCCTTTGCCGAGTGCTGGACCAGTTACTTCAAACATTGCAGTAAATATTTCTCCTGGTCAAGCTACGGCTCAATTGTCTGATGCTCATACAATGCAAATCCATCAATCTGTAGATAAGGCAATTATTGATTGGAAAAGTTTTGATATTGATAAGGGTTATAAAGTTAATTTTAATCAGAGTGCTAACCAAATTGCACTTAATAATATTCATCAGGCTGACGCCAGTAAGATTTTAGGGTCGTTAACAGCCGGTGGACAGGTTTATTTAATTAATCAAAATGGCTTTTTATTTGGTAAAGACTCCCAAGTTAATGTTAATTCATTAGTTGCGAGTACTTTAGGGGTTAGTGATACTGATTTTCAAAAAGGCATAACAAAGATTTTTGATCAAACTCAAACGGCTGCACTACAAGGTAATGGCGAGGTTTTTGTAAAAGATGCGCATGGAAATGTATTAAAAGATCAGAACGGCAACAAAGTCAAAATACAGATATTTGTGGAGGAAGGCGCAAGTATTAAAACCAAAGACGCGGGTGGGCGCGTTATATTAGCAGCGCCGTCTATTACTAACAAAGGTAATATTGAAACACCTGATGGACAAACAATATTAGCGGCGTCAACAGATAAGGTATATTTACAAGAGGCTAATGGTGATCCAAATATTAGGGGCTTATTAGTTGAAGTAGGAACCGGTGGTGAGGTTAACAATGTTGGTAAAGTCCTAGCTGAACGGGGTAACGCAAGTTTATTAGGTTTTGCAGTTAATCAGCAAGGTGTAGTGTCAGCGAGTACGTCAGTACAGCTTAATGGTTCCGTTAGGTTGCTAGCGCATGAAGGCATTCAAGATCCTTTATCTACGAGTGGTAAATTAGTCGCTAAGAGCACTAAAAGATCGACAGATTTGGGCGATGGATTGGGTGTTAACGCCACTGTAACATTGGCAAGTGGCAGTGTTACGAGTGTTGAATTAGACGCAGATAAAACCAAAACGGCAATAGATGCACAGGTTCAATCACACTCAAATATACAGGTTAGTGGACACAATGTCGATTTAAAACCAGACTCCTTAATTCAAGCACACTCTGGCCAAGTTAATATAGAGGCGCTTGATGATCCCGCTTTGCCTTTAGTAAAAGGCGATGCTAGTGTTAACTTACGGGCGGGTAGCAAGATTGATGTTTCGGGTTTAAAGAATCTACAACTACCAGCCGATAGAAATATTATTAAAGTCGAATTGCGTAAAAATGAATTACGAGATTCGCCTTTACAACGCACTGGTGTTTTATACGGTCAAACGGTTTCTGTTGATTTACGAGATGTAAAACAAACATTTGCAGCAGATGGTTCGCTTTTAACAGCAACAATTCCTATCGCTGATGTAAAAGGTGCTGTAGATCGCATAGCGCGTAATATTGATGAGCGTAGTACTTCTGCAGGAGCCGTAAATATAAATTCGAGTGGTGGTGTCACCACAAACTTAAATAGTACGGTAGATATTTCTGGCGGTTCAGTTAAATATCAAGCGGGCAATATTGGTACTACTAAGCTTATATCTAATGGTCAATTGTTTGATATCGCAACGGCTGATCCAAATAGACATTATGACCAAATAATCTTGGCAAAAGACAGTCAATATTATTCACCTGGTTATATAGATGGTAAAGCGGGTGGGACGTTAGATATTGCATCTTATGCTGCTTTATTAGATGGTGTTATTAACGGACAAGTTGTAACAGGCCTTAATCAAAGATTAGCGTCAGAACAGCCCAGTGGCAGTAGTTTACTTATAGACTTAAATCGCGAAAATAATATCGCGAAACAAGATGTAATTATTGATCAAGATAAAGCTGATCATGCCTTAGTTGCAACGAGTTCGTCTCCATTGCATTTAAATGCCAAGACCTTATCTGCATCAGGTATTCAAAATATTACGCTTAAAACGAATGGTTCAATTACTTTAACTAAAGCAACGGCATTAAATTTACCTGCTTTTAGCAAGTTGGATTTATTTGCACAAAATTTTGATATTCAAGGGGCTATTACCAGTCCATCAGGCACTCTTAATTTTTTACCTATTACGCAACGAGACGGCGATAAAGAAACCAGTTTGCCAAGTGCAATTACTTTAGGCGCTAAAGCCTTCTTAGATGTTAGCGGTGTGTGGATTAATGACCGTTTAGATAATGCTAATGATCGTGGTTTAAAAACGATATCTATTCAAGGCGGTAGCGTTAACTTAAAAGCAGAACAAGCTGATATTAACATAACTAAAGGCAGTACAATTTCTACGGATGGTGGGGCATGGTATCAGAATAAAGGCGATATTACCGCTGGTGAGGGTGGAAAAATTCAGTTAACTACCCAAAGCAATGATTTAACTGTCCATAAAGGTAGTATCAGCTTAGAAGGTAATTTACACGCGACGGCTTTAAATAATAACGGGAGCTTAAAGTTAGAAACAAATGAAATCGTCATTGGTAACAATAGTGATCTGTCTGTTCGACCAAATTCAGATTTTTCACCGTTAGCCTTGAGTGAGAATTTATTTAAGACTGGCGGGTTTTCAAGTTACGATTTGACCGCTAATTATTATGGTTTAAAGGTAGCGGACAATACGCATGTGCTACTTAAACAAGTTAATGAGCAACTAGATAGTACGGCTATTCTAGTTAAATCAGGGGCAAAAATTTCTGATATCAGTCAGTCTTATAATTTAGCAGATGGCGTACGAAATACCACCAGTTTAAAGTTAAATTTTGCTGAATTAACCGGTCAAAATAAACAAGAAGCTTTGATAATTGGTAAAGGCGCTTTAATACAAGCTGATATGAATGGACATGTTACCTTGAATTCGGACACTGCAATTTTTGTTGATGGTCAAATTAACACGCCAAGTGGAAAAATTGCACTTACTGTGACACAGCCCAAAGTAGATTTGGGGTATTTTGATTCGCAAGCTATTTGGTTAGGTGCAAATAGTCAATTGTTAGCACAGGGTACTTTTAAAGCACAGCCTAACGCATATGGATTGGTTAAGGGTGATGTTTTAGCCGGTGGAGATGTCTCAATAACCGCTAATCGTGGCTATATTGTTAGTTCTTCTGGTTCAAAAATAGATGTATCTGGGGCTATAAAGAAGCTGGATTTCATAGAAAATTCAAGGATAGGCTCGTACGCAGTTGCATCAGATGCGGGAAGCATTTCTTTAGCAGCAGGTGAAGGGCTACTGCTCGATGGTGAATTTAAAGCTATAAAAGGCGGTATCCACGCTGCAGGTGGTTCTCTAACAGTTAATTTAGATCGTGGTTTACGCGGCAAAGGATTGAATGGTGGATTCCCGGATGATAGCGGGGTTGGAACCGCAAGAACATTACAGGTATTTTCAGATAACGCAGATTTAGTACCCCAAGGTCTTACTGCTGGTGATGCAATTAATGCCAACAATTATAGTGGTGTAGGAAAAATACACAGTCAGTTGATTAATTCCGCTGGTTTTGATTCTATAAATCTAAGCACCGATGCTGCACCTATCAAAGGTAATTTTAACAGTCGTATTGAGTTTAAAGGCGATGTGCAACTGGGCGCCGCTCAACAAATCGTATTAAACACGCCGAGTATAACTGCGGCAGATAGTAAGGTCAGTTTAAATACAGCTTATGTTGCTTTAGGATCAACAAAGGTCAGAAATAATGCAGGTGGTTTACCATTAGCGCCCGCTGCTAGTTCAGGTGCAAGTCAATTTTCTGTTCAGGCAAAAGGCATAGACTTAGTGGGTGGGCTAAGTTTTAATGGCTTTGGTTTAGTTAATTTAGTAAGTGACGGAGATGTGCGTCTACGGGGCTTAACTGATGTTAATGGCGCTAAAGATTTTTTAGGCCAGTTAAATATAGCCAGCGATCTTAAGATTACTTCTAATCAATTATATCCGGCTACCTTAACAGATTATACGATTCGGCAAGACGGAGCTGCAGATAATACGGTTACTTTTAGTGGTAATGATTCAAAGCAAGATCCAGTTTATTCAGCAGGCGGGCGATTGACCGTTAGTGCTCAAAATATTATTCAACAAGGTGTCTTAAAAGCGCCTTTTGGTGAATTAGTACTTAATGCAGAAAAAAATCTGGAATTAGCTAAGGCTAGTGTGACCTCGGTTGCTGGTAATAATTTAACAATCCCTTTTGGTGTGGGATCCGGGGGAACTTCATGGTTATATCCTCTTAACTCGACAGGCTCAAAAAATATAGTTGTTAATACACCACCTGAAAAACGCTTAGAGTTGAATGGAAAACATTTAAATTTGCAATCGGGATCTACCATTGATTTATCGGGTGGCGGAGATCTCTATGCCTATGAGTTTATAACAGGTGCGGGAGGTAGTAATGATGTTTTAGATAATACAGTAGCAACTAATCCCCAAAGTTTTGCAGTTTTACCTAGTTTTAATGCGGTTTTAACACCCTATGACCCTATGTTATCGGCTAATGCGGGCTTAAGTAACGGGCAATCTGTGTATTTAGACAGCGGAGCTGGTTTAGTCGCGGGTTGGTATACGCTATTGCCTGCTCATTATGCCTTGTTGCCGGGTGCTTATTTAATTACTCCTAAATCAGGAACTCAAGATCAATTTCAAACAACGCACGATATCGCGGGTACAGCCATTGTATCTGGGCGATATGGAGTTACAGGTACCGATGTTCAGTCGGCCCGTTCACAAGGCTTCGCGGTTGAATTGGGAAGTGTAGCTAGAACAAGATCTGAATATACTAACTATTTTGCTAATCAGTTTTTTAATGATCAAGCAATCAAGCAAGGTACGGCTTTACCTCAATTACCTCAGGATGCAGGTAGTTTGGTTTTAGATGCTAAAAATAGCTTAACTATTGAAGCTACATTATTAGCTAATCCAGTAGCTAAAGGTTTAGGTGGGCAAGTTGATATTTCAGCTGATCAATTAGAGGTGGTTGGTAAGTCTGCTGACTTAGCGTCATTAGCAACGGGTACCGTTGGATTATTAGTTGATGATTTGAACAAATTAAATTCACCTAGTTTGCTTTTAGGGGGTAAGCGCACTAAGGAATCTCAAGGTGAACGAGTTACGGTGACCTCTCAAAATCTTAAAATAGCTGGCAATGTAGACTTAAAGGGCCAAGAAATTTTATTAGCAGCTACCGATGATTTATTAATTTCAGCCGGTGCAACGCTAGAAAGTAGTGGTAAAACAAATGTCAGCACTGCTGATTTATTAGTCAGTAATTTGAGTGCGACCAGCGATGCTGCTTTGTTAAGAATTTCTGATGCTAATCAGGTTGCTGTATTACGAGATCAACCATTAACGGCCATAGGTGGAACATTAACGGTTGAAACGGGTGCGACATTAAAGGCTGATGGCTCAATGTTACTTGATTCTAGTAAAGATACTGTTTTTGACGGTTCTATAGTAATGGATAAGGGTAGTTTAGCCTTAAATTCTAGTTCTATTACTTTAGGTAATGCACCTGCTGGTACCAGTGGATTGGTCTTAAAAGATAGCAATTTTAATGTAGATGAATTAAGACTCAGCAGTGCGAGTGATATTAATATTTATGGTGCGGCACGCATAAATGCTACACGGTTATTTTTATCTGCGGCCAGCCTTAATGGTTTTGCTAATGCAGGCCAAACACCAAGTATTTCTGCAGATTTAATTAATTTATCTAATCATGGTGCTGTTAGTCATAGTGTTGGAAACGGCACAGGCTCTCTTATTTTAGAGGCGCATGATATTCAATTAGGGAGTGGTCAGTACGGCATCAATGGATTTAATCAAGTAACCCTAAGAGCAACTGATAAGCCCTTAGAAACTGCATTGGCTAGTATTCAAGGTTTAGGTCAAGTTATTGATCCGGTTTCAGGTAATAGCTCTATTGCTCCAGTTGGTTCATTAAGCGTAGCGGGAGATTTAACTTTAGATGCAAGTTATTTTAGTGGGGGTAGTGGCGCAACTACACGTATTGATGCTACTGGATATCATGTCGAGATAAACTCGGCTAATTTAGATTCTTCTTATAAAGATAAAATTATTAATAAGGGTTTAGGTGTTAGTTGGTCCGTACTGGCTGATAGCATAAATAGTAATGCTCGTTTTGACGTGCCTTCTGGTAAATTGGTAATTGAAGCCTTAAAAGGAGATTTGAATCTTAACAATGGCAGCAAGGTCGATTTATCAGGTCAGGTGTTTGCTTTTAATGATAGATATAAAGCGACTTCTGCAGGTTCATTATTTTTAATGGCTGATCAAGGTAATATCAACTTAGATTCTGCTACCTCTGTTAATTTAGCGGGTGCAAGTGTAAATGCTAAACAAGTGAGTGATGCCGGTGAGTTAATTGTTAAAGCAAGTAATGGTGAGTTGACTTGGAACGGTGTAATTGATGCAAAAGGTTTTGCAGTGACGGCTAATGATTTTTTGCAAGGTCGTTTTAGTTTGGATGTTAATAATTTAGGACCTGAAGCCTTTTCAGGGCTAAATACAAAACTTGCAAATGCGGGGTTTACGGAAGCAGTTAGTATAGAACAACGCATGGGTGATGTAACTATTGCAGAAAATGCTCATGTTAATGCACATAATTTTGAGCTTGGCGCTGATCAAGGATCTGTGATGGTTGCTGGTAGTATTGATGCCTCTGGACTAACGGCCGGTCATATTTCAATTTATGGTCGAAATGGGGTTCGTGTTAGCAATACTGGCGCACTTTACGCAAAGGCAACAACGGTCGGCAATAACGGCGGTAGTATTTTATTAGATACGGTTCATCATGACGATTTTAGTTCAGGTATTCTTGATTTGTCGGCCTTAGGCGGTCAAATAGATGTATCTTCTGGGCAGGGGGGTATTGGTGGGTTTGTGCATTTACGCATGGGTCGTGATCAGATTGGCTTCAAGGATATTAACACAACAATTGTGGGTGCTGATCCAATTAAAACGGTTTTAGAAGCAACGAGTGTAGTTAAACCTACCGATAGTAGCAATATAACAACAGCAGATATAGACGCCTGGAAAAATACGACGGCCACTTTTATGGTGGCTAAGCCTACTTTTAATAATCAGTCTGGTGCAAATCTAGTTTTACTACCTGGTATTGAAGTGCGTAGTGATGGGGATCTCAACTTACAAAATAAGTGGGATTTTATGACAGGTGCTTGGTCAACCCAAAATTTGCTGTGGAATTCTGAGTGGAGATATGCAGACTCGTCAGGTTCTTATTCATTACCCGGATTTTTAACACTACGCTCAGCAGGTGATATAAATATCAATGCAAGTTTGACGGATGCATTAGCGACTACTCCTATTATTGGTCAAGTGGCTAATCTGCGTTCGCAAGATATGTTGCAACCTGGGCAGTCATGGAGTTACAACCTGATTTCAGGTGGCGCAGTCAATTTGGCAGCTGCTTATCTAGGTTCAAATCCTTTAGTTGCAAATGGTCAAACTAATCAGCAAGTGGTGGTTAGAACGGGTACTGGAGCAATTAACATTAAGGCAGCTAAAGATATTGTTTTAAATAAGGATGATAGTAATACAGATAGCTCTAATAACGCCGCTGCCATTTATACGGTGGGTACGTCGGCTTTATATAATCGAAGTCAATTAATAGCTGGATTAATTCCCGGTATACCTGGCTTGCAAGCTGGGCAGGCATTTTCAGAATATTTAGCAAGTTTGGATCCTAAGCAAACGAGTCAATTATTACGCTATGGTTTATTAGATGACACTAAAGTAGGTGGTAGTGCAAGAGCGGGTAATTATTTGTTTGCAGAGTATCCAGTCAATGGTGGTGATATCTCATTAGCTGCAGGTGGTAATATTCAAGGTGCTCAGACGGGTCAAC
>CAJADF010000025.1 GCA_903938485.1 uncultured Methylococcaceae bacterium
AAAAGCTCAAACAGCAACTGTAGAAGTAAAAGAAAATACCGAACTATCGCTTGCGGAGATGGTGGCTATAAAAGATAAAGACATCCAAAAACTGGCTAAGAAAACCTTTAACCCAGCTATTGATGGTCTTGATATTGCATTGTTTGGGCGTATGGTTGCACAAGCGGCAGAGCTTAATATTGAAGCGGCGGCTTCTTTTTCTCATGCAATTTCAACCCACAAGGTCAGTAACGAAGTTGAATTTTTTACGGCATTAGATGACTTATCAATAGAACCGGGAGCGGCACATATGGGTAGTTTGGAATTCAACTCAGCTACCTATTACCGTTACATCAGCTTAGATTTAGGTCAGTTATTCCAAACTTTAGAGGGTGATAACTTAACAAAAGCCGTTGAAGCGTTTACTAAAGCTTTATTTATCGCAGTACCAGCGGCACGACAAACAACCCAATCAGGTGCTTCACCTTGGGCATTCGCAAAAATATTGGTTAGAAAAGGCCAACGCTTACAAGCACCCTTTGAAACCGCTATTAAAGCGAAAGACGGTGGATTTTTACAACCCAGTATCGATGCACTTACAGATTATTTAGCTAAAACAGAGAAACTACACGGTTCTTTATTTGGTAAGCAAGCGGATTATACCTATGGTATTGATGAAAACTTTAGTATCGATGATCTGATTAGCGCTTTAAAAATACACGCAGAGGTCACCGTGCATGAATAATCCCTACTTGTTGCTATGGCTAGAAGCGCCACTGCAATCGTGGGGGCATGACTCTAAGTTTGGACGGCGAGACACACTTAACTTTCCTACCAAATCTGGCATCTTAGGCTTAATTTGTAGTGCGTTGGGTGCGGGTGGAGAACAAACTGAATTATTAGCCGAGTTTGCACCGCTCAAGCAGACAGTTTTTTCGTTCGTCCGCGCAGAAAAATCGTCATCAGATCCCTTGATCAAGCGTGAAAGAGAACCCTTGTTACGCGATTTTCACATGGTGGGTAGTGGTTATGATGACAAAGATCCGTGGGCAAGTTTATTAATCCCTAAAACCAGTGAAGGTAAAAAAGCAGTCGGTGGTGGGGCAAAAATGACCTATCGCTATTATCTGCAAGATGCGGCTTTTGCTGTGTTATTAGAAGTGCCAGAGACTAGAGCCGCCTTAATTATTGAAGCCCTTAAAAATCCAACGTGGGATGTTTACTTAGGCCGAAAAAACTGTGTTCCTACTGACTTTATTTATAGAGATCAATTTATCAATGAATATGCAGGAATAGAAGCTGCCTTAGTTATTGCTAAGCAAAAAAATCTGCTAAAAGATTTTAGTGTATTACCTGGAGAACATGAGGGTGAGTTACTGACTCTAATGGATGTGCCTATTCAATTTGGAGAACACAAACTCTATAGAGATCGACAAGTGACTGTAGTCACTGCTACGCAATAATTGTGTAGCCCGCTTTTTAACAATTTGGTTAATGACTAAACCATTCACGACAGACTAATAATAAATGGGTATTTATGGCGACTGAAGATAAATCGACACGCTTGATAATAAAAGTAACTCGGGATACCTTGCCGCAAGTGAGTGCCAAATACCCTTTTATTTATCTGGAACGAGGGCGTTTAGAAATTGATGATAGTAGTGTCAAGTGGATAGACAGTGACGGTAATGTTATTCGTTTACCGATTGCCACCTTAAATTGTCTATTACTAGGGCCTGGCACGGCCATTACTCATGAAGCTGTAAAAGTTATAGCATCCTCTAATTGCAGTGTGTGTTGGGTAGGTGAAGATAGCCTTTTATTTTATGCGGTCGGACAAACCGCGACTTCAAACACGCGCAACTTTCGTAAACAGATGTTACTAGCCGCAGATGAGGAGAAATCATTAGAAGTGGTTCGCAGAATGTATTTGCGTCGCTTTCCCAAAGCGGAATTAGCGGGTAAAAGTCTAAAAGAAATGATGGGGATGGAGGGCTATAGGGTGCGTGAACTCTATCAGCAAAAAGCCGAACATTATAAGGTTGGTTGGAAGGGTCGATCTTATATTCCCGGTAAATTTGAGTTGGGGGATATGACTAATCAAATTATGACTTCAACTAACACTGCATTATACGGCATAATTAGTTCTGCTGTTCATAGCATGGGAT
>CAJADF010000026.1 GCA_903938485.1 uncultured Methylococcaceae bacterium
AAGCGCTTGTTGTTTTAACTCATCATACAAATGAAAAGTGGCTAATACTAGATGGTGGCGGTAGTTTTTATAAGCTGGGAATAATTTTTTGAAGTTAGCGTATTTTTTACTGAGTAATTTATCCAGATCGGTCGCGTGCGCTTTGTATTTAACTTCAACAATAGCGACATCTTTACCATTGACTAAAATCATATCAAACTCATCACTAACGCCATTACCAGAGCGTAAAATATTTTTATCAATAAAATCGTAATGCACGCCCGCTAAGGTTTGAGTTTCTTTTAGCGAGTTATAGAAAAATTCCTCAGCAACAGCACCTTGGTTTTGACCCATATTGCCTAAAGTAATGCCCATACGATCCAGTTTTTCTGTTAAAACTTTATCGTTGCGGTTCATTTGTTCAAATGTGCTCTTCATCTGCTCGGATGTTTCTTTTTGAGTGGCATGCAGTTCTTTACTATCAACTGCAAGGCTTGCAACGAGATCTTTTAATTCTTGATCAGTCATGAGGAATAAAAATAAAATTTGTTTTCAACATGTTAGCACATAACCCCGAAGCGCCTGCAAAATTAAAATATTTTAAAATTATAAACAATACGCCTTTCCTTTAACCCATTACGAAAGGTTTTTTAAAGTCGTATCGACTTGATACACCAACCCACTACCCCTTAAAATCCCATCAGCCGCCGCCTTTACAGAAAACACATCCTCCAACAACTGCTTGGCCTTCGCACCCATACTTAACCGTAACACCTCATCATCCAACAACCTTAAAGCATTGGCCAGCAAAGCTTCATCATCGCCATTAACGGTAACAAAGCCGGCATGGGCTTGTTGTACTAAGTCTTGTAAATCATTATTGGGGTTAACGCTACCTAAGATAGGTTTTTCTTGCACCATGTAACCCAATAACTTGCCAGGAAAATTATGGGTCGTGTGGTCATGATGTAGACTGAATAAGCCAATATCAAATTCGGCTAACATGTGTTTAAACACATCTTGGTTTACAGGGGGTAATAACGTCATATTGGATAGATTATGCTCCGCTATAGCAGAACGGACTAACGCCACCTCATCACCCGCACCCACTAACACAAAATGTGCGGAGACTTGATCGTGCATGGCAATTGCCAGCCTAACGATATTAAGCATATCTTGCGCATGACCAATATTGCCGCCATAAAAATACACCACTTTATTTTCTAAACCCAAACTTTTGCGATGAGAGTAAAACTCAGAAGGTACTGTGCTCGCAGTAACGGTATCATCAGAACTATGATCAATAGTTAATGACTCTGTAGTGAATTTTGAACTAGCATCATTTTGGGTACTTTTAATAACCACGGGCTCATTAGCGGCCCAGTTATATAACAAATCCAAAGGCTTTTTAACCGAGGCGGTTTCAGCAAACCAAGCTAGATTTTTAGGAGACTGAATCCCAATGACATCAGCGGCTTTATAACTTAAAGCCTCAAAGGCTCTAAAGTAACGCGTAATAGGGGAGGTGGCAGATAACATGCCATTATCAATCACCCATTGGGGAAAGAAATCCCGCACTATTAAATAACTCTTGGCGCCCCATAATTTTTTTAAACGCTTAACCAAACTGCCCCAAAAAATACTGGGCGAGTAATAAACGATTAAATCTTGAGGGTGCGACTTAAAATAAACCTTAAAAGCCCGCCACGCGTAATAAGACAATAAAGTCTCGTTAATAGCGCGTTTTACTTTAGAGACATTCTTAATTTCACCGGATTTAAATCGACATACCGTTACACCATCTAATACTGTAATCTCAGAACGGGTTAACAAACTGGGTGCTGGGGTAATCACCGTTACTGTATAGCCACGGGCTACAAACTCAACGGCTAACTCATGCATCATCTTCGCGCCGACTTTAATACTGTCAGGCAAATAATCATCAATGATTAAACAAATATTCATGGTATTAAAATTCAATTCCAAACGAAACGATTAATACAAAGGGCGTTAGTAAACTCTATTTTCTGCCCTTAAAACTTCTGCCACACCACACGGTTTATATAATCCGTATAAGACAAAATAATCCTAACCACTTTATCTGACACATTCGGCATAGAATAATCATCTACCGGTCTAGTCATTCTCTCAACAGAATCGGCTTGCGCTTCCAACACCTTCAAACCTTGCAAAATACGGTCTTTATTTAAGCCCACCATCATCACCGATGCTTCTTCCATCGCCTCGGGTCTTTCGTGTGCTTCACGGATATTAAGGGCAGGGAAGTTTAAAATAGAAGACTCTTCAGAAATGGTGCCGCTATCAGATAGCACCGCTTTAGCATCCAATTGCAACTTAACATAATCAATAAACCCTAAAGGCTTCATTAGTTTAATTAAAGGATTAAACACTACGCCGTGTTGATCAATCTTATTACGGGTACGCGGATGTGTAGAAATAATAATCGGTAATTGATACAAATCCGCCATCGCGTTAAGCGTATCCACCAAAGCAAAAAAGTTACGATCAGAACTGATATTCTCTTCTCTATGTGCAGAGACAATAAAATATTCTCCCTTCGTTAACCCTAAATCATCCAGCACCGTAGAAGTATTAATCTCGGGTAAGCGAGAATGAATTACCTCAAACATGGGGCTGCCGGTTTTAATGATACTATCTGCAGGCAGTCCTTCTCTTAATAAATACTCTCTGGCGATATCACTGTACGTTAAATTAATATCACTGATATGGTCCACAATTTTACGGTTAGTTTCTTCGGGTACGCGTTGATCAAAACAGCGATTACCGGCTTCCATATGAAAGATAGGTATTTGGCGTTTTTTAGCAGGGATAGCACATAAACAACTATTAGTATCACCTAACACTAAAAATGCATCGGGTTGTTCAGTTTCTAACAAAGGATCAACATTAATTAAAATATTACCAATGGTTTCTGCGGCATTTTTGCCAGCCGCATTTAAAAAATAATCCGGTTTTCTAAGGCCAAAATCTTTAAAAAAGATTTCGTTTAACTCGTAATCATAATTTTGCCCGGTATGTACCAAAATATGCTCAATACTCTCGGTCGCATCTAACTTCTTAAGTACGGCAGACAGCCTAATAATCTCAGGGCGGGTGCCTACTACCGTCATCACTTTTAGTTTTTTCATTCGTCAGTCACCTTGCTGGCAATCGTATCAGGACGGTCGCGATCAAAAATTTCATTAGCCCACAACATCACAATCATCTCATCATCACCCACATTAGTAATATCATGGGCCCAGCCTGGAATAGTCTCAACCACCGTTGGTAAATCACCTGAGGTTAATAGGGTAAACGATTCATTCGTTAAAATATGTCTAAAACCAAAACGCGCTTGGCCTTTAATTACTAAAAACTTTTCGGTTTTAGAATGATGATAATGGCCGCCACGGGTAACGCCAGGGTGCGCGGTAAAATAAGAAAATTGCCCCGACTCTTTCGTTTTAAGCATCTCAACAAAGCCACCGCGTGGGTCGCTGTATTTAGGCACTTGGTAAGCAAAACCCTCGGGTAATAAATAACTCATATACGTTGAGTATAAAGCTCTTACTAAGCCGGTTCCCACGGGTTCTGTTATTAACGAATTTCGGCTGTCTTTAAACGATGCTATTAACTCAGCTACTTGGCCCACAGTGGTTTTGTATTGCACCGGAATAATATAAAAATCCTGTACCGGCTCTGGTTTAGCATCAGCGTTTAAAGTGGTTAACACACTGATAAATTCATCGACCACATCATCCACATACACCAAAGACAACGCCGCGTCTTTATCATTAATTTGAATCGGTAAACCGTTAGAAATATGATGGCAAAAAGTAGCAACAGCCGAATTGTAATTAGGCTTACACCATTTACCAAACACATTAGGTAAACGATAGATAAATACCGCCGCACCAGAATAAGCCGCATACGTGCGTAAAGCCAATTCGGCCGCTAACTTACTTTG
>CAJADF010000027.1 GCA_903938485.1 uncultured Methylococcaceae bacterium
ACTTCTAATTTAAATGCGGCATCAAATACTCGCTTTGGTTTTGTCATTTGTAGTTACCCATGTTCGATTGATTAATTATATCAACCTATAGGAGTGTCCGTTTTTATTAGACCACTACACAGTTCTGAGTGTTTAATATCATCAAATTTGAATTGTGTTAGTGTTGACGGGTTTGCGGTTGACTTTAATGTAACTAGCAATTGCTGTTACGGCAAAGAAGGTGGAGGATAGAATAAATTCGCCGTAAATAAAGCTCATTAAACCAACTACAAAAAACGCCCCTATTAAAATATCACGGGTCAATTCGTTCATAAAAGATCCTTATTAAGTTGATGGGTTTTTCGATACTGCGACTGAACTATAACGCAGGCTTTTATTGTTTACAATGATGTAAAATATAGAATAATTGTTTCCTTTTGAGATATAATAAATTAATGGTTTTTTAAATAAATTTAGTTATAATTGTACTTTTTATTTAACCTTAAGCAAGTCTTGCCATTTTGTAGTGTAGTTAGGCGAGATTAATTCTGCTTTAGGTTTCCATGATTTATTAAAGCCTGTGGCTGCAATAGCTATTTTTTTTGGGAATCGTTTATTAATATTATCTATCACTGACATCAGTGGTGCGTTCTCTGTCGTTAATTCATTGGTTTCAAACGTAAATAAGTCTAATTGATTGTGAGTTGATGCACTCTGGATATGACTTAGTTGTACGCCACATTTTTGATAGTTATAGCCCGTTTTAAAAATTTCTTTTAATAGTTGATTAGCCTTGCTAATAATAATCCGCGTATCTTGAGTGGCGCTAGTCAGATGCATACTTGCAGAGCGTTGATATTGAGGTTCTTGCGGATTAAAGGGGCTGGTTCTAATAAAGATATTGATACAGCTTGTGACGGAGTTTTGCTGTCTGAGTTTTTCTGCTGCCCTACTACAGAACTCGGCTAAGGCTTGAGATAAGGTATTAAAGTCCGTTAAACGCCGACTAAAACTTCTAGAACAAACAATTTGCTGTTTATTAGTCGGCGACAGGTCTAGCTCAATACAAGACACGCCATTCAGTTCTAGTACGGTACGTGCGACTACAATGTTAAACAGGCGTTGAATTCTATCGGGTGATTGGCTGGCTAAATCCCAGACGGTGTGAATATTAAGTTTATTGAGCTTTTTTGTAGTGCGTGAGCCTATACCCCATATTTCCCCTACAGGTACGATACGCATGAGTTTTTCTCTGCGTTTAATATCAGATAAATCAAGGACGCCTGCGGTTTTTGTCCATTTCTTCGCCGCAAAGTTAGCTAATTTAGCGAGGGTTTTATTAGGCCCCATGCCGACACAGACAGGGATTCCTGTCGTACGTAATACGGTTTTCTTAATTTGCTGTCCATACTTGTTCGAATCTTTCTCGCAAATGCCGGTTAAGTCTAAAAACGCTTCATCAATAGAATATATGTCTAGATGGGGGGTGAATTCTTCTAGGGTAGACATGACTCGAGCAGAGATGTCGGCATATAAAGTGTAGTTAGAAGAGAAGAGGGTAATGTTATGTTGTTTGATCAGGTCTTGTACTTGAAAAACGGGTGCGGCCATCTTAATTCCCAAGTCTTTTACTTCTTTACTGCGAGATACGACACAACCATCGTTATTGCTGAGTACCATGATGGGTTTATTGCTTAGGTCGGGGCGAAACAAACGTTCGCAGGAGACATAAAAATTATTGCAATCGACTAAAGCAATCAGTGGGGTCATTATAAAGCGTGGATAACATGCGTGACGACCCCCCAAATAATCATCTCGATTTCTTCATAGATGACAATGTCGGCATATAGGGGGTTTTCTGCTTTTAAGAACCATTGATTATGTAGGCGCTCTAAGCGTTTTACAGTCAGTTCACCGTTTAAAGCACAAATGACAATTTTACCGCTGACGGCTTCTATAGAGCGATCCACGATTAAAATATCATTAGGATGAATGCCCACACCTAGCATTGATTCACCTTGCGCCCTCACAAAAAAAGTGGCGGCAGGTTTTTGTATTAATAATTCGTTTAAATCTAAGTTTTTTTCAATATAATCATCGGCAGGCGAAGGGAACCCCGCTGCTACTTTACTGATAAAAAGCGGTAGTGGTAGTCTTTTGGGTAAGGTGGCTGGCAATAAAATTTTAAGACAATTCGTAGACATTTTTGTTTTCTTTTTGTTCTCTTTTTTAGGTTATTCTAAAGTATTTTGTAGGGAATGACAAAAAGTTTAAGGCTTTAGTATTAATGAAATATCAATTTATCCTTTTAATATTTTTTAACGCATTTTTAGTGGGATGTACGGTTGCACCACCTAAGCATCCCGATGATCTTTGTGCCGTTTTTAAAGAGAAGGAAAGTAATGATTGGTATGAAGACGCTAAAGAATCTGCGGATAAATGGGGTGTGCCAATTAATGTGCAGATGGCAATTATGCATCAAGAGTCTCGTTTTGTAGCGGATGCACGTGCGCCGCGTATTTGGTTTTTGGGTTTTATTCCTTGGTTTAGGGAGAGTAGTTCTTATGGCTATGCTCAAGCTACCGATGGTACGTGGGATACCTATTTAAAAGATGTGGGGAGTTGGTGGTCTGATCGTGATGATTTTGCTGATGCCATCGATTTTATTGGCTGGTATGCTAATAGAAGTTATATCCGGTTAGGGATCGCTAAGTGGGATGCTAAGTATCAATATGTGGCTTATCACGAAGGAGTATGGGGTTATCGTAGTAAGCGTTATTTAAAAAATGCGCCCTTAAACAAAGTGGCAGAAAAAGTGGAGCGTCGAGCAAAAGTGTTTAAGCAACAATTGTCGAGCTGTAAAATGAATTAAATTTATAAGGTTTTTTTGATAAACTATGACGCTTATATTACTGACAGGCTGAATCGTGAAAAAAGTTCAAACTCAAGTTATTTCAATTATTATCGTTATTCTTATAGGATTTACTATGTTTTCAATGGCAAATGCCACTTCACCAGAAGAAAATAAAGCGGCAGGTATCGCTTTCCTAGCTGAAAATGCAAAAAAAACGAATGTTGTTACCACTGCAAGCGGTTTGCAATATGAAGTTATTAAGGCAGGCACAGGTAGTACAACACCTAAGGCGACAGATACGGTAACAGTACATTATAAAGGTACAACAATTGATGGCGCTGAATTTGATAGTTCGTATAGTCGTGGTGAGCCCACTTCATTTCCTTTGAATAGAGTGATTGCAGGTTGGACTGAAGGCGTACAATTAATGACAGAAGGCGCAACTTATCGATTTTACATCCCGTCTGAGCTAGCTTATGGAGAGCATGGAGCGGGTCGTGCTATCGGTCCTAATGCTGCTTTAATATTTGATGTTGAATTAATTAAAATTCAATAAGCGTCTTAATGACAAAGGCGTAAGATGCGGTATATAAAATACTGTGTCTTACGCCTTTTTTATTGGCTGATTTAACCCCTCATTTAATCTTTCTTTTGCGTATCTATGTCTAATTATTCGTTATTTGCCACTACCCCTAAAGCAATGGAAACTTTGCTGACCGATGAGTTAAGGGCTTTAGGTATGAATCATATCAAAGCAACGATGGCGGGTGTGGCATTTGAAGGCGACTTAGAGGAGGCTTATCGGGCCTGTTTATGGTCAAGAACGGCTAACCGCATCTTTTTAGTTTTAAGTACATTTATAGTTAGATCACAGGATGATCTTTATAAAGGTGTGCAAGGCATTAATTGGTTTGAGCACATCAACCCAGAAGATACTTTTGCCGTGTCTTTTAGTGCAAAAAATTCACCGGCTATTAACAATACGCACTTTGGCGCCTTAAAAGTAAAAGATGCCATTGTGGATCAGATGCGCGATAAGTTTGGCGTGCGTCCGAGTATTGATACAGAACAACCGAATATTCGTATTAATATTTATTTGCAAGGGGATCAGGCGCAATTGAGTTTAGACCTTTCGGGTGAAAGTTTACATCGTCGTGGCTATCGTGATGTAAGCATTAAAGCGCCTATGAAAGAAAACTTAGCAGCAGCGATGTTATTACGGTGTGGTTGGCCGGCTATTGCAAACGAAAAAGGTTCCTTAATTGATCCTATGTGTGGATCGGGTACTTTATTACTTGAAGCAGCGATGATTGCCGCAGATTATGCGCCGGGTTTATTACGTGAATATTTTGGCTTTATCGGCTGGAAAAAACACGACGCCGCGTGTTGGAAGCGCTTAAAAACAGAAGCTTTGCAACGTCGCAAAGAGGGCATAGAAAAGTTACCGATTATTGTGGGTTTTGATCAAAATCGCCATACCGTTAATACGGCCTTAGCGCATATCGCTAATGCTGGTTTACAAAAAAAGATTCATGTAGAGCGTCGCGATATAGCCGATGCTCAACCCGCAGAGAGTTGGCAACCGGGCTTGTTAATATGTAATCCGCCTTATGGAGAGCGCTTAGGTGATGAAGAAGAAACTGCAGAGTTATATACAACGTTTGGTAATACTCTAAAAACTCAATTTGTGGGTTGGAAAGCGGCCATGATTATCAGTAATCCTGAGTTGGGCTTTAGATTAGGCATTCGATCAGAAAAACCGATTACTTTCTTTAATGGCGCATTGGAATGTAAGTTATTACGCTTTAATATCATCGAGAAAAAGTTCTTTATTCCTAAAGCGAGAAATCAAGAAGAGCGTATCGCTAATGTGATGGCGCTTAGCCAAAATAGCGCAGTTGTTTCTGAGTCAACAGGGCCATCAAAAACAGCTTTAGAAGCCATTAAAAAACTTGAATCAGTCACTGAAAATAAAACCTCTGAGGAGGTTTATGAGGCAGTTCATAAAGAGGATGTTGTTAGTGAAAGAACGGCAGTAGTTGAGAACACTGAAGCTAAGACTCAAGATAAGCCTGTTATTGAAATTGGTGCGATCGATTTTGCTAATCGCTTAAAAAAGAATATCAAAAAGCTATCTAAATGGGCTAAGCAAAACACTGTAACTTGTTATCGGCTTTATGATGCAGATTTGCCTGAGTATGCGGCGGCTGTGGACTTGTATCAGAGTGATAAAACCTGGGTTATCGTGCAAGAATATGAACCGCCCAAGACCATCGATCAACAAAAAGCCGATCAACGCTTAGCGGGATTGTTGGCAGAGATTCCTCGGGTATTAGACGTTGATGCAGAGCAAGTCATTTTAAAGATTCGTCGTAAACAAAGAAACACGGAGCAATACGAAAAACACGGTGAACAAGGTCGGTTCCATTTAGTTGCAGAAGGCGGTTGTAAACTATTAGTCAATTTTGAAGATTATCTCGATACCGGTTTATTTTTAGATCATCGGCCTGTGCGTTTAATGATTCAGCAACACGCTAAAGATAAACGCTTCTTAAACTTGTTTGCTTATACAGGCAGTGCAACAGTTCATGCCGCAGTTGGTGGGGCTAAATCCACTACCACGGTTGATATGTCCAATACGTATTTGCAATGGGCTAAAAATAATCTAGCTCAAAATAGTGTGGCAGGCACACATGAGTTTATCCAAGCCGATTGTTTAGATTGGTTGGCAGAGCAGGCAAAGTTAGTTCTAGAGGCAAGTCAATCGGAGCATTCTAATTATGATTTAATCTTTTTAGATCCGCCGACTTTTTCAAATTCAAAGCGTATGGAAGATGCTTTTGATATTCAAAGTGATCATGTGCAACTCATTACGCATGCGATGCGTTTGTTAGTCTCTAACGGCGTACTTTATTTTTCGACTAATTTTAGGAAGTTCAAGATTGATACTGAGGCGATGGCTGATTTTAATCTAGAAGATATTACGTTGAAGACTATTCCTGAAGATTTCTCTCGAGATTTAAAGATTCATTACTGTTGGAAGATAACTCATGTTGCGACGCGTTAAATTATTAGTTTCTGGTCGAGTGCAGGGCGTTTACTTTCGGATGTTTACGCAAAAGAAAGCCAAGCAATTGGGCATTAACGGCTATGTAATAAACTTAGAAGATGGTCGAGTAGAGATCATTGCTGAGGCAGAATCAGAATTGCTGGATAAAATGATCGCTTGGGCACATAAAGGCCCGATTACTGCAAGAGTGGATCAAGTGGAACGCGAAGATTTGGCGGTTGATGAGGCTTATACAGGGTTTGATATTCGTTAAGATTAATTTAACTAAAATGTAATACAACTTCATTCTTTCACCTGTCCATACTTTGTATTAGATAAATAGACAGTACAGCAACCCCCGAATGTAATATCAAAAACGTGGATGCATTGATGCGACAACTTAAGCAAATTAATAAAACTTGAATGATGTTTTCTACAGACATAAGGCTTAAGTGGAAATGGAGTGCAGTCTATCTCGCTCATGGCTTTTGCGGAAGGGAGGTACGTGATTAATTCCCTGATAGGAAGATTGTTTTCGCCTGTAAAAACGCGAGCCACGAATTGACGGTTAACATCAGTTTTTTGCGTAGATTAATAGCGAATCGCATTTCGTATAATTACATTACTATAAATTTTTTATATGTCTGGGCTTTACATTAACAGAAAAAAAGAACTCCTCCTCATCTCATCATTTAGATTCAGAGGTCTGTTTGATGAACAATATCAATCTTAAAGGCACTATCTGTAACAAACTGATAGAAACTTTTATCAATAACACCGACTTGGCTGAGTTCTTGTAAGTTCAGGTTTTGATCAATAGGGGTAGATTTAACTAAAGTCAGTCGTTCTGCACAAAGTTTATTAGCTAACCAAGCCGCTAAGCTATCAGAGGTAATATCCCAAGATTCTGCAATATGATGAAGTTGTAGCTCCTTTATATCGGGAGACCAGATCGACACATTATGTGTATTTAACTGTTCAGTGATGCGGCTTGTTGATTCTGCCATGGGCCAATGGCTTTTTAAACCGTGTATTAATAAAGCCATTTGTTGCATGGCTAAAATAGCCATTTTATGAGCGGTAGAGTCATCAAATAGCCAATGGCTTTGTTCAGTTCTAACTTGATCAGCAAAAGCACCGCCACCGGGTACAATCACTGTTTTTTGGGTGTCGTAGTTTTTGTCTATTGTGTCTAGACACTTAAGTAGTGTTTTAGCTTGGGTTAAACTGCCACCCAGTTTAATAATCCGCATTATTCAGAAAATTCTTTTAGTAATGCCAGTAAGGCTTTGGCTTTATCAAAACTTTCTTGATATTCATCTGCCACATCAGAATCATTCACAATACCCCCGCCGGCCCAAAAACGAATGGTGTTATTAGAATGTACTAGCGTTCGGATGACGATGTTGGTGTCCATATTGCCATTAAAGCCAATATAGCCGATGGCTCCACAGTAAACACCACGGCGATTAGGTTCTAGTTCTTCAATGATTTCCATGGCGCGAATTTTTGGGGCGCCGGTAATTGAACCACCAGGAAAGCAGGTTTTTAATAAGTCTAAGGCATGGTGAGTGTCATCTAACTCGCCAGTGATTGTGCTCACTAAATGATGGACTGTGGCATAACTTTCGACATTAAAAATTAAGGGCACTTTAACAGAGCCTTTTTTGCAGGTTTTACCAATATCGTTACGCAGTAAATCCACTATCATCAGGTTTTCGGATTTATCTTTAGGGCTGTTTTGTAAAGCTTGTATTTGTTGTTCGTCTTCGGCCAAATTTTGTTTTCTAGGGCGCGTTCCTTTAATGGGTTTAGTTTCAACCCGTTCTTGGGTCACTTTTAAGAAGCGCTCTGGTGATGAACTTAACACTTGCGCATCGGGTAAGTTTAAATAGCCGCTAAAAGGCGCTGCGTTAAGTTCTCTGAGTTTTAAGTACGCGGTCCAAGGTGAGCCTTTACAGTCTGCGACAAAACGTTGGGCTAGGTTAACTTGATAACAATCGCCTTCTTTAAGATATTGTTTAATTTTTTCAAAAGCGCTGGCATAAGTGTTTTCATCCATGTTGGATTTAATAGCACTGGTTACCTTAAAGGGTGTTACTGGTGTTGATGGGGGTAATGCACTAAATTGTTCAATTAAAGCCTGCCATTCTGCATCACTTTTAGCATTTCCTACTAAATAACTTTGCTGTTGGTGATGGTCAACAATAACCGCCCAAGTATAGATACCTATTGCCATATCAGCAATTTGTTCTGCGTCTGTGGCGATAACAGGCAGTTTTTCTAATCTTCTGGCTAAGTCGTAAGAAAAATAGCCCATTGCTCCGCCATTAAAGGGTAGTGTATGTTCTACTGTATTTGGAAGTAATTCGGCT
>CAJADF010000028.1 GCA_903938485.1 uncultured Methylococcaceae bacterium
ATGCACTCACCCACTATGATGATAGGCAAGTCATTTGATACGACTGGCCCAATAGGCCCATGGATAGTAACCCCAGATGAACTCAAGGACCCCCATAATTTAACCATTAAAACTTGGGTTGATGATGAATTAAGGCAAAATGCCAGCACTAACGAGATGCTGTTTAATTGCTATGAAATGATCGCTTATTTATCGCAAGCCATGACACTAGAACCCGGAGATATTATCACCACCGGCACACCTAGTGGTGTCGGCGTAAAGATGAAGCCGCGTGGTTATTTATTACCCGGCCAAGTAGTTAGAGTTGAAATTGAAGGCATTGGCGCCTTAACGAATCACGTTAAGGCGGAACCGGAAGATTTAGCGACTTATTAACAATCTATTGACCCATAAACCTTAGCGGATATGGAAAAAGCTTAATTTATTTTGCCACGAATTATCAACCGGCCTAGCCGGCAAAGGAAACATGACCGTTACTTTAAGGCCACCGAATTGCGACACCCCTAACACGAGGTCAGCATTATGAATGCCGGCAATTCGTTGCACTATTGAAAAACCAAGCCCAGTCCCTTTTGCGGTATTGGCGGTTTCTACACAACGATGGAAACGCTCTAACGATTTAGCATATTGATCAGGCGCTATACCAGGGCCAGAATCTTCAACGCATAATTGCAAATACTTTTCTTGGCCAGTCACTGTTACCAAGACATCGCCTTTCTGTGGCGTATACTTAATAGCGTTATCAATAATGTTTCGAATTAAAATAGCGACTAAGGGCCCGTTGACAACCGCAGGAACGGCGTTTTCTTCAACAAATTCTAGATTAATCTGTTTTTTGTGGGCTTCGGGCTCTAATTCTGTAATCACATGAATCACTTCCCGACTAATCATCGTATTTTGTTTAGTTAAAAACTCGGTATTTGATTCAATACGAGAAAAGGTAAGCAACTGCTGCACCATATAGGTCATTCTATTAACAGCCTGTTTGATTCTTGATAAAGCCTGTTTACGCACCTCCTCATCTGTCGTTCTTAACGCTACGTGCGCTTGTGTTAATAAACCTGCTAAAGGTGTTCTTAACTCATGTGACGCATCTGCAGTAAATCGCCTTTCATGTTCAAAAGCGTCTTCAAGCTGCACAAACAAATTATTAATCTCATTAACAACAGGCACAATCTCGTTGGGCAGGTTTCTTGTTGACAGTGGCTTAAGATAACTTGCTTCTCGTTTTGCTAACGCTTTCTCTAATCTATTAAGCGGCTTTAAAGCCAAGCCAACAATAAACCAAATGACCAAACCCAAAAAAGGCAATCCCACTAAGAACTGAGTACCCAAATGCATGGAAATCTCATCGGTTAACTCGACGCGAATCTCTTCTTTTTGACCCACATGAATAACATACTCACCGGTCGCATTAGTGATACTAAATACATGCCATTCATGCCCATCAATAGTCGTTTCACTAAAACCATGGTCCGATGAAGATAAGGCATAATCAGGCGCACTATCAGACCTTAAAACCAGACCTTCTTTTTTAGTCCATAACTGAAAAGCTACTTTTCTTTCATATTTATGACCTAAGGCATTTGCTTTTAAAAGCTCGTCAAAAATAGGCCATAACTGCTCATCTATATTGACTCGACTAAAGCCATGCACAGAAAATGTCGACTCATTTTCTGAGCGCAACAATAACCCATCATCTTCTGACCATAATTGATAGGCACTTTTATTTTTGAACTTTTTCTTTAAAGCATAAGTATGCAAGCTATGCGCAGACTTTTCTTGTTCTTGATTCCAATGCCCCGACAACGAACCTTCACGAAATAAACTGTCTACAAAGGCGTTAAGTACCTTAGCCGACTGCGCTAACTCTGCATCAAATAAATTAGCCACCTCATCCCGTGTTACTTTATAGTTTAAATAAGCGGCAACGCCCCAAATCAACATTGAGGCAGTCAATAAACTGACTAATAATAATTGTCGTAAGGAATAATTCATGATTCTTCTAGATTATCAATAATATAACCCACACCACGCACCGTCCGAATTAACGCAGCATCTAACTTTTTTCTAAGGTGGTGTATATGAACCTCAACCGTATTACTTTCTACATCAGAATCCCAAGAATATAAGCTTTCTTCAAGACGTGAACGAGAAACCACTTTACCGATGTTGCTCATTAAGAAACTTAAAATATCGAATTCTTTTTGGGATAGATCAACCTTCTCGTTATGATAAGTGACCACATGTGAAGCGGGATCTAAACTAATACCATTATATTCAATGGTGGGCGCACTCCTGCCCTCGCTGCGTCTAGCTAAGGCTCTTAACCGGGCGCAGACCTCATCTAGTTCAAAAGGTTTAATAACGAAATCATCGGCACCACTATCCAAACCCATAACACGATCTGAAATAGTATCTTTTGCAGTTAATACCATCACAGGCGTCTCATCTTTACGCGCTCTTAAAGCACGTAATATAGACATTCCATCCATATCGGGTAAGTTTAAATCGAGCACTATCAATTCGTAACTGTTCAGCTTTAACGCTTCATCAGCTTGCTTACCATTAGTTAACCAATCGACTGCATAGCCTTCCATTCTGAGCCCTGCAACCAAACCATCACCTAAAATCTCATCATCTTCAACCAGTAAAAGCCGCACAGACGCCCTCCTTATTATAAGATTAGACTTAAGTAGCAATGACGTATACATACTTAGCCTGTTAATAACCCTTATTATGGCATAAGCCAAATATGGTTTATTTTAATTCATCATTAATAGAGATCGCCGATAGAAAATCTAATGATATTTAATTAACACATCCAAAAAAAGTTAAGACGAACAACAACAACAACAACAACAACAACAACAACAACAACAAAGAGATTATTTTGAAACG
>CAJADF010000029.1 GCA_903938485.1 uncultured Methylococcaceae bacterium
CGACCCACAATCCACGTCATGCTGTAAATTCTCGATACAAACATCTTGACCAGTAAAAGCAGTCGAACAACATGGACATTCGTTTTGACTAAAGGATGACCCTTCATTTAATGAAATAAAACTATCGGGAAGCCTAGATGTGATGCAATGTTTTATAGAACTTTTATCTTCACTCAACAACAAAATACTACAAGCAATTGCGGAGTCAAACTGCTCTATATCTGCCACAATGTTTTTTAATATATCAATTAATGGCTCATGATTACCAACCATTTTAGCTATAGAAATGCGCAGCCGCTCTCTTCGCTCAACTATCAATCTAGTGCGTAATTCTCGCTTAAAATAAAAAAAACATACCGCAATTAAAATAATTGATAAGCCCCAAAAAATTAAGCTATCAAAACTCTGACTTTGTGGTTGATTTGAACTCAAAACTGGCACATCTAATTTATTAGAATCACCATGTTCCCTATAAACATTAACACTACTTTCCACCTTAGCTGAAGATTCTGAATTTGAATGAACTAAATCTTTGAATACAGGTTCAAAAACAAACTGCTTCAACACATCGACACTTAATGCTGGATTATGACCAAATTGAGTATAAATATCAGACAATTTTTTTAAACGCTCAGGATCCAAATAACCTAAAGGAATCGACTGATCTATCAACAATCGAATCACTTCTGCCTCATATTTTAATTGCGGTATTGATAACTTACTATGATAACGTTGAGATATTAAATTTATAATCGCATCTGTATGCCCTAAAGCATACTGCCAACCTTTTAGCGTAGCTCTTAAAAATCGTGCTGTTCTATCAGGATATTGTTGACGCTCAGCAACACTTGTAAACAATATATCCCCATAAAAATCTAACCCAAAATCTTTCGGATCAATTACATTAATTTTAATTCCAACTTGTTGATAATAAAATGGTTGACTTGTTAAATAACCAGCAACCACATCTATGCTATGTCTCGTCAAAGCTCTATAATCATCCGTTTGCTTAACCTGCAAATAGTCAGAATCCGTTATTCCAGACTTGGTCAATAACGCTTTAAGAGGAACTTCCAATACATTGTTAGCATCGTAAATTACTCTTCTACCCTTAATATTTTCTGGACGTATAATCCCCGAATCTTCTCTAGTTAAGAAAACCAAAGGATTATGCTGAAAAATAGCAGCTAAACCGACTATTGACTTACCTAAAGCAAATTCATGTAATAAAGAAGAATCACCAACACCATAATTCACATCACCACTGATTACCTGATCAACTACACTTTTATGCACTTGACGCTCTATAAAATCGACTTCTAAACCCTCTTCAGCATAATAACCTTGATCTAAGGCCGCATAATATCCAGCAAATCTAAATTGATGAAACCATTTAAATTGAACACGTACTTTTTCCAGACTCGGCTTACCCTGTTCTAGGGAGATATTTTCAGACAATACAGTGCCACTGCCTATTAGCAATAAAATACTGACTGTATAAATAAAAAGATTCCGAAAATACATTATTAAAAATATTTATTAATCATAAAAAATTACTTTCAAGCAATATATATAGTGACTACTTGAAAACTTAAAACGATATATCTTAATATAACGCCTACATAATCTTGGGCTACCTTAACTTCAACTAAATTATGAAAAATTTGTTAATCTATTTTGATTAAAACTACATTTGGCAGTCGTTGTAGACACAAGGACGTCCACGTATACAATTTCAATAATACAAAGACTAAACACAACTATTAACAATAAGCCTAACAAGTTCCACTTAACACTCTCAATATTCAACATAACAGCACCTTCACACCAAAAACAAATTACAAAATAAAATATATTAACATTTAATAAG
>CAJADF010000030.1 GCA_903938485.1 uncultured Methylococcaceae bacterium
CCCGGTGGGTGAAGAAGCTATGAGTTGTTTAGAAATTTATATTAATCAATCTAGAGGCAGTTTATTGGGTAATCAGCAGTCTGATTATTTATTTGTCACAAATCGTGCTGACGGCATGACAAGACAGGCGTTTTGGCATATTATCAAACGCCATGCGAAAAAGGCGGGTATAAATAAAGAGATTTCTCCACATACTTTACGCCATGCTTTTGCAACGCATTTATTGAATCACGGAGCAGATTTAAGGGTAGTGCAGTTGTTATTAGGTCATTCTGATTTATCAACGACGCAAATATATACGCATATTGCTAGAGAGCGGTTAAAAGAATTACATGCAAAGTTTCATCCAAGAGGATAAGTTAAGCTTGCATCGATTGTTACACTTTATAATTTTTAAAGTCTGAGCAATTAAAGAATTACATTAAAAATTTTATTCTAAAGGTTAGTTACTATGACACAAAATGTTCATCCCTCCGCTTACATTGCCTCTGATGTGGTGTTAGGCGAAAATCTTACTGTAGGACCTTTCGCAGTGATTGAAAGTGGCGCTGTAATTGGAGCTAATTGTCAGATTGGGGCACATGCCGTGGTTCATGGGCATGTAAAAATGGGTGAGGGAAATGTATTGCATCCGCATGCTGTGTTAGGTGGTTTGCCTCAAGATACAAGTTTTAAACCAGAAACTGAATCATGGTTAATTATTGGTGATAATAACCATTTTAGAGAAGGCTTTACCGCGCATCGTGCTGCTAAAGAAAATGCAGAAACTCGCATTGGTTCTGGGTGTTTTTTTATGAATAATAGCCATGTCGCACATGATTGTTCAGTGGGTAACAATACTATTTTTGCCAACAATGTGGCTATTGGTGGTCATGTTGAGGTGGGAAATAATGTGTTTATGGGGGGGGCGGTGGTTGTGCATCAGTTTTGCCGAGTAGGTTCTTATGCTATTGTGCAAGGCACGACGGGTTTAAATATGGACGTAATTCCCTATATGTTAATAGGTGGCAGACCGGCTAAACATTATCGATTAAATACGGTTGGCTTAAGAAGATCGGGTATTACGGGCGATCGTTATAATGTGCTTTCATCTGCTTTTAGATTATTAAAAAATAAACAAAGTTTAGATGCCTTAGAAGAAACAGCTGAGCTTAAACATTTAAAAGATTGGTTGTCTGTAAAATCCAAACGCGGTACACATGGTTTTATAGATATTTCATTGTAAATCAGTTTAAGCGGAATAAATTACTACGTTCATGGTTCAACAACCGCACCATGAACGATATTAATATCAATCTCTACTAATGTATAAACATTAAACTTTACGAACGAATTAAAATTTAAGTCCACAAATCTAGTTATATAAAATATACCTTCCGTTCGCGCTGAGCTTGTCGAAGCTTTCAAAATTATTTCATGTTTGGGTTTGAAAGCCTATCAATGGAGAGAATTAGAGACTATCTAGGAACCGAGTATTAGAAACAATTTTAATTTCATCGTTTCTTATATCTAAATAAGCCTATAATTAGTCAGCTTATAGCAACTCAGTTGAATAGTTATTACTAATTTAACAACATATGTTAACTATTACAATCTAACGTTAGCAGTAATAAGTTAATTTAAAGAATAGAAAGGTAACTGATACACGTTAATCTTTGTTACAAGAAGTTAATGTTAATAAAATTTAGTTTGCGCCTTGAAAAATGCGGATGCTCCCTAATATCCGTGCCAACTTAACCACTATTTAGTAGGTAAAACTCATGCGTATGGATAAATTAACCAGCAAGTTTCAGGCAGCATTAGCTGACGCTCAGAGTCTGGCTTTAGGAAAAGACCATCAATTTATAGAGCCCGTGCATTTAATGACGGCATTATTAGAACAAGAAGGCGGTAGTATTAAACCGTTATTAGCGCAAATAGGTATTAATAACCAATTGTTGCGCACTGAATTAACTACCGAACTTAATCGGATTGCGACGGTATCGGGTTCGGGTGGTGATGTTCAAATCTCCAATGAATCTTCAAGACTATTAAATCTAACCGATAAATTAGCTCAAAAGCGTAATGATAAATTCATTTCCAGTGAATTGTTTTTATTAGCTGCGTGTGAAGAGAAAGGTTATTTAAGTCAATTATTTAAAAAATTAGGTCTGACAAGCAAGGCGGTAGAAGTGGCAATTGATAAAATGCGCGGTGGCGAAGCAGTTGAAGATGCTAATGCAGAAGACCAGCGTCAAGCTTTAAATAAATACACAATTAATTTAACCGAGCGAGCCGAGCAAGGCAAGTTGGATCCGGTGATTGGTCGTGATGATGAAATTCGACGAACTATTCAGGTGTTACAGCGTCGTACAAAAAATAATCCGGTCTTAATTGGTGAACCTGGTGTGGGCAAAACTGCTATTGTTGAAGGCCTAGCTCAACGTATTGTTAATGGTGAAGTGCCAGAAGGTATTAAAGGCAAACAAGTATTATCTTTGGATATGGCAGCCCTAATTGCCGGAGCTAAGTTTAGAGGTGAGTTTGAAGAACGTCTTAAAGCGGTTCTAAACGATTTAGCTAAACAAGAAGGTCAAGTTATTCTGTTTATTGATGAGCTTCATACCATGGTGGGTGCAGGTAAAGCGGAAGGCGCGATGGATGCGGGCAATATGTTAAAACCCGCTTTAGCGAGAGGTGAATTGCATTGTGTGGGCGCGACCACTTTAGATGAATATCGTAAATATGTTGAAAAAGACGCAGCCTTAGAACGCCGCTTTCAAAAGGTTATGGTGGATGAGCCTTCTGTTGAAGATACTATTGCCATTTTACGCGGTTTAAAAGAAAAATATGAAGTACATCATGGTGTAGAGATTACCGACCCTGCAATAGTAGCGGCAGCCACTTTATCGTATCGTTATATTGCTGATAGACAGTTGCCCGATAAGGCGATTGATTTAATTGATGAAGCGGGTAGCCGTATTCGAATGGAGATTGATTCTAAACCTGAAGAAATGGATAGATTATATCGTCGCTTGATACAGCTAAAAATAGAGCAAGTAGCCTTAAAGAAAGAGAAGGATATTGCTTCTAAAAAGCGCTTAACAAGCCTTGAAACTGATATTGCTGATTTAGAAAAAGAATACTCTGATTTAGAAGAAATTTGGAAAGCCGAAAAAGCCTTGTTACAAGGTTCTGCAAGTATTAAAGAAAAATTAGATCAA